>NC_003552.1:4540651-4843361 GCF_000007345.1 Methanosarcina acetivorans C2A | reverse complement strand
GTAAATGTAAATATAAGTGCCGGAGAAAACACTAGGGTCTGCGATAATACCTTAGAACAGTTTCTCAGTTATAAACTCGAGCAGGATAAGTCAATTACGTTCCGGGTTAAAAACAATCATACTTACAGCGTGTATCTGGATAACGCTGATAAAGAGTGTGATTGTCCCGTAGACTAATATTATCCGTAGACTTATGGCAGTTCCAAGGTATTTTTGCAGACCCTGGTGGTTTGCAGGCAGATTTTTGTTGCCTGACTCCACTCATCCATAAGTTCAGGTATTATTGAATTCGATACTGATACTTCCGGCTTTTTTTGCCAGGGACTTTGCCATAAACCCGCTTTCAAGCTTGCAGAGGTTAAGTACGGCGCAGGGAACCAGGCAGTTTGAGGAACACTGCGCTTCCTGCGCTCTATCGATCACGTAGTTGTTTTTGATATCTAGGGTTTCCATCATGGGAATCTCCATATGCGAAAACTTTTTTATTTTCTCACAGGGGGTTTCGATGTCCACAATAATCTTATCCCCTTTCATACTCCCCCTAATTTTGTGTGTAAAACCGCAGATTGTAGAGTTTACTGTAATTTCTGTCAAGTGCTTGTCTCCTGATGTTTTTCTCTAAGAGCGTGTCTTAAAATTCAATTTGATTATACAATTGGGATAGGACTCATGTATTTGGATTGAAAAACGGTAGAATTGAACCGTTAAATGTCTAAAGTTTAAATTTTAACCATGATGTCTAATGCATTTGATATTATGCATCGAGCGAATAAGTAAGATCTAATTAATTTACGGAGTAAACTTAAGATCAACAATGCGTACTACCCAAATGTAGAAATGATTTGAATTTTAAGACAGCCTCTAAGAGTTTTTCTAAGCAATTTTAGTGTTGCTTTTATGTTCTCTATTATATTCTTGTTTTTCTATTTTCCTTTTTATTATTTTTCTCTGTTTTTATAGCGCAAGTAAGGTCGAGAGGACTCGAATTAGATTTGAAAGTCTCTGATCTAATTAGGCACTTGCTTCTTTATAAAATTCCTCTGAATCCGTTCTGATTTCTTCATAAAATGATGAAAATTTCCACCCGGAGGAAGTTTTATCCTGCTTTTTTCATCAAAAACGCACATGAAATTCTCTGAATAACAGGCACAATAAATGAAAGGTAAAGTACTTTCATATCGTGCGACAAGAAGTTATGTCATGAATTGCTAAGATGCTGCCCTTTCCATTTGGGGTAACCCTACCAGAATGTGCGTCATCAGTAATGATGGGGTGCAAAGCTTCTGGGACAATGTGAGAACCTCAGAAAATCCAATTCAGATAACTTGCTAGGGTAAGGGTTCCATGGGGAACGTAAAGTGAACCATTGTAAGAGTCGTAAAGTACGGCAAGCGAAATTGGATTGATACGCTTGGACCAAAATGGTACGAAATCAGGCTTTAACGGTTGGTATGACGTTCAAGCAAATGGACAAATGGTTTCCGGCTTATAGATGGCCCCTAAAGAACCCATAATTATTCATGACATAGAACTTGGTAAGCCCTATTTGTTCCCTTCAAAAGGGTAGGAACTTCGTAAGGAGCAACAACGACAAAGAGGGTAGAGGATTCAGTAAAAAGCGAATGCCAATCTTTAATGGATTGGATAGGGGTTCAAACTTTGCCCTGATCCGAAAGGATGCAGACTTACAGATGGTGTTTTCTTGTGTGAACGGAAACAAACTCACGAGTGTAAGATACTCAAAGACACCAATAGGTGAGAGGCTTACAGACATTAATGTTAGTGGGCTGTTATCCAGAATCACAAAATCAGTTATGCAAAATAACTGATGCCTGATGCAGAAAGGGTTTGAAAACACTCGAGCCGTATGAAGGGAAACTTTCACGTACGGTTCCTGGGGGAGAAAGGAGGAGTAATCCTCCCGACTTACCCGACAAACAAACATGAAATTCTTCAGATAGCAGATACAAAGGAATGAAAGTATTTTTCAAATCCCAGTATTTTCATTCCAGGGGATTGTCAGATAATTTCTTTCCCTGTTAAAGAATAAACAACTTAAAAACCCAAATATTCGATTCTTTCAAGTTGTCGCGATCGAAAAAAACAGGTACAGCCCGGAGTCGGTGACAAAACTGAATTTCTTTGAAATTTTTCCGGTATGTATCTGCTCATATATTTGCTATGACCCTCTCAAGCCTTTCTTCTATTTCATCTGCGATTCCGATCAATTCCTTGTTTTCCACAAGCTTGAACATTTCCTTCGGCCTGATTGCTGAGACAACGGTTTCATCGCCGTCTGCATACACGATGACATTACAGGGTAGCAATAGACCTATGTTCATTTCACCTTCAAGGGCATTTTTTGCAAATGGCGGGTTACAGGCACCAAGAATTATATAATCGGTGAAATCGTAATCCAGTTTTTTCTTTAAGGTTTCTTTTACGTCGATCTCGGTGAGAACACCAAAGCCCTCCTTTGCGAGTTCTTTCTTTACCTTTGCAATCGCTTCATCGTATCTCAGATTTGTTCGGGTTGTTATGTCATACATGCTAGGTTCCCCATACATATTCAAAGATATGCTACTTACGTTCATTTTGATTCGCAATGAATCAACTTCATTTTGCCCCATATGTCAATTGGATAAGGTAGTATATAGATTTTAAAATCGGCTCTGTAACTAATTGAAGTGTGGTGACACTTTTTCATTAAATATAGGTATTCAAGTTTTTTTGACTTTTCCCGGATTTTTTGATTCTATTCAAATTTTTTCGGGTTACTTTTACAGGGTTTTTCTCTCCATTTCTCTTCTATTATTTTTCTTTTCAATTCCCGCTTTGAATATCAATGAAAATTGATATGCGACTTTCTGTGTTTTATAAACTGAGATTGTAGAATTGAGTGGAGGAATAAAGTGCCATTCATGAACGAAATACTGCCTGATACTGCCGAAGCCTTTGGAAAACTGAGAGATTCTATCTTTGAGGGTGGAGAACTTGATCGCAAGACCAAGGAACTTATAGCCATCGCCTCTTCGGTCCTTATGCGCTGCCAGTACTGTGTTGATGTTCACTCCCAGAGAGCTGCTGCTAACGAGGCAAGCAAAAAGGAGATTGCAGAAGCCATTGCAGTTGCCATGTTTATAGCAGGGGGCTCTCAGCTTGGCTGGACAAATGTTTACGGTGAAAACGTATATGATATTGTGTTTGGAGAGAAAAAGCCTGAGGAGGCTGAAAAAGAGAAAGGGTGCTGCTGCGGAAACTGGAGACGGAACCAAAGAAATAGCTGAACCTTTAAGTTCAGATTCAGCAGTTAGCGACTCGTTAGCTTAATCTCTACTTTTCTGCTTTTTTTCCTCTTCTTTTTTCTACAAGAGCCTCTTCAGAATCTGAATTTTTCCCTGTTCTTTTCCATGATCTTCACAAGAGAAAGCATGACAGGAACTTCCACAAGGACTCCCACAACGGTTGCAAGAGCTGCTCCTGATTCCATTCCGAACAGGATTAAAGCCACCGCCACCGCCAGTTCAAAGAAATTACTGGCGCCGATGAAGGTCGAAGGCGCAGCTTCCCTATAGGGAATTTTCAGGTATTTTGCTCCTGCATACCCGATCCCGAAGATCAGGTAAGTCTGCAGTACCAGAGGGATCGCGATCAGGAGAATATGCAGGGGGTAATTTATGATGTTGTCCCCCTGAAAGATAAAAATAAGAATCAGAGTTATTAAAAGGCCGGCAGGGGTAACCCACTGGATTTTTCGGATTAGCCGGTCTTCAAACCAGGTAATACCTTTTTTCCTTATCACTACCTGCCTTGTCAGCACGGCAAGGCCGAGAGGAATTGCCACATAAAACAGGACCGAGAAGAAGATTGTCATGAGAGGGACCGGAAAATCGGTTGTGACCCCAAGGAGAAACTTCCCCAGTGGAGCAAACAGCACCAGAATAATAAGGTCGTTTACCGAGACCTGAATCAAAGCATAGTTAATATTGGCTCTCGCAAGGTAAGTCCAGACCAGAACCATAGCCGTACAGGGAGCAAGCCCGAGCAGGATCATACCTGCGATATACTGCGCTTGGAGGTCAGCAGGGATCAGGGCTTCAAAGATCATGCGCATAAAGAGCCATGCCACAAAAGCCATTGTAAAAGGCTTGATTGCCCAGTTTACGATAAGAGTTAAAAGGAGAGGCTTTAAATTTGCCTCAACATTCAGGATTTCTTCAAAATTAATCTTCAGCATGATGGGATACATCATAACCAGAAGTACGAATGCTACCGGAATTGAGACATTTGCAATCTCAATGCCACCAAGGGCGTCCGCAAAACCTGGAAAAAGGTAACCAATCGCAGTTCCGACTAGAATACAGACTGCAACCCAGACCGAGAGATATTTGCTGAAGAAATCAAGCTCCCTTTCCTCCTCTTCAGGCATATGCTTCTCCTTCATCCCACTCTTCTTCTTCGAACTCTTTGCTTGCAGGGACGATCAGTACGGGCTTTGTAGTCTTCCGGAGTACGTTTTCGGCCGTGCTTCCGAGTAGAAGGTCCGTTAAAGTTCCCTTTCCGCGGGCAGTCAGCATTATCAGGGTGACATCTTCTATGTCGGCAAACTTGACTATCTCATCGGACGGGATGCCTTCAACGACAAGGTACTGGCTTCTTATACCTTCAAGCCGCTCCTTTATTTTTCGGAGCTTTTCCTTTGCCTCTTCTCTCTGTTCATCCAGCAAGTCCATATCTTTTATGTTATCTATTACATACAGGAACAGAACTTCTTTCACGATCCCTTTTAATTCCTGAAGCTGTTCTATTGCCTTCATTGCCTCTTTTGAAAAGTCGAGAGGTACAAGAATCCTGGAGAACGTCGCCCGGCAGGTCTTCTCATAAACCTCCTTTCCTTCTTTCATAGCTCCATACTTTTCAACCAGCAATATTTTCTTTGAACTGCGCGCTATATATTCCGTAGTTCTTCCGAGAAGCTTCCCCTTTATGAAGCCTTCAGTGGTGGCTCCCATTATTATTGCATCAACCTCTTCCCGGTCTGCGATCTCCGTAATCGTCCTTCTGACGTCTCCTATCACTACCAGAGGTTCGGTTTCAAGTTCGAGTTCCCTGGCAAAATTTGCATAATCTTCAATCCTGTCTTTTGCATTCCGTTCAAACATAGGGGCAAGCCCCTGGCTTTTATGTATGTCAACTACATGCAGCAGGATAACTTTCTTCAAGCCGGCGTTTTTAAGTTCCCCTATGCAGCCGAGCAAATCTTCCGTTTCGATGGTAAAATCCGCAGGAACAAGTACTGTGTTTATCATCTGCTGACAAGGCCCCCCTTTCGCTCCAGTTACTTTCCAGGGCTTACTTTTCTGCACCCTGTAGCTTTCTGCTGACTTCAGTTTATAATTATGGCTTTATTACTAATAGCTTGATGCACCGAAGTAAAAAAAGAAGATCTGTTTTTAAATGGGGTGGCATTTCAAAAGGAGAACGATTCTCAAAAGAAGGATCGTCTTCAAAATAAAGAACTTTTTTAAGCGAAAAAATGCGGGAATAAGCTTCTGCCCAGAAATTCAAGATATTAAGGGTTCAGAGCCGTATCCTTAATCCTAAGAAAAACCTCAGACTTCATCAAAATCGATACTGAGGCTTCCTGCTTTTTTTGCCAGGGACTTTGCTATAAAACCGCTTTCAAGCTTGCAGAGGTTAAGCACTCCGCAGGGCACCAGACAGTTAGAACAGCATTTTGCCTCTTTGGCCCTGTCTATCACATAGTTATCCTTGATATCCATGGTTTCCATCATGGGAACTTCAAGATGCGAGATCTTCTTTATTTTTTCACACGGAGTTTCGATATCCACAATAATGTTTCCGCCTTTCATGCTCCCGCGGAGTTTGTGTGTAAAGTCGCATATTGAGGAGTTGACAGTAATTTCAGCCATATGAATACCTCAATTCGTTTTTGATTTCAACTTTCAGGTATCTGGACAGCTATTAATTAAGCCTTTCCCATACTCCTGTGTCTTCATGGTAAAATAACTCCAGTCCTGGTCTGCCCGGTTCAGAGTCTTCATTCAACCCATTTCCGGATTTCTTTTTCATCAGGGACTTTGCCTGCAAGCTTAACTTCTCCATCAACCACGACTGCAGGAGTTACCATCACACCGTAGTTCAGGATTGTTTCAATATTCTCAACTTTTACTACTTCGGCTTTCTTTCCGGTTTCAGCAAGGACTTTCTCGATAGCTTCCTTTGTTTTCTTACATTTTGCACAGCCTGTACCAAGGATTTCAATCTTCATATTTTTCACCTTCGTTGATTTCAGAATTTTGATTTTAGAATTTGGATTGTAGGATTTGAGGTTCAGGATTTAGGGCAGAACAACATTAGCATTGTCCAACGTTGGTGTTACAGCAGTATGTTAAACATGTATCCCGTAAAGATGATCGAAAGCGCCACAATTGAAACAAAGATTGCAATCAACTCCTTCTTCAGCACCTTTTTGAGGATAACCATTTCAGGCAAAGATACGGCTGTGACCGACATGAGGAAGGCCAGCGAGGTTCCTATGGGGAGCCCCTTTCCAATCAGGCTTTCCATAATGGGGATCATGCCCATGACGTTTGAGTACAGGGGGACCCCGATAAGGACGGCAAACGGAACTGCAAGCAAATTGTCCTTCCCTGCGTATTTTTCGAGGATGCCTTCCGGAGCATACCCGTGGAAGATACCCCCAATGCTGACTCCTATTATCACGTAAATCCAGACCCTTCCTACGATGTCTTTAACACCTTCGAAAGCAGTTCTGGCTCTCTCTTTCACAGTCATTTTTTCTTGTTCGGATGCCTGTTTTCCGACTTTTATTTTGTAGACGAATTCTTCAACATATCTTTCAAGCTTCAGGAAGCCGATCATATAGCCTCCGAATACTCCGAGTACAATCCCCGAAACGACATAAATTACAGTTGCTTTCAAGCCAAGGGTTGCCCAGAGGACGGCTACGGCTGCTTCGTTTACCAGAGGGGAGGTAATCAGGAAGGAAAAAGTTACTCCAAGAGGAACCCCTGCCTCCACAAACCCGATAAAGAGGGGCACTGAGGAACATGAACAGAACGGAGAAACCGTTCCTATCAGAGAAGCTATCAGGTGGTAGCGAAGTCCTTTCTTTCCCCCGAGCACCTTTCTGGTTTTTTCCGGGGTGATATAAGTCCTGAGGTAGGAGATCGCAAAAATCATCACGGAAAGCAGG
Organism: Methanosarcina acetivorans C2A; assembly: GCF_000007345.1. Classification (NCBI taxonomy): domain Archaea; kingdom Methanobacteriati; phylum Methanobacteriota; class Methanomicrobia; order Methanosarcinales; family Methanosarcinaceae; genus Methanosarcina; species Methanosarcina acetivorans. Next base: position 4,836,121 of record NC_003552.1, on the reverse strand, counting down.
ACGAAGATTTTTAACACGTCATATATGATGAAGTTGACACTGGCTGCAAGGTGAGTAGTCGGTGCAATCCCGAAAACCTCGTATGTCAGTTTGTCTGCAATCCATTGCAGAGGATAAAAGATATCAGCCATTTTAAGTTCCTTCCTTTCTGTTTATTTTTGCTCGTTTTGGATACTCAGTTCTCATCCAATTGAATCAATATATATTGATATATTGTTTTTTTGATATAAACCTGTCGCTTTGATGAAGCTTTTTATGAAAATACTTGAGTCAGGACCCGAATCTCTTATCACAGCAAAATCTCAAAATAGGTCGGGTTCAATATCTTATTCTATATATTCCGTATATTCTGAATACAAAAAAGGACTTTCACAGTAAGCTGGGAGAAAATTTTAACTGAGGTTTTAAAATGGTTATATGTTCTATCTGCGGGAAGGATGAATATTCGTTGCTGAAAGTAAAGCACAGAGAACTTGGCACAGTAAAGCTCTGTTTTGAATGCTGGGAAGTGGAGAGAGGAAACCAGAACATTCTTCCTTCATGCAGGGGCGACTGTGACTGTTGCCGTTATTAATCCCGATCTTGATCTTCCCCGGCACATACGGGCTCGTATGGAATTTGGTACGTGGGAGTTGATATGCGGGATGGGATTGATGCGGGAGTTGCCTGATTATTGGAACGGAACTGAAATAAGGACTGAAAAATAGTAAGGATCCATAAAAAGGTCTAAGAAATGGAAACGGGCTGAAGGACAAAAAGGACTAAATTATTAAAAAAACTCCAAAAATGGCTAAATTACTAAAAAAGCGCCAAAAAGGACTAACGGACTGAAATGAAACTTATTCTTCTACTATTTTCATAATTTCCCGGATTTTTTCATTATCTATGGAATAAAGCCTCATTTTTCCGTCCTTTCTGACCTTAATGATGCCCCAATCCTGCAGTTTTGCCAGGTGCATCGAGGTGTTGGACTGGGTCTTGCCTATGAGGTCAGGAATCTCACAGGCGCATCGCTCCCCTTTAAGCAGGACCTTGATGATTTTGTACCGCGTTTCTTCACTTAAGGCTTTGAAGAGCTGTACGTTTTCTTCATCGCTCATATCAATGAATAATGATATGTTTGGATATATAGTTTTCTGAATTTTGATTGGTGGAAAATCGGTGAATTTTAGCAGAAGATGAAATCACAATATAAATTACGATAAAATGAAGGCAAAGATAAGATGAAAATTACGATAAAATGAAGATGAAAATAAAATGAAAATAAAATGAAAATAAAATGAAAAAAGGTTGGGATTATTCGGACTGCAGGATCTCCAGAACTTTTCCAAGGACTTCTGCGACCTCTTCGTCCTTAAGATCCCTGTCTTTTGTTTTCTTAATTCCGAGGTCGGAAATTACTATCTGGCGGTCAACCCTGAAACCTGCCAGTTCCATGGTTTTGGTTGCGCAGTTTACCGGGCAGCCGTCGATGGTCATAATCCTGTCGGAAGATTCGGCGGATTTCATGAGTCCGGGAGCTCGAGCACCTATACCTACGGTACACATCAGGTTTCCTATTCCCTGTTTTTCGAGTTCGATTGCAATTTTATTTGAGAGCTGGCCGACATTTGCCGCTCCCACACAGGGGAAAATTGCCACATTTGCCGAACCACACGCACATTTTGTTTCTTCTGCCATTTTTTTCACACTACCTTAATCTGGTTTTAATTCTCAATTTTAATCATCGATTTCGATTTTCTATTTTAATTTTCAATTTCAATTTGGATTTCTATTGGTTTTTCAGGCCGTTTTGTTGTCTGTTATTTTGTAATCCATTTCTTGATGTCTTCTACACTCGGGACCTTGCCTGCTATTTTAACATCGCCATCAATCACAAGGGCAGGGGTGACCATGACCCCGTATTCCAGGATTTTGTCAAAGTCTTCTACCTTGACGATTTCCGCATCCACGCCCGTTTCTTTAACGGCTTTTTCTGCCAGTTCTTTGGTCTTGTTACACTTTGCACAACCTGAACCCAGTACTTCGATTCTCATTGTTTCACCTTGTTAATTTGATTCTGTTAATATGGTACTTTATATAGTAGCTTTATATGGTTATTTAAAACTCATTAGGACTCTATCTTATTTGATTCGACCGAACTCCCTTCATGCGAACATGCTCCCGAAAACGTAGCCTGAAAAGGTTGCAATCAAAACTACAAGGCAGATGTAAGTCATGCCTTTTTTTACGCCCATTATCCTGTTGATCACGATCATGTTAGGAAGGCTGAGTGCAGGGCCTGCAAGGAGCATGGCAAGGGAAGGGCCTGCCCCCATTCCGAGCAAGGTCAGGGCTTTGATGATTGGCACTTCCGTGAGGGTTGAGAAATACATAAGGGCTCCTGCTATGGAAGAGATGAAGTTTGAAGTCAGAGAATTTCCGCCCACAAAAGCTGCTACATACTCTTTGGGGAGCACAACGACCGCAATCCCTGCGAAGAACACTCCCAGCAGGAGCAGGGGGGTAATTTGCTTTATCAGGAACCAGGTTTCTCCCATCCAGCTGTTGATCTCTTCTTTTGAGAACCACCTGTATGAGAGATATGCAGTAAGTCCGATCAGGGGAGCCCAGGCAAGTATCTGGAACGTGTACTTCCAGCCCCAGGAGGACATCAATTCTGGGGCTATGAGGACGACGATGAGCAGGACGAAAAGTTGAACGCTGTGTTTGTGCTCTGCTTCTCCGAAGGTTTTTATGGGCTTTCTTTCCGTGTCTTTCCTTTCATAGGCAAGAGACATTATTATGCCCACAAGTACGGAAAGGGTCACTGCTGCAAAAGCCCGTGCTGCTCCCAGGTCATATCCCAGGATCTTTGCAGTGTAGACAATTGCAAGGATATTGATTGCAGGGGCCGAAAACAAAAATGTGGTTGCAGGGCCTATACCTGCTCCTCGCTTGTAAATTCCTGCAAAAAGGGGAAGGACCGTGCAGCTGCAGACCGCAAGTAAGCAACCTGAAACCGCAGCTACCGTATAAGAGACATATTTGGGGGCATCCGCTCCGAAGAACTTCAACACCGATTCCTTGGAAAAGAGGGAGGCAATCGCACCAGCCAGAAAAAAGGCCGGTACAAGGCACATCAGCACATGGAGCGCCAGGTACTCCTGCACGGACTGAAGCCCTACTGATATGAGATAAGTGAGATAATCAAGAGTCATTTTTCCACCAGGGAGGATTTTCCAGATTTATCCTGTTATTTCAAATCTATTTGAAAAAACCTATATAAAATTTCCTATTTCAAATATATTTGAAATAATTTTCCTTTCCAGTCTATATTCACCCTCGTGTTTTCAACTCTTTAAACCCAGTTTACATTCTTCTGGAGTTTAAGAGCTGATGTTGCTGTTTATTCTCTTCAAAACTGCTGTTTATTCTTTTAGGGCTGTTGTTGTTTATTCTCTTCAGAACTGGATTTTCGGTAAAACGGCTCCCTTGACATTTATGGTCTGATAGACACCTTGATAATTCTTCTCGAAGTCTCAATTATCTATTACTGGCCAAGAAAGGAGGATGCTGCATGATTGAGCTGGGAGTCTCCCTTTGTCCTTTTTTCCTGGCCGCCCTGTTTGAAATAAGAGGCGGATATCTGATCTGTTTGTGGTTAAGGAATAATATGAGAGCAGTATTCGGGCCTCTGGGTAGATTGATGTTAGCTGTCTGCGGAATCATTCCAACCTTTCAGCCATCACATTTCGGCAGAGTTTATGCTGCACACGGAGGGATTTTCATTGTTTTCTCTCTGATCTGGGATCTTTTTGTCGATAAGAAGATACCTGACAGATATGATCATAGGGGTAATAATAACGTTTGTGGATGTTTTCATTATGTTTTACGTCTCTCGCTAATAGGTCGATACAGTGTCATCAGCTTCTGTAATTTTCAGACTCCCCGGCAAAGAATATCTGATTTCTTTTTGTCAAGATCCATAAAACACAATTTTTACCTTTTCTTCTGTAACCAAACCCTCGGTAATTATTTCGTCTAACTTCGGCCTGATCTTAGCAATATTTTCTTCTGTATCAGCAACTTCAATGAGTATTGGCAGGTCGGTTGATAAGCGAAGTATAGAGGTCGTATGAATGTAGCTCTGTTTCCCAAAACCTGTAATTCCTCTAAAAACAGTTGCTCCTGCTATTCCTTCTTCTTTAAGCATCTCAACTATATGCATATATAGCGGCTTGCCTTTGTGTTTATCAGACTCTCCTATGAATATCCTCAGTAGTATTGCTGACGACTCTTTTTTCATTTAATCCCCCTCAGGTATGCGGCTAAATTCAAGGCTGAAATCTTTCCTAAATATACTGCAAATATGGAAAATAATACCGTTGCCACTATATTCATTGTTAATTGCATTAATTTTGAACTTTCTAATAATCTGAATGATTCGTAACTAAATGTTGATAATGTTGTAAAGGCACCTAGCAAACCGATTGTCAGGAGTATTCTTGTTTCTTCGCTAAACAGTCCTTGGTATTCAGAAAGATACATGACCAAACCTAAAAAGAAACTCCCCACGATGTTTACAACCAAAGTACCTAACGGAAAATTAACAAAACTGTTCTGCACCCACCCACTTAAGGAATATCTCAGGACGGCGCCTATAAAACCACCTATGCCTATTAATAGAATTGTATACATGTCAACACCATGATAGTTGTGTAGAAGTCATCAGCATAAGCGGTTTTGACAATTATCAGGGTGGACCTCATCACCATTGTTACAGAGGTTTAATGATGGTGAAATAGTTTACGCAAAAATAATGGTCTGTACAAAACTTTACTCTTTCTCTTTGCTTATGCAAATTTATCTCTAACTATGTCGTGCTTAAGGCTTGTAGCTTTCCATTTTTATAGAGTAGAGATCTTTATCTCATAAAAACCGAATAAGGCGGAAAGAATCAAACATGGTTCAGCTATTCAAATCAATAGATTTCGGAATGATAACTCTGAATAGGTCGAAAATGGAGTATGGATTAACCTGGTAAATCCGTATGAAAGAGAAAGCTCTTATGTTGCGGAAAATATGTGCCTTCCTGTTGAACACATTAAAGCTGCCCTTCTTGATGAAGAAGAACATGAAAGAATAGAAGTCGAGGTGATGCACTGCTGTGTTGATAGATACTCCTGTGCCAAATCTCCTAATTTCAAAACTTTTTATTTTCCTCTTCCTTTTCGAATAAATACTTCCTGTTTATAGAATCCTTACCTTTTGCCTTCCTCACCCTTCTCTTTTTCTTCTTTCTTTCCTGTTCTCTCCCTTTCTTCTCCGCATCTGGTAATTTTTAATTTCATATTCTTGTGATTATTTGCTAATAAAAACGAAATATATATGTATTACAATTAATTAAATAAGAAAAGTAAGGTATTTTATGTGAATATTTTTGTTTATGTACTAATTTAGCCCGCGACCCCGATGCGTATCATATTTTCCGGAGCAGTATATTAGATGACTGAATATACGAAACTGCATAATATTTTCAAAAGGATAGGGTGGGAAGAAGTTGAGGGTTTTTCTGAGCTGAATAAAATCTTCATTATTGCGTCACTTGCACAGGACACACCGCTGATGTTTCTTGACGAACCCACCACAGCCCTTGATTTTCAGAACCAGATGCATATCTGGGAAATCATGTGTGAGATCGCAGAAGAGGAAAAAGCAATCCTAGCCTGCAGCCACGATCCCAACCATGTCGCGTGGTTCTGTGACCGTGTAGTGGTCATGGCTGATGGCACTGTTATCTCAAATGGCAAGCCGAAGGAGGTCATTACAGAAGAGGGGCTGGGCAGAATTTACGAAAATACCTGTACTGTCCGATCAATGGCTGACACTCAGATGGTTATTCCCCTCTGTATTGCTGCCGGCGACTGCAGTGCTTCGGAAAAAACGACGACGATCTGATAAAATGACAATGATCCATATGCTGCTCACGAATTCAAGGTCAGCAGCCAAGTTATACAGAGTCTGGAAGGAGAAAAAAGAAATGGATATTCACGAGATTGACTGGAACGAGGTCTGGAAAGACCTCCACGAGCAGAACCTTTCCAGAAGAAGGAAAGGAGAGTGTGCATCAATATGGGAATCCCGGGAGAGTGCCCTTGAATTTCTCGAGCGTTCAAACAAAAACCCTCAAAGAGTTGCCAAGGTCTTTTCCGATCTGGGAGTAGGACCTGCTTCCAGAGTGCTTGATGTCGGAGCCGGGCCTGGAACCCTTGCAGTGCCTCTTGCCTCCCGCTGTGCCCACGTGACTGCCGTGGAACCTGCTGCAGGCATGGTTGAGGTCATGAAGGAGTTCGCCCAAAAAGAAGGGGTTGAGAACCTGGAGATCGTTTCAAAGCGGTGGGAAGACATCGACCCTGCAGAACTTTCGGGTCCTTATGACGTCGTATTTGCTTCATACTCCCTGGGAATGCCGGACATCCGTGCCGCCGTGGAAAAGATGTGTAAACTGGCAACAAAGCGCGTTTGTCTCTACTGGTTTTTGGGAAGTTCCCCCTGGGAACAGTGGATGATTGACCTCTGGCCAGCCCTGCACGGTCAGGAATACCGTTCCGGGCCAAAGGCCGACGTGCTTTTCCATGTCCTCTATGACATGGGAATCTACCCGAATATGGAAACGTTACAGTTGTTGTATACCCGCACATTCCCCGACTTTGATGCGGCTGTCGAGAACTTCAAGCGGGAATACCATGTTGAGACAGATGCCCAGGAAAAAATACTCAGGGAATATCTCTCTTCCGTCCTGAAGAAAGAAGGAGGCGAATTCGTTCTTTCCGAAAATTCAATGCGCGTAAAACTCTGGTGGGAGGTGGACCAGTGCGCTTAATTCCCTTTTTTGCCCTCGTCAGTGTACTCCTTACAGCTCTTCTTGTCTCGGGATGTGTCGACACTGCGGAAACTTCTTCAAGTTCCGACCTCTCTGATTCCTAACTCTCCAGTTCCGCTTCCTCTGGCCCCGATTCATCCACTCTGGTGCAGTATCGCACGGTTACCGACATGCGGGGAAAGGAGGTCGTTATCCCCTCAGAACCGCAAAAGATTGTTGCCATCAGCAGGTCGTTAATTGATACCACGATGTATACCTTCGGGGTAGAAGACCGGATCGTAGGAGGTAGCGTGTATGATAAACCGCTTCAGACGGGCCAGTACGTGTGGAAAGGAACCGATTATACGGTGAACACCTGAATAGGTAAAATCCTCAACCCAGGGCTTGACAACGTTACGAATGTGGGAGGTTTCGGTGTTTCCTATGGTCCTCCTAACGTGGAGACAATCGCATCCCTCAACCCTGATCTCCTCATTCTCCGGTGCCTTGAGGATCAGGACGAGAACACGGAGAAGTTTCTCCCAGATAGAGGCATAGAGGCGATGGAGAGGCGATGGGCATCTCTGTTGTGGTGCTGAAGTACCTTCCTGTTACGAAGAACCCAGTGTGGAAACCATGTACTAAGAAATAAGGCTACTGGGTGATGTTTTTGGAAAAGAGGACGAAGCAGAAAAGATCGTGGAGACTGTCAGTTCGCATGTGGAGTTCATTCGCAGCCGGACGGCCGATATCCCTGAGGAGGAGAAAAAATGGGTGCTGTACTTCGGCGCTCCTACATGGGCTAAAGACAAAGGTGGGGCAGGTTACGCTTTCGGCTCAGGATCAACCGAGGTGGCTATGATGGCAGAAATTATCAATTCCTGCAGCGTGTATATCGAACCCGGCATGAACATGGTTTCCGCTGAGCAGATACTTTCCCTTGACCCGGACAAGATCATTTTGTGCACCTGGAGTGGATACCACCCGCGCCAGCTCTATGAAGATTCCCAGTACAGCACCATCCAGGAACTTCTGGCACTCCGGGAAGTTTACTCTCTCGCAGCCACACCCTGCAAATCCGAAAGGCTCGAATTTCCGATCAACCTGATGATCGAGGCAAAAGCCGTTTATTCCGGGTGCTTTTCCGACGTGGAACTCGAACCCTGGATACGGGACTATCTCGTTGAGCTCTACGGCACCAACGAAACCAAAACGGATGAACTCATGGACGCTCTGATGCTGGAATATCTGGAGATTGTCTGACTCTGCTTCCGAATTACGGTGGCAATAATGTCCGGAAAATTAAACCTTGATCATCAGGTTCTGAAAATTGCTTCGGAAAGCAATGTTGGGAAATCAGGTCTGGTAAAAAGTTTGTGAAATTTAGCCTGCAGTTAAGGAATGGGAAGTAGAGGGGGAAAATAGAGAAAAGAATACTTCATTCTTCTCTACTTTATTCCGTTATCCATTTCCTGATTTCTTCAGGGGCCGGCATCTTGCCTGCGACCTTGACATCCCCGTCAACCACAAGGTCTGGAATGATCATGATTCCGTAATTAAGGATCTCATCAAAGTCTTCACCTTGACGACTTAGGCATCCACGCCAGTTTCCTTTACGCCTGTTTTTTGTTAAGTAATTAGGTCAAATTTGAAATATGTTCTGCATTGCTCATGTCACCAGGCTTCCGTAGATCAAACCCGAAAAGGTTGCGATCAGCACAACCAGGGAGATATAGAGTGCCGCACACTTCGGCTTCATGATCCTGTTGGTTACGATCATGTTTGGGAGGCTGAGGACCATGCCTGCAAGGAGCATTGCCAGGGAGGGGGCCTTTTCCCATGCCGAGCTTCGACGCTGCTGTTCATATCAATAAAGGCATCCGTGTATGAGTGTGTTTTTATTTCCCCGCTTCTTTTTTCGCCTCTTTTGCCACGTTTTTAATCATTTCCCCGACCATCGTTGCTTTTTCGCAGTGAGACGCTTCTTTTGGTTTGCAGTTTATGAGGACGCTCATCAGTTTGTCCGCGGTCTTATAAAATTTCATATCTTCGAGCCTGACCAGAACGTCGGACAGGTTTTCGCTAAATTCCCTGCATTTTTCGTGGTCGCAGACTGCCTGCTCGTGCAGCCGGCTCACCCGTTCCAACTCCTCGATAACCTCACGTGGGAGCTTTTCAGCCATATAAAACAGTCCTGTACGGTGAACTTATATTATTGAAACTTTTTATCTTCCGGGCTAAGGTAAAAATACACGTTAGAACCTGTAAAGTCCGTTAAATGTTTTAAAAATTGCAGTGCCAGTCAGCACTTATTAAAATGTATGATGTCAATTATTTAAAAAGTATATGCCTGCCTGCAGTGTTCCATCAGATCCTCGATAAAAGCCGCATAAAAGTTCTCCGGAACTGTAATTTTTCTTCTCCCTTTTATTGCTCTGGCTTCGAGGTCTTCCTGACAGGCGTAAACTGTGCACCCTGGCAACTCCTGTATTCCTGAAAGCAGGTGATATACTCCGTCTCCTGCAAGGTAGAGCCTGGCATTTCCTGAGCGAGCAGCCAATTTGAGGCACAGCTCCGATCGTGTACTGAAAGGAGGTTTTGTCAGCAGGAATACATCATGTTCTTCTCGTTTCATATTATTGCTCCCGTCTATACTTAAGCAAACCCCTGTTTTCCCTGTCGATAGATGTCGATTTTTAATGAGTCACTTCTTTAAAATAAGATCACACAGTCCGAGTTTTCCATTGCTTCGAGAAAGTCCTCTTCATCGGCAAGTTCGATGGTCTCTATCAGGGTTTCCTCAAAAAGTCCCCTCTCAACCAGTGAGGGTTCGTGCACAAGTACTTTTAACTCTCCATACGAATAGAGAATATCCGAAAGGTTCGGCAAACCAAGTTCTGTGCTGTCCTGCCCAGCAGTTACAAGATAAACCCCGTCTCCGTAAAGGCCAAGAGTCACATCCATCCTGTCAAGGCTCACAGCAGCCGCATTCAATGCTCCAAAGGCTTTTTCACTGCCGTATGGGGCGGCATCCAGCAGATAGAAAACTGATTCCATCGTTTAAACCTCGTTTGTTCAAACCTCGTTTCGGTGAGTTTATCTTGACAGTGAGATTACTCTATCACTCTTGCTCAGCATTTCAGAGAGTTCATAAAGACTGGAGATTTTTATTCCGGGAATGTAGTCTCTGCAGTTACTTTCGTTCTCAAGGCCTTCTTCTGCAATATAGCCTCTTGCAGCGGCACATCGGGCACATGCTCTGATTACAGCCCCTTTCTCTGCGAGTCCGATGAAAAGTTCGCCTGCGTTAGTAAAAAAGGAAGGTTTCTGGCCTTTTTTGGGGATGTGCACCGCGTCCAGGTACAGGAATATGTTCACCTGATATTGTTTAAGCGCTTCTTCAGCAAGTTTGAAGGCAATTTCAGCGTATTCGGATATATAAGGGCCACCAGTAAGCACTATGGTCAGCGTCTTCAAAATTTCCTCCAAATAAATAATGTTTATTATTAGGGTTTAGATGTAATCGGCCAAAACCTGTAGACGCTCCTGATTACCTGTGTATTCCGGTTCTTTAAGGAGTGTACACCTGTCCAGAGCTACCTGTCTGGCCATAAGCTTGATGGCAAAGCTGTAACACCCCTGTTCGCCGCACTTGCCACAGTTGGTCTGGGGCAGGTATTTGTACACCTCAGTGAGATCGACTTTTACCTTTTCCCTGGGGGCTGGAGCTACACCTTTTGCAATAGCTTCATTGATAATGCTCTTCAGGCTTTCAAGTTCTTCTTTAGCTTCATTCTCGTTTTTAATCATCCTGATAGAAACTTTTCCACTACCGTAAATAGTTATGATAATTTCTCCCTTTTGAATTATCAGGCTGTCTTTTCTATCCGAATAATTACTTCTGGGAAAGAGGGGCTCAAGGAGTTTCAAGATTCCACCCAGCGGTGGAGTCATATTCGCACTCACTCTGAGTCTTGAGGAATCGGCCATACAGGGCGAAAGCTGTCTGATCCTTGCAATCTCTATTGGTTTTGCCTGAGAGAATTCTACAGTTTTCTCCTCAACCTTTTCTGTTTTATTCTTAAGGAAACTCTTGCCATATTCGCTTAGCTTCACAGTTTCTTCTTCTAATTCAATCAGGCCTGCCTGTTGCAAAATCCTGAGGTGAAAGTCAAGTGTTTCCTTCCCGATTATCTCTCCTATTTCCCCGGTACTTCTACAGCCGTTTGCCAGGAAGTTAATTATCTTCCTCCTGGTACCGTTGGCCATAGCAAAATTTACGAGTTTTGTCTCATTCGGGTTTTCCGACACCTTTAACACCTGCTGAAGCTATTTCTGCTAGCAACCTCTTATGAAGCTATTTCTGCTAGCAACCTCTTATGAAGCTATTTCTGCCAGCAACCTCTTATGAAGCTATTTCTGCCAGCAACCTCTTATTATGGCATACAATTCACAGGCTTCGCTCCAGTCCCTGCCTCCACAATCCCTGAATTAAATTTGCCTGCACCGATAAAACAGAATAAATTTTCAGGTAATTTTAGCGTACTTGGAATATAAGGACTGCCGGTCAGCACTATGGTTAATGTATTCAAAGAACCTCGGTTAAGGTGGTATTTTTCAAGTAACTGCAGTTCAGGTACCTGTAACTCAAATATATGCACTCAGAACCTGAAGGTGTTCGAGGTTGGTTGCATAGCCTGGTTCTTTGAGAGGCATGCACTTTTCCAGGTTTGTTTCCCCACTCATGAGCTTTATGGCAAAGGTGTAACAGCTCTGCTCACCGCACTTCCCGCAGTTGGTCTGAGGCAGGTATTTGTAGATCTCCATGGGTTCGACCCTGACTTTTTCTCTGGGAACCGGGGCTACACCTTTTGCTATTGCTTCATTGATAATATCCCTGAGGTTCTCAAGGGCCTCTCTGGCTTCATCCTCGTTTTTAATCATCGTCATGGTGACTTTTCCGGTGCCGTAAATAGTAGTAATAATTTCTCCTTTTTGCGTTATCAGAGCACTTATTCTGTCCGAATATCTGGCTCTGGGAAAGAGGGGCTCAAGAACCTTCAGGGTTCCTCCCAGAGGAGGAGCCATATTTGCGATTACCCTGAACTTTGAAGAGTCAGCTATGCAGGGCAAAAGCTGTCTGACCTCAGCAATCTCGACCGGCTTTGCCTGTGAGAGGTCTGCATTTTTCTCCTCGCCTTTGTCTTCCTTCCCTTTAAGGAAATTTCTGCCATACTCACTTAGCTTTACGGTTCCTTCTTCGATCTCTATCAGGCTCGCCTGCTGCAGAACCTTGAGATGAAAATCGAGCATTGTCTTCCCGATCTCCTCTCCTATTTCCTCCGTACTCTTCTCACCAGCCTCCAGGAAGTTCATTATCTTCCTTCGGGTGGCGTTGGACATTGCATTATTTACCAGCTTTATCTCGTTCGGATTTCCCGGCATCTTTACCACCTGCAAGAATCCTGAAAAATTTCCCCGCATTTTTTCCTGGTGCTCAGCGCTATCAGGTATCGTGAATCTCAAAAATAAAGTCAAATTCTTCTAATCAGTATGGAGCCCTCAAATTTTTCCAATCAATTATGGAAGCTTTAAATTCTTCCAATTGGTTATGAAGTCCTCTAATTCTTCTATTTAATTATTGGATTCACTTATTAAAAACCCGAAAGCCGGATATCAAAAAAGATTGATATGAAAGTTGAGATCAGCTTATTTGGCATGAAAGTCCATGCATACTTTCATTTATTGTGCCTGTAATTCAGGAATTTCATGTGCGTTTTACCTGTTCTCTATTTTTTCCTTTTCATATTGTGTCTATATGCAGCTTATCTTATCTGGCTGTACGAGTCTTCTCAAAAGAATCCTGGAAAGGTTGTTAAACCACTCAGTAACTAGTACATCGATTCCAAATTATGGGAAGAATTGGACTTTGAAATCAGCACTGGTCAATGTTTTTTCTATGAGAAAACCACAAGCGGACAAGAATAAACACGAATTGAAAATATTTGTGTTCACTTGTTTTTATTCATGGTTTATTGAGGATATATGGAATCGATGTACTAGTTTTCTATCAGTTTTATCTTTTCAGAAAACAACCTTGCCGGGTGATTCATGGGCAGGGATGATATTTTAAATATCTCACCTTTTTGTTCATTTTCACTCAGTCTACCTTTCAAACCTTCAAGGTATTTCATGAATTCTTCAGGGTCACTTTCTCCTTCAAATTTGATTATCAAAAGAGTGACCGGGTTAGTAAACGGCACTTCATAGCCGGTTTCTATGTTAGGGGGCATGAAAAATAAAGAGCCTTCCTTCATATGGTAGCGTTTTTCTCCACTATTAAGTACCCATTCTCCTTTTGCTGTATATATAATGCTCTCAGTGGGGTGTGTATGGGGCTCACAGTACTGATCCGGATACATAACAATGTAATGCGCCGAACCCTTGTTTCCGGAGATCAAAGGGCCAATTTTGCCCTCGAGTGTCTCGACACCCGGAGAGTTTTCTATCGAGTCCAGAACTGTCAATTTTTTCATGTTCTTCACTCCTCTTCGAAAATTCGGATCTCTTTCTAATTTTTTCTGCCTGGAGTATTACAAATTTAGATATAAAGATTACTAATCTTTACTTTTTCATTCTTTGTGGTGATTAAATTTTTAGAAATTGTATTAAATAGTAATCTTTTTAAATTAACTAATAGCACTATTAATTAAAAAATAAAGGAAATAGCTACTATGAATGTTAAGTTCTCTTTCCATTTAACTCTTCTAATTATGTTTGCATTAACTGTCGTTTTCAGTGGGTGTATTTCTCAAAGCTCTCCTGAAGAAACCTCAATTAGCGAGGAAAAAAATACCGTAACGGTTCAAGATTCTGCTGGAAGATACGTTGAAGTCCCATATCCTGTAGAGAAAATTGTGGTTTTATGGGATAATCCGCCTGAGGAACTACGCTCCCTGGGTGCAATTGATAGAATCGTTGGAATCGATGCGGAAACAAAGAAAAAAGTTGACAGTGGTTTTTTCCCTGAACTTGCAGATGTGCCGGTTGTTGGAACCTGGGACGAACCTGACTACGAGAAGATAGCAGAACTCAATCCGGATGTCGTCATCATGCTATCGAGTTATCCTCCTTTACCGGATGATGTTCAGAAGAAACTGGAGCCTTTTGGGATTGCCGTAGTCGGACTGGATTTTTATATGGTGGATAGCTGGGAAAGAGAGGTCAGAACCCTTGGATTCATGCTTGGTGAAGATGAAAAAGCCGATGAATACATACGCTTTTTCACTGACGAATGGGCAATGATAAAAGAGCGGACAAAAGACATCCCTGATGACGAAAAAAAGAAAGTTTACTTTGAAGGGCTTGATCCGTATTTGACCTACGGTGGTGCAGATTACGGGTGCGGGATTCCCGGGATGGTTAGAGCTGCTGGAGGAATAGACCTCTTCCCTGAAATATCAGCTTACTCTTTTGAAGTTGATCCGGAAGAAATTTCCCTGAGAAACCCGGATGTGATCCTGAAAGGTACTGCTTCGGGATATTTGAGTAACGCATCTGAGTTTTCGGAAATTCAGCAGGGAGTGGCAAGCAGGCCGGAACTTACGAATACGAATGCTGTAAAAAACAGTAACGTATTTGTTATAAGCTGGGAAGTTGCAGCAGGTTCCAGAAAAAAGTTTGGCCCGATGTATCTTGCAAAAGCCCTATATCCGGAAAGGTTTGAAGATTACGACCCCGATCTTGTAACTCAAAAATATTTTGAAGACTATCAGGGAATAAATTATCAGGGGATTTATTTCTATCCCAGCCTGAACGCCAGCCTGAACGAAACTGAAAATACAGATCTTCAAAATGTTTCCGAAAGTTAAGCCCGGTGTCTGATCATCAAAGATTTTCATATCCGATCATGTCTATAAAGGAAGAATATGCGAATCTGTCATTAAAAGAAGAATATTCGGGCTTTATTGCACGGAAAACTTCATTCCTTCTTGCCGGTTTCATATTTCTTTTGATATTAGTTACGTTTGCAGTTACAGTCGGAGCTGCTGAACTTGGCATGAAGGATGTTTTTTTTGCAATAACCGCCCGCTTTTCTTCCCTGAATGTCAGCGACTTTACTTATGGAGTGGTATGGCATCTGCGGCTCCCTCGCCTTTTCCTGGGAGTTGTTGCCGGAGCCGGACTTGCAGTATCAGGCTGCGTTATGCAGGGGATTACACGAAATCCTCTTGTGAGTCCTTTTACAATCGGCATATCCTCAGCAGCAGCTTTCGGAGCTTCATTAGCGATATTTTTGGGTTCAGGGCTTGCCAGCGGAGGGCAGCTTTTTGTAGTGGCAAATGCTTTTGTTTTTGCTCTTGTTTGTGCTTTCTCGGTTTTTGGGCTTGCAAATCTGAGAGGTTCTTCACCTGAAACCCTGGTACTTGCAGGCATTGCAATTTCGTACCTGTTCAGCGCTCTGGCAGCTGTCCTTCAGTTCTTTGCATCTGAAGAAAAACTGATGGCAATGGTTCACTGGAGCTTTGGTTCTCTCACAAATTCAGATTGGGATTCGATTGCAATCATTTCATGCACAATGCTTTTTACTTTTCCGGTTCTTATGAGATATTCCTGGGACTTAAATACCATAATGCTTGTTGACGACGGTACTGCAAAAAGTCTTGGAATTCACGCTTCAAGGGTCAGGACAACCCTTCTCATAATATCATCATTAATTACGGCCACGATAATATCTTTTACCGGGATTATCGGTTTTGTAGGCCTTGTGGCTCCCCATGTAACTCGTTTTATTCTCGGAGGAGATCACAGGTTTCTTTTGCCCGGCACCTGCATTGCAGGTTCGATTCTGGTGATTATGGCTGACATTACCGGAAGATGCCTTATTCCTCCGATAGTCTTTCCACTGGGAGTTGTGATTTCTTTTGTAGGCGTTCCCATGTTCGTATACCTTCTGATAACTGAAAAAGAGGAGTTCTGGAAATGAAGGAGAAAAATATCTCATTTTACGGCGAAGTCAAGCTTTCGGGAGTTTTAAGGTATCCTGAGAATGGGCTTGAAGGAGAATGTTTTCCTGCCGTATTGCTGAATCACGGTACACTGGAACAGGACAGGGATGGCAATACTCTCACACATCCGGATGGCAGGAAAGTTCACAGCAAAAATTTTTTCCTTGAAATGTCCAGGCACCTTTGCAGGGCGGGCATTGCAACGTTTTCATGGGATAAAAGGGGAGTGGGAGGAAGTGAGAATGGAGAAAAAGATAGCTTATCTCTCGTAAAAGATTCAAGAGCAGCTCTCGATGCATTGAATGCTCAGGATTTAATCGATGCAAACAGAATTGCGGTTTTTGGGCAGAGTGCTGGAGTTTATACAACCTGCCTTCTTGCAAAAGATGACACCCGGCCAAAAGCCTACATCCTATCAGGAGGACTTTACAGAGACTGTAGTGAAATGATTGCTTTTAATTATCTAAGGCCTGTGGAATATGCCAGAAAAAGTCCTGAACAACTGAAATGGGTTGAAGAAAATGACCTTTTTGGGCTGGTTTTAGGTCTGAATTTATCGTTGAGGAAAGAAGCCATGAAAGCAGGAAAAAAAGAATATACGGTAGCATACAAAGGGAAAAAATGGATAATACCCCTGGATACGCTGTTTTTGAACCCCGATTTTGCTCCTCGGAAACAATTTCGTCACATCAGCAGACCTGCACTTGTAATTCACGGAGAACACGACCTTAATGTCCCTCTTGAAGATGCATATATGATTGAAAGTGAACTTAGAGGTCGGTGTTTCCCTATTGAGCTTGTTATAATCCCGGGTGCTGATCATAGCTTTCAGAAAGTACCGGAAGACAAAGAGGAAAGACTCAAGGAAAGGATGTCTCTTGACTGTTTTAAAAGGCCTTACAATGAGGAATATTTCAGGGCGCTTGTGAGGTTTCTTAGCAGGTATCTTTAATGCCCGGGTGTGAACTTCAATGCTGGAGCTGAAAAATCTTTCTTTTGGGTATAAGGAGAAAAAAACCCTGAAGAACATCAATATGCATGTTAACTCAGGAGAAGTTGTTGGCATCATAGGACCTAACGGAAGCGGGAAAAGTACGCTTCTCAAATGCATGAACCTTATTCTGAAGCCCAAAGGACATATCCTTCTGGAAGGGGCAGAACTTCAAACTCTTAACCTCAAAGAAATTAGTAAGATAATAGGTTATGTGCCCCAGAGCATTCAGGTTTCCTCCTTTCCGATAAAAGTTTTTGATGTCGTTTTGCTTGGAAGAAGACCGTATATTAGATGGAACGTTAGGGACAGAGATCTCGATTTTGTTTCAGAGATCTTTTCTTTATTAAACCTGGACGATCTGAGCATGAGAAATTTCAATGAATTGAGTGGTGGAGAAAAGCAAAAAATCCTTCTGGCAAGGGCTCTGGCTCAGGAACCTAAAATCCTTCTACTTGATGAGCCTACAAGTAATCTGGATGTGAAACATCAACTTGAAATAATGGATGTCATTCGAAATCTATCCCGAGAGAAATCCCTTGCAGTTGTGATTGTTTTGCATGATCTGAATCTTGCAAGCAGATACTGCGACAGACTCGTTCTGCTCAATTCGGGACAGGTTTTCGCAACGGGAACACCTGAAGAGATTCTTATTAACTCCAATATAAAAACGGTTTATAATGTAGATGCCGAGATTAGTTATAGCAAAAAAACAGGGTCAATTACAGTCCTTCCGATTTCATGATTTAATTTTCATAAAATCTCACAACAAGTGAGTAAACATAAAAAATAGTCTAATCCCCATACTCTGCCTGTGAGAAGCTTTCATCCCCGCAGCTTACTGCGGGGAGTATTAAACTGAAATAAACCTGTTATAAAAGGCTTTTTCTTCAGGAACTTCCCTGTTAGGCATCATTCACTATGTATGGAGATATCCTCATTTTAACAGGTTATAGGATTTTATCAGTGAATCGCATCGTAGGCGCATTCGCCATGCATTGAGATATCCAGCCCTGCCAGCTCTTCTTCATCCGAAACTTTGACCGGAGTTATTACGTTTATGAGCATCAGCATAATGTAGGTAAATATAAATGCATAAATTGAAGCACCTAAAACAACTGAAAGTTCTTTGATAAAGAATGCAGTGCCACCGTAAAACAGTCCGTCGGCTCCTACCGGATTTATGGCAGTTGAAGCAAAGATTCCAAGTAAAATTGTCCCTGTTACTCCTCCTATTCCGTGAACACCCCATACATCCAGGGCATCATCCCATTGCATCCTGTTTTTAATATGTACTGCAAAGTAGCAGGCAATAGCTCCGAGGATGCCCATTAATGCAGCCACATGCATGGAAACAAGCCCTGCTGCAGGAGTAATTGTCGCAAGCCCTGCAACAGCTCCGGTCATAAGCCCAACGAATTTTGGTTTTGTTTCCCTTAACCATTCTATTATCATCCAGGTAATAGCTGCAAAAGAAGCTGCAATGTCGCTGTTCAGGAATGCAAGGGCTGTAATCCCGTCCACATTGAGTTCGCTGCCTGCATTAAACCCGTACCATCCGAACCAGAGAAGTGCAGTTCCGACAGCCATTAAGGGGATATTATTTGGCTTTGAATCCTTATATTTCCTCGAGCCTACATAAAACACTGAGGCAAGGGCTGCAAATCCGGCTGTCGCATGAACCACGATTCCACCGGCAAAGTCGATAACCCCCATTTCGGCAAGCAGGCCGCCTCCCCAGACCATGTGTACAAAAGGATAGTAAACAAAGAGCTGCCAGACGACAAGGAAAATAATGTAAGCCTTAAAAGTAATCCTGTTTGCAAATGCTCCCGTAATCAGGGCCGGGGTAATGATTGCAAACATCATCTGGTAAGCTACGAAGACGAGCTCGGGGAACCCGGCATCTCCAAACATATCCGTCGGGGCAATCCCGTTCAAGAACATTTTGTCCAGGTTTCCTAGGATTGCACCTTCTCCTCCGCTGAAGCAGAGAGAATATCCTACGAAAAACCATAAAATGGTTGTCAGCCCGAGAGAAACAAAACTCTGCATCATTATTCCTAAAATGTTTCTCTTACAGGCAAGTCCTCCGTAAAAGAATGCCAGACCAGGGGTCATGAGCATCACAAGACTTGTCGCAAGTAGCATAAAGCCTGTTGAACCAGTATTTATCATCTTTTCATCCCATCTTTTTTTATATGATAACTAGGAAGCCTCAAATCCCTTACCCCCTTCCTACTTTATTCTACTTAATTTTTTCGACTTTCTCAAATAACTATATAAGCATTAAAATAATTCTCAAAATATAACTAGTTCAAAAAAGGCTGAATAATACCGAAAAGACAGAAAAAGATCAGGAAAAGCCTGGAATAATTGACTATAGGAAAACTCATTAGATTGACCAAAAAGGTATTAGTTTCAAGGAAGATGTCTTGGTTTCATGAAGTTGATCCTTTTCTATCCATGAAACCGAATTAAAAATCAGAAAGGTACAGGTGGGTTTACCTGTACTCAAATGTTATATGCTGCTTCTCCGTGTTGTGTCCGGTCAAGCCCGATATTTTCTTCGCTCTCGCTTACCTTGAGCCCGATCGTCTTGTGGAGTACAAACCCGATGATAAGGGTGCAAACACTTGCGTAAACAAGCGTGGCAATAACGCCTTCTACCTGGAGCATCAGTTGCTCGGAGTTGCCGAGAAGGAGTCCTGAAGACCCTATGCTTGCAAATACGCCTGTCAGAATTGCCCCGCTAATTCCGCCTACTCCGTGGACTCCGAAAGCATCAAGAGAATCATCATAACCTAATCTTCCCTTGAGCATTACAGCCTGGTAGCAGATAAAGCTTGTAACCACACCTATCGGAATTGCTGCCATGGGGGTAACAAACCCTGCAGCCGGGGTTATGGCAACAAGCCCTGCCAGGACGCCTGTTGCAAATCCGAGGGCAGTAGGGCGCCCCAGGTGGATCCATTCCAGGGTCATCCAGACAAACCCTGCAGCTGCGGGGGCTACGAGGGTTGTAATGAATGCGAGGGCTGCAATTTCATTTGCAGCAAGAGAGGAGCCGGCATTGAACCCGAACCATCCGAACCAGAGGAGCCCGGTCCCCAGAAGAGTCAGGGTGACATTGTGCGGTTTTATCGAATCTATGCCGTACCCTCTCCTCTTTCCAAGGAAGGTCAGAATTGCCAGTGAGGATATGCCTGATGTTATATGGACTACCGTTCCACCTGCAAAGTCAAGGGCTTCTCCTGTGAGGAACCCACCGCCCCATACCCAGTGGCAGACCGGTGCATAGACAATGAGTCCCCAGAGGGCGATGAATGCGATGTATGATTTGAACTTGACACGTCCGACAATGGCCCCTGAGATAAGGGCAGGGGTAATTATTGCAAACATTCCCTGAAAGGCAATAAATGCATATGTGGGAATTGTCCCTGTTACCGAGTAAGGGTCAATTCCTTTCAGGAATACGTGTTCCAGGCTGCCTATGAAACCGTTTCCGCTCCCAAACGCAAGCGAGTAACCAATTATTACCCATTCGAGAGCCATGACACCCATTGCAACAAATGAATGCATCATGCTGCTCAGTACATTCTTACGCTGAACCAATCCGCCATAAAACAGTGCGAGCCCTGGAAGCATTAATAATACAAGGGCAGAGGAAATCAATACCCATACGGTATCTGCTGCTACGATTGCCATTTCTATCCACCTCAAATAGCAACAGGTCCGCTTTCGTCCGTACGGATCCTTATAACATCTTCAAGCGGGAGTACGAATATCTTGCCACTTCCTATATGCCCTTCACTGCCCTTTGCTCCGCTCTTTATCGCTTCAATCGTAGGATACAGGAATTCATCGTTTACGGCAATTTCAATCTTGATTTTCTCAAGAAGGTCTGCTTCAAACTCCATCGCCCTGTATATTTCCAGCTGCCCTTTTTGTGCACCATAACCCGAAACCGAAGATACTGTCAACCTATTAACTTCAACTTTCTGAAGTTCTCGTTTGACCGCATCAAGCTTTTCAGGTCTTATCATTGCAATTATGTACTTCATCGCGACCACCAACAGGTACCCTCTATCCCATTTCATAGTATTTAAGAATATTGTAATTGATATTGATTATTTATGTAGTTTGGAATGACATCCACAAAACATGCGAAATTTTCCTCATCTAACCCGGATATCAGCTTTTATGTTGCCTGAATACCTCTTTTTCAAGCCCTTTCCATCAGAGAACTTTTATTCCTTCAAATCAAATCCAGAGGTATGTTCGGAGAAATTGGAACTGTAAGAAACGAGGCAGATGAAAGTTCCCTGCAAATTCTCTCCCTTTTCAGGGAAAGCATAAGTGAAGTCCGCCTTAAAGAACCTGAATCCGTATCAGCGTATTTCAGCCAGGACTACTCCCATTATATTGTGGTGCATACTCCCCTGAATTTCCGATTCCCTGAAAAACGTGAGGCATGGAACTTGCGTTTTTGTCAGGGTGTCGGAGTTTCGGTTGTGGAGCTTGTCGTAGCCGAAACCGGGAGCGCTTACGTGCGGGGTCTGATGGCGGTTAACGGGTCAAAGATCTTCGCTATCCTTCCCTTTACATCAATTGATGCAGATAAAGCAAAAAATGCGAAGTTCCCTGAAGATCGCATGGCACAAGTGAGGGCTCAGGTGCTCCCTTCCGTGTTTCCCGGAATAAAAGGAGAAACCATCCTTGATATCGGTAGCGGTTTCGGAACCCTTACAATGGAGCTTGCAAAAAACAACCCCGAATCACAGGTTTACGGGATCGACATTCACGATTCTCTCACCGGGCAGTCCCAGATGAATGCAGAAGTCCTTGGGATCCCCAATGTGCAGTTCAAAACCGGAAGCGCCTATGCCTTGCCTTTTGAAGGGGACTCTGTGGATGCTGCTACCTGCTTTTTCATGCTCCACCACCTTGATGACATTAAATTCGCACTTTTCGAGATTAAACGGGTGCTGAAAAAAGGCGGATTATTAACTGCAGTCGAACCGCTTGCGCATCAGCACCATCACGGTCCCCAGCTCTCGGAAACCGCCTGGATAGAGCTTTTTGAGGATGTGGGTTTCAACGCGGAAAGTGAAACTCCGGAAGGTGCAATCGTTCTGAAAGCTGTAAAAAGAGGATAACCAGGAAAAATAATATAGGTTAGGAGAAAACAATTTCAAAAATGGAGCGGAAGGCTTTCCAGCATACAAATCTGGATCTTGTGATCTTTCAATTCATTTTCACACTTCTCCGACCCCTCTCACGTATCTGCTCCTCTGTGAAGAGTCGATTTTAAAGTTTTGTGACTTATTGAATCAGTACATTTTTTACTGTAGATGTGTTGTATTTTTATTCAGACATCTGTGTACAATATTTTAGGTTATTTTGTAAAAACTGTTTATAAATTCCACAGTAAGACTTATCTACTTCTTCTGTGCACACATATGAATCCTTTTTATACATAGCACATACCGATATGTATTCGCATTTGGTATCAAATAGATCAATTTTCCCGAATACAGTGTTAAAAAAACTCATGTGTAGTTATACCTTCACAATATATTTATACACTTCTCTCTGTATCCCCTCATAGTTCATTATATAAGACTTTCTTCAGGGAAGGGGGGACACAAGCCCTAAAAGGTTGCCCGAAATGTGAGCAGGAACCTGGATATTGTACGCTCCAATCTTCGCCATTTCTCTCTCAAAACAGGCATCCCTAGCAAATGGTGATAGATATCAGTATTTAGTATCGATATTTATACGTTGATAGCAGACTTTTTTCATGTCGCGATCTCCACGGTACACGAATTTCATCCTTATTGCAGTTATGCTTGGGGCGTTGCTTCCAGCCGCCGGATGCCTTGAAGAACATGAAGTTGCATCCGCAGGCCTGAGCAGCGCTACGATGTCTGTCAACCTGACGTACTACACAGAACAGCTACCTCCATATAACTACATGGAGAACAGTATGCTGCAAGGCCTCTCCGTTGATCTCCTTGAAGAGATTACAGAGAAGATGGGGAAGAAGGTGACACGGGAGGAGGTACACCTGGTCCCTTGGACTGAGGGATATCAGGCTGCTCTTAACGGGAATAATACTGTTCTCTTCAGCATGGCAAGATCCCCCGAGCGGGAACAGTTCTTCAAATGGGCCGGGCCCATCTATTCTGACAGATACGTTCTATTTGCCAAGCGAGACCGGGGGATCACAATAAAGAACCCTGAAGATCTGAAGGGATACAGGATCGGGGTGATCGCCGACGATATCGCGACCCGGCAGCTGCTCGATATCGGAGTAAACCAGAGCCAGATCGCGCCCGAAAGCAACGTGTCCGCAATCATTGCCGGACTTGAGAACGGGGACATCGACTTATGGGCATGTCCCGAGGACGCAGGCAGGTACTTTACCGAAGAGCTAACCGGGAGCTATTATTCCTATACGGTTGTGTATCAATTAGAAACTCAGGATCTCTACTATGCCTTCAGTAAAGACGTGCCTGATTCGGTCGTCCAATCTTTCCAGCAGGCACTCGATGCCGTCAAACGGGAAAAAGACGTTGAGGGCATCAGCACTTATGATCGAATCCTCGGGAAATACATTCCATCGATCGGCCTTGCCCGACTAAATTACCTGACCGAAGAATGGGCTCCTTTCAACTATCAGGAGGACGGGAATGTCACCGGTATTTCTGTCGAGATACTCGAGGCGGTCTTCAAAAACATTGGCGTAAACCGCTCAAGGGCAGATGTCCGTATTGTCCCCCTTGCGGAAGGTTTCCAGATAGCGCAGAACAACACCAGTACGGTGCTTTTCTCAATCGTCCGCACCCCCGAACGTGAGCCCTTCTACAAGTGGGCCGGACCTTTTACCAGGGCAAATTTTGTTCTCTATGCACCGGTGAGCAGTAATATTACAATATCCTCTCCGAAAGATCTCAACCAGTACCGGATCGGTGCTATCCGGGCCTCAATCGAAAATGACCTCCTCGCCAGCCAGGGTGTGAACGAATCGCAGATCATCAATGGTCAAACCCCTGAAGACCTCTTCCGGATGCTGGAAGAGGGCCAGATCGACCTGTGGGCAACGGGGGACCTCGCCGGCCGACATCAGATGTTACGTACTGCAGAAGATCCCAACGCGTATGAGATCGTGTACACTCTGAGTGAGAACGACTTCTACTACATCTTCAGTAAGGATGTCCCGGACACACTTGTCAGCGCTTTCCAGCAGGCTCTCGATACAGTACGAGATCAGAGGGACGAGCAAGGTGTCAGTGATTATGAGCGGATCATCTACCGGAATCTCGGGGTCGGATGTGCCCCGCAGACATTTACTGATGACACGGTGATGGAGCTTGTAAACACAACTGTCAAAGCAATCGAGAAGAATGCTTCCGATACTTTCCGGCGCATCAATGCCGGCGAAGCTCCGTACCGTGACTCGAAAGATCCGGGCCTCTATGCCTTCGTCTACGATACGAATTTGACCATCGTTGCTCATGCGGACAACATTCAACTTGTCGGCACGAATTTCAGGGGCAAGACCGATGTTACCGGTAAACCGTTCCGTGATGAGATTTTAGAAGGGGCACTGAAAAACGGGACTGGATCGGTGGATTATGTCTATATGCATCCGGTCCAGACGAACCTGTATTATAAGACCGCCTACTACAGGTTGACCCGGGGAAGTGATGGGAACTCCTATATTGTCTGTAGTGGCAATTACAAGCTGTGCCAGAACCAGTCGGAAGCAATGCCTGCTAATAACTCCACCGCATCTCCTGAGGAACTTGCTGCATTCGTCGAGAAAGCCTTCGAATATGCGCATGAAAACGGACAGGAAGTTGCTCTTCGTGAGTTCAACAACCAGGCCGGGCAATTCGTTGACGGGAAATTCTATATATTTGCATACGACACAAACGGCACCACGCTGGCTCTCCCCTTCCAGCCCGAGATCATCGGGACTAAGCGGTGGAACGTCACAGACACTAACGGCACCTTATTTATCCAGGACCTGGTCGACACTGCTCAGTCCGGCGGAGGCTTTGTCCGATACTTTTATGCAGACCCCGCAGATAACTTCACTGTCAAACAAAAACTCAGCTACGTAATGATGGTGAACCAGAGCTGGATCATCGGGTCTGGCATTTACGATCCGCAGAAGGATTCGGCAATCGTGAGGGCAGGGACGGATCCACAGGTAAGAGAGAACCTTAAATCCTTTGTTGGGGAGGCAATTGAGTATGCCAATACAAACGGAAAGGATACCGCAATCGAGGAGTTCAACGACCGGAACGGGGCGTTTGTTCGCGGCAATCTCTATATCTATGCCTTCGATTATAACGGAACGACCCTGGCGCTCCCCTATCAGGCCCAGCTGATCGGAACGAATCTATCCGAACTCCAGGATCCCTACGGGGTGAATTACACCAAAGTCGAGATCTTCATGGCTCAACAGGGAGGAGGGTTCCTGTTTTACCATTACTATAACCCTGCCCGCAATATGACTCTTGAACCAAAAATGAGCTACGTCCAGAAAGTCGACGATACCTGGTGGCTCGGAGCCGGGACTTACACAGAGGATCTGAACCGGATTACCAAACGAGATTAACCAGCAGTAGATTGTAGACAGCGCTTATTTCCGGGGTCTGATGGCATTAATGAGTCAAAGGGCTATGCTATCCTTTCTATCTGTATAAATAAACACAGAAAAAGAAAAAAAAGCAGAATTTCCTGAAGCCCTGTGGCCCTTGTGAGGGCACAGTTTTTTCCTGCTTTATTATTTCCAGACATAAAAGGAGAAAACATCCTTGATCTCGGCAGCGGTTTCGGAAGCCTTACAATGGAACTTGCAAAAAACAACTCGGATGAATGCAGAAGTTCTTGGTGTGCCGAATGTGGGTTCAGAACAGGCAGCGCTTATACCCTGCCTTTTGAGGACTATTCGATCAATGTCACTACATGCTATTTCATGCTCCATCACCTGGAGGATGTTAAGTTCGCTCTTTTTAAGATCAAGAGAGTGCTGAAAAAAGACGATCATTAATTGCAGTTGAGCCGCTGGCACATTAACATCACTATGAGCCCCAACTCTCGGAAGCTTCATGGATGGAGCTTTTTGAAGATGTGGGTTTTAACACGGAAAGTGAAAATCCGGAAGATGCAGTTGTTCTGAAAACCATGAAAAGAGAATAGTATTGAGAAAAGTATGTGAGAGCGACAAATCCGGTTCAATATAGCAATCAGGTTTTTGGTACTGTGGAGTCTACAGGGAATTAGAGTTTTTCCAGCTAGGGTTGAGCTTATAGATTGTTCATCCCTCATAGACTAGACAGTAATCGGAATAGAAAAGTTCTAATATTTATTCGTTTGAAGTTCCAATGAAAGTAAAACTGCCCATAGGCACTCTGATCTCTTTTTTTGCTCTGCTGTCTGCATTAGCACGGAGCATATCGGCAGCATCTAAATATCGTTTATGGCTATGATCAAGAAGCCATGTCATACACACCTCTACTGAGGCACCTTCGGGAAGGAGTTTACCATTGGGAGTGTTTATCAGGACTTTAAGATCACCTTGATAATTAGCGGGTACCGTGGCTTCCATTAAGGCAGTTTGGTATTTTCGTGAGATTTTAATACCATCACTTTGTATGCACTGTAATTTTGAATCATTACACTTAAGAGCTACTACTGTGCCTTCTGGCACTTTATTACAGTGGGCTTCAAAAGCAAATTTTTCCGGTTGACTATCTTGATTATAGAACTTAAGTGTTGACTCAATAGATTTTTGTGGATCTACATTATGCCATCCGGCTGCCCCATTATGTCTAATCCAGGTTGCGGTATCCCAGTTTGAATTAATGCTTTTTAAGGGATCGTTTTTTGTAAAGAAATCAGACGTTATCGCAGCAATGAGACATAAATGATTTGTAGTTTTAGGAGTAAAAACAAATGCTTCACTAACCCCACGAACACCTTCAGCCATTGGTCCCGTTTTTCCTCCCAAAAGCAGTATATCCCCCTCTTTAGCGCTTTTGGCATCGGTCAACATTTGTATCCAAGAGCTAGGAGGTGCATTAAATCCAGCTTCAGTATAGAACAACTGTATTTGTGGATTTGTAATGTCTCCTTTGAAATTTAGGTTTTGACAACGAACATAGATATAATTTTTATCAACTTGCGGTGTTTTCCAATATTCATTGTTCCAATTATTTATCAACGCATCAGTTGAAGGAACACGTGTATTTTGGTTACATACTACGTCAATACTCAAAGTATAACTGCTTGCTACTGGAATTGTCCCCGAGTCGGAAAAATTCTTCCGCACCAATATGCCCTTCCATAGAGACATGGCACCACTAGCATACCGGTTAGCCAAATCACGATCAATTGCTAAACCTTGCACCATGTTTTTAGCGAGCATAACAGGATCCATAAATGTTCCGTTCCAGTATGTATCCGCGTATACTCCACTCATAACATTTGCAATATCTTGAAAAGTTAACCGTGCATCCATACGATCATGAATAGCATACATTGCTTCTGAGTCGTTTAGAGGGTTATCAGGGTCGTTATAATACTGAATTGCTGCATCCCACATTTGTTTAATGGTTTTTATAGGTGTAGCACCCACTAAAGTATTTTTAACTTTTAAATCAAGTTTAAGATCTATCATTCAAAATTCACCTCTTACGTTATAACCTAAGTCTAAAGTTCATCTATGGCAATGTTTTCTGCGAATTCGCTCTACGTAGTGTGCACAGATTTTATCACAAAACCTGTTCATTTTTCAAATCTCGTGGACACTTTATCAGTGTAGAGTTTCTACTCCGTCATTTTAGAGGATTTGTAATTTTATAG
Source organism: Methanosarcina acetivorans C2A (assembly GCF_000007345.1). NCBI lineage: Archaea > Methanobacteriati > Methanobacteriota > Methanomicrobia > Methanosarcinales > Methanosarcinaceae > Methanosarcina > Methanosarcina acetivorans. The sequence continues at coordinate 4,808,397 of NC_003552.1, read as the reverse complement.
AATAATGAACACACTGCCTTATGCGAGCGTTTTGTGAATATAGCTAGAAACATATACACATGTAAAAATAGGTTATCTGCATATCGTATGTCCGGGATGTACATGAAAACACTAATGAAGCGAATAAGAGGAATAGAATCATGAGGTGTAACATTTGAAAAGACGCCGCGTTGCCACCACCATTTCAGAGAAACATTGGGGATTATTAAAAAAGCACGCAGAAAAATTTGAAACACAACAAAAAGCCCTGGAACTAGCATTGGAATGTCTGGAAAACAATTCAAAACAGTGCCCGGAATTAACTCTTGAACAAAAATTTTGGCTGGGTTGTGAATCGATAGGTTCGGTTTGTTGTGTCCAAAAAGGAGCTTTAAAAATACTGATGGAAACTGCCAATTTTGAGCGATTTAAGGAATATGTGACAAAAAACAAACCCATAGAATGTGTAGTAGAGTTCTTTCTTCAGAAGTCTCTTAAGGAGTGCAGTCTGAAAGAAGTTGTAGATGGGCTAACGGTTGTTTTTAGAACATCACACCTGTTTGATACAGTAGACTGCAAGGACAATGGCGACTACTATTTGCTGGCACTAACTCATAGTCTGGGTCTTAATAATTCTAAATTAAATTTAACAACATTCAAAAGTTTATTTGAATCATACGGAGTCGATACCGAGAGTAGAATCTCCGAAAATACAATTTTTATGAAGGTATTTAAAGATAAATAGTTCGTAACTGGTGGCGGATCGAAAGACAGTTCGGCACCCGAATCCGCCGGCTCTTACGCAGGTATCTGAGTGTTTTTCTTCTCAACCCGGGTACGTTTGCAGTATTATGAGGAGTAAAACGATACATGTCAGCCCTGTTTCAACCATGAAGCCCTCCACGCAGGTTACTCGAAGACCGAGTTTTCTCCCGAATAGGGCGATATTTGTCGGAAGAGACGTCTTAACATAACCAATTCCAAGGTGTAGTACCCGGGCAATGAAGAGCATCTCAAGACACTGAAGAACGGTTATTTGTTCTATTACGACTATTGTGCCAGCTGCCGAAAGGACGGCTATCTGACTCAAAAAGCTTGCTGCAAATACAATTACTGCAGCATCCGGCAGTCGAAGGGGGTTCATGAGGGGTTGAAGCGTCTCTGCCGAGTACTCTGCCAGGCCCAGGTTAAGGATGATAATGAATAAAAATGTCGTTGGAACCAGGACAAGGGCAACCTTTCCGAACTCATGAAAACTTTTTTGAAGTACAGCTCCTGCTCTGGCTATGCACCCGGTTTCTTTTTCCTTCTCTTTTTCCTTTTCCTCTGAAATGGACAGTTCGGTATTATCTCCATGTTCCGAAGGATTTTTAAAAAGAATTTTTCTACCTATGAATATTCCGGCAACTGCAATACCAGCGAAAACCAGAAGTTCTAAAAAGAGGAGCAGCAATCCGATTTCATAACCAAGTACTGCGAGTGCAACAGGTGCTTGAAAAAATATTGCACTATGAAGCCCTTTTGGTAGCTGAGCGATCAGGACTGTCACAATGACGTCCCGCTCTCCGAGAATCCGCTTATGAAAGAAGGAAGAGAGCATGCCCATTCCCGACCAGGAGTTTAAAAAAAAGAAGGTGAGCACAGAAGAGCATGTTTTTGGAAGGCGGGCCATTTCCGTGATAGACGCCATGGGGATGCTGGTGTATTCTAGATACCGGGTTGCCCTCAGGAGATTTGATAGAAAAAAGCCGATAAATATCATCGGGAGCATTATCGAGAATAGCTTCATAGCTTCGGAAAAAATTAGGGAGTAATCCATATCCGGCTCCTCAAGAGGGGCATTACACTCTTAATTTAATCAGTCTTAATTTAATGAATGTATGGAAATCCGGAAGTTTCAATCCTCACTGACCGACCTGCAGGCAACCTTATGGATACCGCCTCTTAACCGGACCTCGCCAATCCGGCATTCCTGTCTGGCTGCTGTGCACCTCCCCGCATACGGACAACCTTCATCCGTGGGCTGAGATGCCTCAGGGTTTTGATATTCTGTTGTTTCACCACAAAAAGATGAGGCATTAATAAGTTCCTCTGTGTAGGGGTGCAGAGGGTTCCGGATCACGTCATCTGTCGGCCCCTCCTCTACAATCCTTCCCCGGAGCATCACCGCAATCCGGTTACACATCCATTTTACAACTTCAATATCATGGGATATGAGCACACAGGGTATCGAACGTTCTTTCTGTACTTTCTTTATCAATGTGAGAATTTGTGCCTGTACAGATAGATCAAGGTTTGATGTGGGTTCGTCTGCAACGATCAGTTTTGGGTTGAGACTAATTGCACGGGCAATGACTATTCTCTGAATTTCACCACCGCTTACTTCATGAGGGTAGCGATTCAGGATTTCCTCACGTATGTTCATATTCTGAATGATTTCCTGTACGGTATCTTCGATCAAATCTCTCTCCCCGGAGAGCTTCAGACCTTCCACAAGGGAATCTCCAATCCGCATCCTTGGGTTAAGCGAGGCTCTTGGGTCCTGAAAGATCATCTGGAGATTTGGCCAGTATCTCTGCAACTCTGATCCCCTGAGGCGTGTGATGTCGAGATCGCCAATTGTCACTCTTCCTCCTGTTGGATCCAGCAGGCGTACAAGCATCTTGCCCAGGGTTGTCTTTCCACACCCACTCTCTCCCACAATCCCGAAAATTTCAGTGCCCTTAATTGAAAAGCTCACATCCCTTACAGCATGCACTTCTTCCCTGTGTATTAAAAAACCACTGGTGTAGGTCTTGGAAAGGTGTTCAACTGCAAGCATAATGACACCGAACTCCCCTCTTCTCTCCGCATATGTTCTCTCCTCGTATATCCGGATGGTGCGTTGCACACTTCTCTTTTGCATATGGGCACCGGGGATGGAAACGACATCCGGTCGGGAGTTGTATCAGGCTCGGACTCATACCCGGTATCGAGTACATTCCCCTTGAAGGCATCGAAGACATCAAGCCCTGTGTGTAGGGGTGCCTGGGGTTGTCGAGTACGTCCTTTGCAGGCCCCCTCTCAACAATTTCACCTGCATACATCACCGCAAGATTTTCACAGATCTGTGCCGCGCCGATATCATGGGTGATCAGCAGGAGAGAACGCCCTGCGGTAATGCGATCTATCAGCTTCACGGTTTTGTTCCTGAGAATCGTGTCCAACCCGGTAGTTGGCTCGTCTGCGATGAGGAGGTCCGGATTTTGTGCAATGCCAATCGAGACCAAAACTCGCCTGTTCATCCCTCCTGAGAGTTGATGCGGATATCTGTTCGATACCTGCGGATCAAGTCCAACCGAGCTAAGGAGATCGAAAGCTTTCCGGTAGAGTTGTTTTTTATCCCGGGAACCTCCATTTGGTTGTATTGCTTTCCGAATCTGGCCCTTAATTTTCATAAGAGGGTCAAGGGAGGAGAGCTGTTGTGGGATCAAACCGATCTCTCCACCTCTGATCTTAACCATCTGGTCCTGCCCTGCACCCAGCAGATCTTGATTGTGAAAAATTATCTCCCCGGATACTCGTGCATTATATGGGAGGAGCTTTAGTATGGTCTGGGCAAGCACAGACTTGCCGCATCCGGATTCTCCTATAATGGCCATTCTTTCCCTTTCCTTCAGGTCAAAATCAAGGCCGTTCACTGCCTGTACCGGACCATTTGCCGTGAGAAATATTGTATTCAGATCTCTGACACGTAGAATGGGCTCTTTGCCTGTTTCACTGGTAAATTCAGACGATAAGTTATCCATGTTCTCTGTTCCCGTTCATTGAAAATCAGTTTTCTCTGCCCTCATCGGATCAATTCTCTTTTTCAACCAGTTACCCAGGCAGTTGAATGAGAGGACTGTAATAATGATGCACAGTCCCGGGAAGATCATCGTCTGCGGTGCGGTCTCCATAAAAGCGATACTTCCCTGAATCATCGCTCCCCACTCCGGGGTTGGGGGCTGGGCCCCGAGGCCGAGGAAGCTCAGGCCTGTGATATGAAGAATTGCGGATCCCACATCAAGTGTGGCGAGGGCAAATACAGGGGAGAGTACATTCGGGAGCACATGTTGCCTGATAATGTAGTATGAATTTCCCCCCATGAGCCGAGCTCCTTTGATAAAATCCTTCTCTTTTACCTGGAGGACAGATCCCCGTATAATTCGTGCATAACTTACCCACCACATCACCGAGAGTGCGATTACTATGTTGAAGAGTGAAGCCCCAAATAATCCGACCAGAGCTATAGAAAGGATTGTCCCCGGAAATGCCAGGAAGAGGTCTACAATACGCATGATGGTTTGATCAATAACACCTCCAAAAAATCCGGCAACTAAGCCTATGAAGGTACCGAGTATGGCACCGACGGCAACTACGGAGAGGGCAGTTACCAGCGAGGTCTGTGCCCCATAGATCACCCGGCTAAGAATATCCCGACCGTGATGGTCTGTTCCAAATGGGTGGTCTACTCCTGGTTTTGCAAGTCGGTTGTCAAGATCTACAGCATTCGGATCATGGGGGGCTAATGCACCTGGAAAGATAATCATTACTGCAAAGGCAAAGAGAGCCATACAGCTGATGACCACCTTTATACTCATACGTGAGGACTTGATCTGTAGGTAATGACAGCTCTGTTCTCGGTGACTGCTCTGTCCTCTTCCATACAAGCTGTTACCCATGAATGTTTCCTCCCGGTTTCATCCTTGGATCGATGCACACATACAGAATATCAACGAGAATATTGACGATCACAAATATCAGAGCTATAAGGAGCACAAATCCCGCAATGACAGGATAGTCTCTGCTCATTACCGATGTCAGAAGAAAGTTCCCTATTCCTGGCCACCCGAAAATTTGTTCGATGATCACAGTGCCGCCAAGGAGTGTTCCGATGTCGAGTCCTGCCTGGGTAACAACAGGGACGGAAGCGTTTCGAAACGCATGTTTCACCACAACCTCTCTTTCCCTCAGGCCTTTTGCATAGGCTTCGAAGACATAGTCTTCGGAGAGGGCGTCGAGCATGCTCTCTCTTGTTATCCTCAAAATTCTTGATATCTGGAGAAAACCGAGGGCCATTGTTGGAAGGATAAGGTGTTGTATCCCTCCATATCCGAATGAAGGGAGGATATCAAGATGGATCGAGAATATGAGGATGAGCAGCAGTGCAAGCCAGAAAGAAGGTATTGAGGTTCCCATCGATGCGATGAAGTTGCCAAATAGATCAACCGGGGAATGTGGCCTCATGGCTGACAATACACCAATGCTGGTGCCCACTACCAGTGCAAGCATCATCGCCGTCACCGCAAGGATGAATGTTGCCGGAAAACGGGTAGTAAATTCTTCCAGAACCGGATCACCTGTTCGGAGGGATATACCAAGGCTTCCGGAAAACAGGTTTGTCATCCAGGCAGCGTATTGTTTTAAGAAAGGTTGTTCAAGCCCGTGGCCGTTCATGAAAAGTAAAACAGCCTCTCTTGTCGGCTCATTTCCGGTTTCCTGTGTTAAAATGATCTCGGCCGGATTTCCCGGTGCAAAGTACATTATCGAAAATGCGAGAATTGATGCAAGAAAGATGGTTAGAAGGGCCCATGGTATCCTTCTTGCTAATAAGATAGGTATATCTCCGGCCATAATACACCTTCTTAAGGTTCGATACTAACCGTACTCAGGTCGAGTCCGTAGATCGAAGCAGAGAACGTGAAGCCTTTCACAGCCTTTCTATACGCAGCGATTTTCTCAATGTCATACAACGGCATACAGGCATACTTCTCCTGAATATACAGGTATGCGGCGCTATAATCTTCATCTGCACCGGTAGCGATGGCTGTTTCGATCAGCTGGTCGAGCTCAGCATCATGATAAGATACCGGCCATGACCCCCAGGTAGAGTGATACTTTCCGGTAAGCGGTCCTTCGGGCAGCCCGGGAACTCCCCAGCTGTGGTGCAGATACATGTCATAGTTGCCCTTTTGACGTTCTTCTCCTGCGGCACCGCTTTCAAGCACAAGGATATCCACTTCGACCCCGATCTTCTTCAGCTCACTCTGGATATAGACGGCAATCGAGTCGGAGTTTGCTTCACCCTGCGGAACGATATAGGTAAGTGTCAGTTTCTGTCCGTCCTTTTCCCGAATTTCATCGGCTCCGGCAACTACCCATCCTGCCTGGTCAAGGAGGTTCTTTGCTTTCTCCGGGTCATAGGTATATTCCGTCCCTGCAAGGTTGCTGGCCCATGGGTACGCAGGGGATACAACCGAATACGCAGGTTCTGCAGCGCTGGCGAGGAGTTCTTTAACCATCTTATCCCGGTCAAGCCCGAGGTTGATCGCCTCCCGGAGACGAATATCACTAAGCGCCCCCTCTTTACAGTTCAGTTCCACAACCTGATATCTTCCGTAGGACTGCTTTTCGACGATGATATCCGGATCGTTCATCATCTGGGGGATCTGCTCATATGGGACCGTTGAATGGTGGTCCGCCACTCCAATTATATCCACATCACCTGCACGCAACGCCGATACACTGGCATAGCTATCAGGAATTACCCGATAAGATATCCGGTCAATTAGCGTTCCTTCACCTGAGGCCGGATCATGTCTCACAAATTCTGCACTCTGTGCCTTTACATAGTTCTCAACCTCGAACTTCCCTGTCCCGATAAAGGATACGATCTCTCCATCGTTACTCCAGGCAGGTTCGACCGATGTTGGTGCGATGACATGGCTGTTCGACTCCGATGAGAGCGATTTGATGAAAGCTCCATATGGCTCTTTCAGAGTGACCTGTATTGTATGTTCATCGACCTCACTTACATCGGATATCTTTGAGAATGCGATATCGTTCTTCCTTGGCCCCTGACTGCACCATTCCAGGAACCATGCAGCAGAACTCGCGTTCCATTGCGTCCCGTCGTGGAACTCTATTCCCTTATTGAGTTGGAAAGTATAGGTTAATCCGTCATCAGACTCGTTCCATGAACTGACAAGATGGCCGGGAATAGTTTTTCCATTGGCATTGATGTCGAGGAAGACATCATACACATTCATCTTCATCTCTATTCTCGAATCAAAATCAGCGGGTCCGGCAACGATAAGCGTCTGAATGTTGTCTTCTTGGACATTGTCTTCTGTCTGAGCACTCTGTCCTAAACATCCCGCAGTGATAATCATCGCTCCGACAAAGCAGCAGAGTGCCAGGAATCTCAGGGGTATAAAACTTATTCTCTTCATCTTCAATCCTCTTTTGGTTTTTCAGCTGTGTAGCAGAACTGACCGTGCCCATGTGAAATTCTATATGGGTAGGGCATACGTCGGCTTTTCAGGGTTTCAATCTCGTGCATGGGCTCGGCGAAGACATGAGAGTATCCGACAGATTTCAGAAGGTCTAAAATGACTCCGGGTTTTACACCCCCGTTATATGGAAGGTTTACAGCCTGTCCTTTACTTCCAAGAGTGCGCCAAGGATTCCTTCTCTCTGAGAGGAGTATCCAGAGGTTCAAAACCTGTTTCTGGAGCGCATCTTCTCGCTCGTTGCGAGGCACGTGAAGGAAAAAGCAGAGCTTTCCTCCGGGCCTCAATACCCGCATCCATTCACGTACTGCAATATCCGGATGCGGAAGTGTCCAGAGAACCGCCCTGTTGACGATGGCATCGAAGGAGTTGTTTTCAAAACCAAGTTGTTCGGCATCATCCTGATGAAAATCGATTGATAATCCTCTCTCTTTTGCCTTGGCAGACGCACGAGCGATCATCTCCTCGGAGAGATCGATTCCCACAACCTCATACCCCATATCGGCAAGCATTAGTGAGAGAAAACCTGTTCCTGAACCAATATCAAGGATTTTTTCGGCATCATCCAGCTTTGACCTGAGGAGCCCCTTCCATGCTTCTTCCTCCTCTTTGCTGGCAGTATAATGGCCAGGAGATTTATCGAATGTTTGAGAACGATAATTCCAGAAATCTCTGATTATCTCTTTGTCTTCGTTCATCTGTCACCCTCCAGAAGGTTAAAAGTAGCTATAGTTGCAAGCTGGCCCCGGCCATAATACCCATTAATTCTCCTTTCAGAGTCTCCATGAATCAATATCTGGGGGCTCTGGGAACCTGTGCTAAACCTCTTTTTGTTCATCCAGTTCGACTGTTGTGATGCTCTCATGATGAGCATTAGAAGCGTGGATTACCCTGAGTCTTCCCTGAGAAAAATAGCTTACCAGGATAAGAACCTCAATCCAGGCATCTTCCGGGTTTCGGTTGTTATATCGGTCTCCATAATCGATCTCCGGATGGCATATACACTTCATTTTCGCCTCTTCTCAGGCCTATCAGTTTATAATGTGCTCATTTCAGGCTACAGATCGATATCCCTGTCTTTAATTTGCATCACGTTTATGGTACTATATATTGTCCTTTTCATGTTACTATTTGCTAAGTTAGTGACTTAATTGTATTCTTAGTATAAGTTACTATTGATTTTGTGTTACTAAATATTATTTTTACAACTCTATTTATTAATTGAGCTTATCTGGTCAGATTTTAATATCTATAATCTAACTTGACAATTTCATGTACAATCCTCTGAAAAAAGATTTCACATAGAAAAAAAAACACTGATTTAAAGTGCCAACTTTTGTTTGGCACAAAAGTACGTTTTACACGCTTTGCAATATCGTCTATGCAAAAAAAGCAAAGGAATTTGCAATCTTTCTGCGGGAAAGGGTGCTCTCCTTTTTCAGAAGTAACAAGAACTACCTCTGTATACAGAATAGGTTTGTACAGGTTATGAAATTGTAATTTTGTTCCAGAGTAACTCACTGTTATAACTTATGAATCAATCTTCTTGAGCGAAACTTACCGGTTTCTCTCCTATATTATTTCTCTTGAGCTCAGCGAAAAGAACCTCATACTTCAGAGCCGCAAATCTCAAAACTGATGTGGATTCTTGTGAATAAATGTGGGTAATTATGAATAAATATGGTTAGTATGAATAATTATAAGTTAGTATACTTAATTATGGGCTAATATGAATAAATGTAGATTAATATAAATAAATATAGGTTGCTATGAATGGATGTAGATCACTGTAAATATATCTAATTACCAGAAAACTTCGATTTCCTTGATCTCAAATCAAAACTCAAAGAAGAACTCTACTACTCTACTCTCCCATTCTAAATTTGTCCTCTTGAGCGAAGCGTAGCGCAGCGAAAAGGACTGCGGGCTCCCGAGTCGCAATTCGGGCGAGTCGCAATTCGGGCGAGTCACAATTCGAGAGTCAGAAGATGATCATATCCGAGGCTCTGAGCCTGACCATGCATTCGTCGCCCGTTCCTATTTTCAATGAGTCAAAGATGTGGTTTGCAACCTCTACCTTCAGGACGTCTTCGCTGTTTTTGAGAATAAGAGACATGACACGGCTGGTGCCTTTGTTCACCACGTTCATTATTATCCCATCAAAGAGATTTTTCCTGTCTTCCTGGCGGATAACGTGCATATTTTTCCTGTCCACAAGCTCGATATTCTCGGGCCTGATACCCCAGCTGACTCTGTCCCCTGCTTTGCGTTCTATATAAGGGGCGGTAATTTCCGTTCCGAGGGACCACAGGAAGGTGCACTCGGCTCCGTTTCCGTGTCTTCCTACCACGGCATTATCAAAGAGGTTTGAGAAGCCCACAAGTTCGGCCACATAACGGGTTTTTGGGTGGTAGAATATGTCCTCAGGGGTACCTATCTGCTGTACCCTGCCGTCTTCAAAGACTGCCATCCGGTCTGCCATGGTAAAAGCCTCGACAGGGTCGTGGGTGATGAAAATTACAGGAATCTTGAGTCTTTTCTGGATATCCCTCAGTTCTTTTCTCAATTTAAGGCGGACTACGGTGTCCAGAGCTGAAAAGGGCTCGTCCAGGAGCAGGACTTCCGGGTTTGGGGCAAGGGCCCGGGCAAGGGCAACTTTCTGTTTCTGCCCGCCTGAGAGCTCATCAGGGTAGGCAAACTCAAGTTCTTCTATCCCCACAAGGCCCAGCATCTCGTTTACCCGATCTGTTTTTTCCATGGAGCTCAGGCCTTTTAATCCGAACTCGATGTTCTGGCGCACGTTCATGTGCGGAAAGAGGGCATTTTCCTGAAACATGTACCCTATTTTCCGTTTCTGAGGGGGCAGATTCACTTTTTTCCTGCTGTCAAAGTACACGGTACCGTTAATCTTTATAGTTCCTGCGTCCGGGTTCTCAAGCCCTGCAATGCAGCGGAGAGCCGTGGTTTTACCTGAACCGGAACACCCGAACAGGACCACAAAATCGGAATTGGCATCAAAGCTGCAGTTCATTGAAAAGCTGGGGTTTTCACCTTTCTTTTTCCTGTTTTTCCTTCCGTAGAATTCCTTTTCAATGCCAACTTCAACAGTCATTCCCTACTCTCACCTTTTTTCATCGTTCTCCCAGTTTGCTGGTGGCTGCAATTGTTATGAATGACATGACAACAAGGATAAGCACAAGCAGGTTCGCGAGCTCATTATTTCCTGTCTGGTACGCTCCGTAAATAGAAAGAGGCATGGTGCTAGTCTTTCCCGGGATATTTCCTGCAACCATGAGGGTTGCTCCGAACTCTCCTACGGCCCTTGCAAAACTCAGGACGCAGCCTGCAATAATGCCTTTCTTTGCAAGAGGCAGGGTTATGAAGAGTGCAGTTTCGAACTCATTTCTCCCGAGAATACGGGATGCTTCCTCAACGTTCCTGTCTACTGCCCCGATGGCTGCGGTGGTGGTCTTTACCATCAGGGGCAAAGATACTACAAAAGCTGCAATGGCTGCTGCCTGCCAGGTAAAGAGGATTCCGCTCCCCGTAATTTTGGAGAAAATGCTTCCTATAACTCCGTTTTTTCCCAGCAGGATAACTAGAATGTACCCGGTTACCGTAGGGGGAAGAACCATTGGCATGGTAACCATAACGTCAGCTAATCCTTTCCCCGGAAACTCCCTTTTTGCCAGTACATAAGCAATTAAAATTCCCAGCGCTGTCACAAAGAGGGTTGCAATGACGGAAATCTTGAGGGTTAATAGAAGTGGTGTCGCGATTATTTGAAAGATTTCCATCAAATCCCTCCCTTTTTTATTGTTTTTCCGGCTCTGGGAACCTTAGATCGCTTTCTTTTTTCTCATTCACATTTACTGTTTTTCATTCTCTATCAGGAGTTTCTGAATTCCGGGAGGCATTACCGGAAGACGTTATGAAGCTGAAAAGCCTTATTTGACGTGATCGGAAGTATCAGCTTTTTGTTTTCACTCTCACTGCGCTTCCTCTATGCAGTCATCTCCTGCTCCCTGACCGGCATATGCAGCCGGTTCTACCTGTACAGGTGCGGTGAAGGTGTCAGTAGCTTCAAGGATGGTGTTTGTGATCCTGTCCAGAAGTTCCAGGGCTCCCCTGTATCCGACAGTAAGGATACGCTGTGCTCCTACCCTGTCGTGGATTGGCAGGCCAACCCTTACAAGGGGGATATTGCGTGCCTTGGCAATGTATCTCCCGTTTGAGTTCCCTATCAGGATTTCAGGGCTGCATTCACCGACAGCATCATTGAGGGTGTCAAAGTCAATGCCGTTCAGAACCACAGGTTCCAGTTCCGGCCTGATCTCTTCAAAGATTTGTTTTATTCTCTTTTCAAAGTCCCGGCTTTTGCTTCCGGTAGCTACCAGGACGGGGTTAATCCCGAGTTCCAGCATGAAAGTCGTCAGACTAAACACAGTGTCCGGGTCTCCGTAGACTGCTGCCTTTACTCCGTAAAGGTACTTGTGCACGTCCACCATGGAGTCGAGGAGTCTTCCCCTTTCTTTCTGGTATTTCTCAGGGATTGGGCAGCCAAGGATGCGGACCAGTTCCGTAAAGAAAAGGTCGTTGTTTAAGAGTCCTATGGGTATGGGCACATTGTGTCCGGGAACCCCGTGGGAAGCTTCAAGGTATTTTACAGCCAGATTCGTGCTGACAATCCCCAGACCTAGGCTTGCTTTGCTGTTGGGCATGTCAGCAATCTCGGAAAGTGGAGTGCCTCCGGGTGCTATTTTGGGGAGTTCTTCCCCCAGGGGCGCATCAAAGGTCTCGGAAATGTCCGGGAGGAAGATGTAATCCCCTGCAGTCTCTGCAAGGATTTCTTTGAGTTCTCTCACATCAGCCGGGGAGATGCTCTCAACCGGGATAAGGTTGAGTTTGCCGTTTGAAGCTTCTATCGCATCAGTTTCTTCTTCCATGTCAGGCTTTTTTGCTTCCCTGACATTTGCCTTTGCCTTTTCTTTTTCCAGGATTTCCGTATACTCCATAATCTCCATGTTTTCCATGCAATCCATAAGCTCGACGTCTTCCGGGCTTTTCGATTCTTCCGGGCTTTCAGGCTTTTCCGTAAACTTCCTGACAACGGCGTCCAGGGCTTTTATATAGCCGCTTACATGGCTTTCCCCGTAGCTGGGGGTGGAAACGGGTATGATTATGATATCTTTTTCGAGATCGTCTCCGATCCCTTCTTCCTCTTTAAATTCCCTGATTATCGCAGGGACATCATCGCCGATTGTTTCGGCAAGACAGGTGGTTGCAACGCCTATTACTTTCGGTTTATATCTGTTGATGACGTTTCTAAGTCCCTTCTTCAGGTTTTCCCTGCCCCCGTAGACTGCTCCTTTTTCGCTGAGGGAGCTTGAGGCGATATCTACAGGTTCCCTGAAGTGGTGGGCAAGGTGCAGACGCATATAGGTGCTGCATCCCTGGGAGCCGTGGTAGAGGACCATGGTGTTTTCGACCCCTTTAAAGGCAAGGGCACTTCCCATGGGCTGGCACATTACACAGGGGTTCACGGTTGCATAGTTTCTTTTAGTCATTTTATTGCCTCCTCTATACCTCACTCTCAACTGCAACATCTGACCTGGAGCGCAAAAACTCCGGTTTCAGGGCTGCACCTTTACACTTCTTTACATACGGTTTTTCGGAAGTTTTTTCTTCAACGGTGGCTTTTTCCTGTCCCAATTCTACAGTGGCTTTTTCCGGTTCCACAAATTCGGGCTCAAGGGTCCTCTGCCTGACTGCTTTCCAGACAGGGCTGTTAATCGAGGCATCCACTTCCTTTGCGAAGTTTACAAAGCCGTCAAAGCCTTCGAACTCCACCACCCTGTCGTGGTTGAAGTCGCAGAAGGCAACTCCCAGCTTGTATGCGATAAACCTCTCTTTAACGCCTGCAACCATCAGGTCGGCTTTCTGTTTCACGAGTAAGTCTGCAAGTTCCAGGGGGTTTGCATCGTCCACGATGACCGTCCCGTCCCTGACTGAATAGCTGATCTGCTCATAGTCTTCCTTTTTCCCGGTCTGGGTCCCGATGATTACCACTTCCATGCCGAGTTCCGCAAAACCTTTGATAAGCGTGAGGGCTTTTGCAGGGCCTCCCATATAGATGGCGGCCTTTTTCCCTTTGACTCTCTCTCTGACCCGGGAAATTTCAGGCATTATCCGGTTCGTTTCGGTCTCCAGGATTTCTTCTGCTATCTTTTTCATCTCTTCGGAGCCAAAGTATTCCGCAGTCTTCCGAAGAGCAATGGAAATATCTTCGATTCCGAAGAAACTTATGGTCTGGTATGGAATCCCGTACTCTTTCTGCATCCATTTTGCAAGGTAGGTCATTGACCCGCTGCACTGGACGAGGTTGAGGTCTGCTTCCGCTGCCCTTGAGATGGATTCGGCAGTCGAATCCCCGGTCATGGAGACTATGACTTCGATTCCCATCCGTTCAAAGAGAGGTTTGACGAGCCAGACGTCCCCGGCTACGTTGAAGTCTCCGAGGATATTGATCTTTGGCCTGTTGACTTCAGGACCTGCATCGGGCTTCTTTACTTCCGGTTTTTTGATAAGCTGCTTTAAGGCGTCGCAAGCAGCCTTGTATCCGTCAGACTTGTTACCTTTGAAGCCTTCGGATTTTACAGGGATTACCGGGATATTGTGCTTTTTACTTGCTGTCTTGCAGACCGATTCCAGGTCGTCTCCGATAATTCCTACAATGCATGTGGAATACACGAAAATGACCGGAGGATGGTAGATGCCTACCAGCTCGTCGATCGCGTTTGAAAGTTTTTTCTCTCCTCCGAAGACAACATCGATCTCCTTCATGTCCGTACTGAAACTGCTGCGGTTAGTTTCGACCCCGCTGGACTTTGCCCCTCTTATGTCCCAGGTATAGCCTGCACAGCCTATAGGGCCGTGGACCAGGTGGACTGCGTCGGTTACGGGGTTTAGGACAACCCTTGCCCCCGAATATACACATGCCCGCTGGCTGATGGCTCCTGCAAGAGAGTTATTGTCGCAAGCAAGGGGAATTACATCCCCCTTTTCCTGCTTTCTGGTGATGTACGGTTGCCTTTCTTCGAGAGTATCCACTATCCCGGTTAATTCTTTCATCTCTTTCACTCCCCTCTGCTTCTGTTTTCAGAATTGCAGCGGCGGTTTTCCACTTTTTCAAATTTTTAATTTATCAGTTTGTATATCATCTCTGAGATGTGTTCAGATCACTACCTTTATATTCAGGCTTCTCTCTTACTGGATGGTTTCAAGCAACCAGTCAGGTGCGTCTCTATCTTTCCTGTCAAGCAGGGTATTTCCTATGCGCTCCACCAGTCGTGCAGCTCCAGCGTACCCCATGATCGGGAAATAGTGCAGGTTTGCCCGGTCCATAATCGGGAAGCCTACTCTGACCAGGGGCACATCCTCTGCCCTTGATATGAATTTCCCGTATGTGTTGCCGATTAGGAGGTCCACGGGCTTTCGCTTGATGATCTGGTGGAGCATGAAGAGGTCCCCTCCCGAAATGATATCGGCGTCCGGGTACTCGGAACCTATGAGTGCTTCGATTTCTTTTTCAAATTCAGAGTTCTGAGTGCCGGTGAGCACCACACTAGGTTCCATGCCCATTTCCAGCACAAGGCTCGTGAGGCCTGAAAGTATATCAGGGTCACCGTAAATGGCTACTTTCTTTCCGTGGTAATGGGGGTGGGCGTCAGTCATCATGTCAACAAGTCTTCCCCTCTCGTCTTCAAGTTCGGGGGGAATCGCTACGTTGGCAAGTTTTGCTGCATTCATGATGAAACGATCGGTGTTTCTGATCCCTATGGGGGTGGGCCCTATTTTTGCCGGGACTTTGTAGCGGCTTTCCAGTATCTTTGCTGCAGCCCCGCCTGCCATCCTGCAGAGGGCAATCGTCCCGAGGGAATTTGCGGAATCTTCTATGTCTCCTATCGGTGTCCCACCTTTGGGGTAGAAGGTATGTTCTTTTGTCAGGGGCGCATCAAAGACGTCAGTGGTGTCCGGGAAGACAATACTGGAAATTCCCATTATCGAGAGTATGCGTTTGATTTCCCTGATGTCTGCAGGTTCTACAAAGCCGGGGATGATGTTAAGTTTCCCGTTTGGCTTGCTTTTGCTGGCAAAGGTGGTTACGAAAGACTTTACCATGTTGTCATAGCCGGTTATGTGGGTACCGACATAACTTGGAGTGGAAGCTGCACAGATTTTGATGGACGGGTCAATAAGCTCTTCAGCGCTCACATCTTCTAAGATGACTCCAACATCGTCTCCAATAGTTTCTGCCACGCAGGTAGTGTGAATGGCGATTACTTCAGGCTGGTATACGGTTGTAAGGTTGACGAGAGCTTCCTTCAGGTTTGCAGCTCCTCCGAAAACGGCGGTTCCTTCGGAAAAACTGCTGGTAGTCGCCAGTGCAGCTTCTCTGTAGTGCCTGCTCAGGCACATACGCAGGTAAGAAAGGCAGCCCTGGGATCCGTGGCTGTGGGGCATGCAGTTGTGCACACCGAGAGCCGCATAAACGGCTCCTATTGGTTGACAGATTTTTGCAGGGTTGATGGTGATGGCTGAACGTTCCACTTCTTCACATGGGGTATAATCAAGCATTTTTTACACCTCTTTACTTTTTTGTTTTTACTCCGCTCCTTCACCTTTCCACGGCGGGTTTATGAACCTCCAGGTGGGGCTGTGAATAGCCATATCAATATCCCGTGCGAAATTCAGGACTCCGGAAAAGCCTGTGTAACGTCCGCTGTAATCATAGGAGTGAATTTGCCTTGAGGGGACTCCTATTTTCTGAGCCCAGTACTTGTCCTTAATCCCGGAACAGAATATATCGGGTTTGAGGGCTTTTACGAGGAATTCGGTCTCATGGTGGTTAAGGTCGTCAACGACAATAGTCCCATCCTTCATTTCGGGGAAAAGTCCCTCGTAGTCCATGAGCCCGATTTTCTCTTTCAGTTCTGTAATTCGTTCAGCGTTAATGGAAGGCTTGAAGTTTTCTTCTCTTTCGTAATGTACATCCTCAAGAATGGACCCAAGGGCTTTTTCCTTAATGTGGGGAATGATCTGTCTACCTTCATAGTCATCCCTGTGGGCGAACTGGTAGCCTGCAACAACAACCTTCATGCCGAGTTCTTCAAAGAGGTTTATATAGTGGTGGCTCCTTGAGCCTCCGGCATAGATGAAAGCGGTTTTTCCCTGGAGTTTTTCCCTGTATCTTTCGATTTCATCCGCGTATTTTGCTTTTTCTTCAGCAATAACTTCTTCTGTTTTCCGGGTAAGTTCTGGGTCGTCAAAGAACTCTGCCATTTTTCGCAGGGATTTTTCAGTTCCTTTCGTACCGATGTAATTTACCTTCAGCCATGGAACTCCGTATTTTTCTTCCATCATCCTGTTAGTGTAGTTGATAGAACGGTGGCAGAGCAGGATACTGAGTTTTGCCTGATGGGCCTGCGAAATTTTGTGGAATGATCCGTCTCCGGTTAAACTTGAGATAATTCTATATCCTATTTTTTCGAGGATTGGCTTGATTTCCCAGAGGTCCCCTCCTATATTGTACTCCCCGAAGATGTTTATGTCAAAGGGAGTGGGGTCCTTGATATCCTCGGTCCCTATCAGGTGTTCCATCAGGGAGTTGCTTGCAATGTGGTGGCCTGCCGACTGGCTGACTCCCCTATATCCTTCACAGCGGGCGGGGATTACCTTGATTCCATGCTCTTCTTCGGCTTCTCTTGCAACAGATTCGATATCGTCTCCGATAAGCCCTACAGGGCAGGTTGCACAGATTGTGATAGCGCCCGGATTGAAGATTTTTACAACCTCATCAATGGCTTTTTTGAGCTTTTTCTCTCCTCCAAAGACGATATCGGTTTCCTTCATATCCGTGCATACGGAGTAATTCATATAGTTGTCTTCGCCTTCTTCTGCCTTTGCAAGGTTTCGCCTGGTACCCCAGGTGAAGTAAGCACAACCTATGGGGCCGTGAACCAGGTGGACCATATCCTTTATAGGCCCGAAGACCACACCCTTGGTCCCTGCAAAGGCACAGCCACGGTTTGTGAGGATTCCGGGAATTACTTTATCGTCGGCTTCAATGTGCTGTTCGGCGGCACAGTCCCTGACAACTATGTGTTTTCTTCTGTCCCTGGCAGCTTTTTCCGGGAGCACCTTCAAAATGTTGTCAACAATCAGTTGTTTGTCTTCAATTTCCGCTCCCATTCTTACATCAACTCCTTGCTTATGGTCGCTTCACCGCTTTCTCCGGTTCGGATGCGGATTGCTTCAGTGATGTTTGACACGAAAATCTTTCCGTCTCCTGCATTTCCGGTCTGGTTAACCTCTATGATTTTCTGGACCACTTCGCTTACGTTTTCATCATCCACAACGACGGTGAACATACGTTTTGGAATGAAACGAATGCAGGTCTCGGCTTCCTTTTCCGGATCTGGTAGTGGTGGATTAAATTCAAAGCAGAGCCCTCTTTGTTTTCCGCGGCCCATGACCCTTCTTACGGTAAACGAAGGAAAGCCGCATCCAAGCAGGGCATTCTTTGTTTTCTGGACCTTGTTCATCCTGATTATTGCCGTAATTTCTTTCATGGGGATTTCCCTCCGAAAAGCCGGTTTTAAAGCCCGGCTTTTCCCGTCCTTATGGTGTATGCTTCTTCCACGGGGTTTACGAAGATCCTTCCATCCCCATACTTCCCGGTTCTTGCAGCTTCCATTATGGTCTTTATAACTTTGTCCTTGTGTTCGTCTTCGACTACCATCAGAAGCATGGTTTTCTGCAATTCGTCATAGTGGATGTCTGCAATGTGAATCCCTTTTTGCTTCCCTCTTCCGAAGACTTCCATTTTTGTAAGGGAAATACAGCCCTCTTTTTCCAGGCACTCGACAACCTTTGATTCCATTCCCGGTCTTATGACTGCTCTTATCATTTGCATCGTTTTCATCTCCTCTGGGTCTTAACAGTTACAGCTCAACGATTCCGAATTCTACCATCATAGCTTCTAACTCTTCCATCGGGAGTGGGGTTGGAACCACGAGTTTGTTGTTGTTCTGGACGTTGTCTGCAAGGGTGAGGTATTCCTTTGCCTGGTCGGATTCTCGATCAAAGTCGATTACTGTCTTTCTGTTGATTTCTGCCCTCTGGACGATGTTGTCTCTGGGCACGAAGTGGATCAGGTGACTTCCCAGTTTCTTTGCGAATGCTTCAAGGAGTTCACGTTCTCCATCTACTTTCCTGCTGTTACAGATGATGCCTCCGAGACGGGCTCCACCTTTAGCGAATTTGGCCAGACCTTTGCAGATATTGTTTGCTGCATAAATTGCCATCAGTTCTCCACTGGCCACGATGTAAATTTCCTTGGCTTTTCCTTCGCGGATAGGCATGGCAAAACCACCGCATACAACGTCACCAAGCACGTCGTAGAATACATAGTCAAGATCGTCAGTGTAAGCTCCCAGGTTTTCGAGCAGTCCGATGGAGGTGATAATACCTCGGCCTGCGCATCCTACCCCCGGTTCAGGACCCCCGGATTCTACACATTTGATGCCTCCAAAGCCTGGCTGCAGAACAGTATCAAGGTCGATTCCTTCGTCACCTTCGCTTCTAAGAGTGTCAAGTACGGTCTTCTGGTTCAGGCCTCCAAGCAGCATTCTGGTAGAGTCTGCTTTTGGGTCGCACCCTACAAGAAGAATATTGTTCCCCATAGTCGAGAGGGCCGCAGTAAGATTCTGCGTAGTAGTTGATTTTCCAATGCCGCCCTTTCCATAAATTGCTATTTGTCTCATTTTTTCCTTGCTCCTTTATTTTCGTCGGCTACCGGAAGCCGGTAACCGTTGTACTATCTAATTGTATATATAATTAACCCTTGATTTAAGATACTTATTTGTTGACTTTTTGCTTGCTTTTTAATAATTATTGGTTCACAATTCGTCTGAATTGCGGTGCTGAATTTGGATCATGGGGCTCTTTCGAACTTCCAAAATCCCTTCTTTTTATGTTCCAGTTCCTTCACCCCGTTATGCTCGGAAGACGGTAACCGTTGTACTATGTAGTTCTATTTAAATCTTTCTACACTTGGGCATGTTCCTTCTTTCTTATCTATTTGCCAGACAGAATTTTGAACCTTTATTTTGAGGGTTACACTACCTGATTGTGGGGATTAAAACACCTGAAACAGCACTATTCGTTTCTTGGCTTCAGGAAAGGATTAATAAACAATTCCTCAGTAAACTGCAAAGACTAAAAATAAACAACAGTGAGACCTTTTCATGATTCCAAAAGCCTCTTACGATGTCATCGTTGTGGGTGCGGGCCCTTCAGGTTCCACCGCTGCCCTGCATTCCGCAAAGAATGGGGCTTCTGTCCTGCTTCTCGATAAAAAAAGAGAAATTGGAAACCCCATCCAGTGTGCCGGTTTTCTTCCGGATGCCTCGGAAGTGCAGGCCCTGCTGCCTGAGGCCAAGCTGCCTGAAACCCTGAAAAACTATCCCGACTCCTGCGTACTGCAGCATATCAAAACCCAGCGGATCATCCCCCCAAACGGCAATGTAAAAGAGTTTGCCGTCCGGGGCAGAGTCCTTGACCGCCGCCGCTATGACCAGTTCCTGGCTGAGCAAGCTGCTGCGGCAGGGGCCGAACTGATGGCAAAAACCAGGGTGACACGGGTGGAAGGTACAAAGGTTGAAACTTCAGGGGTCTTCGGGAAACATATCCTGAAAGCAAAGGTGGTTATTGGAGCTGACGGCCCTAATTCTCTTGTCGCAAAATCAAAAGGTCTTGCCATGAAACCCGAATCAAAGGAAACCTCTGTTGCCCTTGAGTACCAGGTCCGGAACGTTGATATTGACCCGGACGCCCTTGAGATGTATTTCGGAAAAGATTATGTCCCGGGCGGTTATGCATGGATTTTTCCGGAAGGCGAGAGGCGGGCAAACGTAGGAATCGGAATCCGAAGTGGAATGGCCGAAAAAGGGATTTCTGCAAAAGATTACCTTCACCGTTTTATGCGGGATCACCCTCTAGCCGCCCCGAAGCTGAAAAACGCTATTATAATGAATGTCGTTGCAGGCATTATTCCCATAAATGGAGCCCCTGCAAACACTGCAACCGAAGATACTCTGATCGCAGGGGATGCCGCCGGGCATATCATCGCAACAAACGGTGGGGGGATCCCTCCTGCAATGATTGCCGGAAAAATTGCGGGAGAAACTGCAGCTGAATTTGCCGCCGGGAAATGCAAGCTTGAAGCTTACGACAGGCGCTGGAGAGTTCAGTTTGGGTCGGCTCTAGAAACTTCGGTACAGGCGAGACAGATCATGGACGGGATCATGAAATCTGATGCTCTGATGAATGCGGCTTTCAAGTTTATTTCCCCTGAACAGATGAAGGTCATGCAGTGCGGAAAACTTCCCGGACCTGTAAAACTCGGGCTTCAGGCCCTGAGCCGCGGAAAAAAGTAATGGTGGTTCTGGCAGTCAGGCAAAATCAGCCCTTCAGGCAAAATCGGCCTGTCAGGGAATTTTTCCGGAACACTTTTTCGTTTTTTAACTTTCTGTTCCCTCAGCTTTAGGTTCTTCTCCTTTCTCCCCGTGAGTTTCCGATGAGCCTTCTTTCTCCTCTTCAACCGGCTTTTCTGCTGCCCCGATCTTCCTCAATTCTGTTTCTGCATCTTCTTTATTGTATTTTGCCTCCGGATAGTTGGGTCTTATCTCAAGCGCTTTGTCAAAAGAGGCAATGGCTTCTTCATACTGCTTGAGCATCACAAATTCAAGCCCTCTGAGGTTCCAGGCTCCTGCAAAATCGGGCTTTAAAGCCAGGACTTTATCGAAGTACTCAATCTTCTTTTCAGGGTCAGTTTCAGAAACAGCAAGTCCGTACCATTCTTCTACGGTTTTTCCTTCGAGTTTCTTTTTGAACAGTTTGTCCAGAAATCCCAATAGCATCACTTCCCATTAAATATATGCGGGGTCGGTAGAAATAGCTGGTGATGCTTATCGACCCCATATTTTAAAAACAGATGTAATGAGATAGTAAATATACTGAAAAGAGCGTTTTCCCTGCTGAGTTGTTGTGGAAATTCCATGCCGGTCGGGATTCTTATTATCTCTTTTTTTAGGTGGGTTCAGTCGTCCAGGAGGTACAGGGAAAGGAAATATTTGTGTAAAATCAGTGCCTGTAAACAGGATTTAATGGTAAATGTTTATTTTCCTCCGTGAGCGAGTTTGATGGAGGGGTCTTTTTTGTGTCCTCTTATGTCGCTTCCGCATGGAGGCGGATTTTTCTGGATTTTGTTTTTCTTCGAGGTACCGGATTTTCAGTTTTTTTCATCATGTTCCCGGTTTTAATTCGGTTTCCTTCATCTTTTTTTCCAGATTTTTCCTGTTATACTTTGCTTCCTTGTACTTTGGGCAGATTGAAAGAGCCTTGTTGTAGCATTCCATGGCTTTTTCATACTCTCCCATCCCGGCATAGGCGTTTCCGAGCACGGTCCAGCCGCCTACGAAATTCGGTTTTAACTCTACTGTGTTTTTGAAGTATTCTACCTTTTTCTCAGGGTCTTTTTCCATTGCCCCGAGTTCAAACCAGTCATGAGAATTCTTACCGTCTATCTTTTTCAGGAAAATCTTTTCAAAGGAACTGGAAAGTCCCAAAGCCTCACCTCATTTTTCACTATTTTTTTATTTGTTCTCTTTCTATATTTATTCAACCCTATTTTTCAACCCCTCTGGTTTTTCACTTCTAATGTATAAGGTTTCTTATATTTCTCTGGAACAGGATTCTTTGATTTTTTGAGCTCTCTGTAGAAAAATATATAAGGTTCCAGAAAGATTCCCGAAGAAACTATCAGATAATAGCTGTCAGAAGATAGCTTCCGGAGAAATGATTTCAGGAAAAAAGTAGAAAATTGAAATCAAAAACAAAAAAGTTTGAAATGAAAGTTTGCCTGCTTATATTGAAAGCAGGGCACTTTCATTGTAAAGGCTTTCAAAGTCCGAGCTTATTTCCAGTTTTGTAATGTTGCCCAGGGTAGTTACGTTGTATGCCACTCCACGTTCGCTCGAGTTTGCCTGATAAACTGCGATCTTTTCATCTACTTCAGGTTCAGGGTTAAGGTAGATGGTTGTCTGCACGTAACTTCCGTCATCCAGCTTTTTGAGATCCATGTAATACTGTTCTGCAGGAATATCCGTGGAATTTGTTTTTGTGACTACTTCTTGGTAGATGCTTCCTTCCGGATCCGCCTGGCTCAATATCTGGTCGTATTCCGAGCTGGAAGTTGCATTTCCTTCAAGGACGCTGATGACGTTTGCCACACTCTGGATGGGGCCTATGATTGAGGGGCTTCCGACAACGTTCCAGATGTTGTAGGTCCCGTTTGTCCGGTCGAGGATCTGGTACCCTTCATATGGCATTGTCGATGTGTTCTGGAGGGGTACGTCAATTTTCTGCTCAGGAATCTGGTGCAGCTCAAAACCGCTTTCATCGGCATAACTTGCTCCGTATCTCTTCGTAACATCAGCTCCATAAGAGAAGGAAGCATTCATGGTCTGTCCGTTTCCGAAGATAGCTTCCAGGGGAGTTCCTTCGGTTTTTTGAAGGTCGACATATATCGCATTCGTCACTCCTTCAGGTGACATTTCCAATCCGTCGATAATGGAATTAAAATCGTGCTGGACGTGTTTGCCTGGGATCTGAGAGAACTGGACTGTGACATAATCTGCTCCGGTTTCCGAAGTCGTTACGTCATTATCATCGTTTTTATTATTGCCCGTAGCCGTGAAATATATCATAAAAGCTGAGAGAAACATTGTTAAGGCTAGGAAGATAGCCAGATATTTCTGGTTTTTTGTTGCAGGATCCTTTCGTTTCATAAATGAAACCTCATAACATAAGGTAAATTATTCTGAATGTAAAAAACACACATGGTATCTAAATCTATTGTCATAAAAAAGTTTTCGCATCCTATTTCCGAAAAATGAAAAAACTTGTGGGATTAATTGGAATCCTAGTCCTAAATTTCCTTTTTAAAAGGCTCGATTTGAATTTCCGTTCAGTCCAGAGTCAGGATCTTGAGCATGTTTGTGCCTCCTGGTTTTCCGGAAGCAGGTCCCTGGGTGAAAACTACGAGCTCTCCGCTTTTTGCAAATCCCAGTTCCTTTGCCTTTTCCGTGGTCTCCGTTTCCCAGTTTTCAGAGACTTCTTTTACTATTATCGGATAAACCCCATAGGACAAGGCAAGGGAGCTACAGGTTTTCGGGAAGCGGGTGAAAGCCAGGATCCAGGGTTCAGGCTTGAAGCGGGAAAGCCTGCGCGGGGTTGCTCCGCTTCGGGTTGGGGTGAGTACAACGGCTACAGGAAGCTTTTGCAGGGCTTCGTGTACCTGGAGAGCGATTACCTCGTCCACTGACATTTTCTGTGCCGTAATTCCCTTGAGCATTGTGTCAAGTCCCCACTTCGTTCGGGAGCGCCAGTTTTCTGTTGTTTTTGCAATTTTTGCCATCATCTCCACAGTTTCCACGGGATAGTTCCCAACTGCGGTTTCTTCCGAGAGCATGACCGCGTCCGTCCCGTCAAGGATGGCGTTGGCAACGTCTGTAGCCTCCGCCCTTGTAGGCCTGATGTTGTCGGTCATGGAGGCCAGCATGTGGGTTGCAGTAATTACGGGGATGCTCAGGAGCTTTGCACTCCGGATGAGTTCTTTCTGGACCGAAGGTACTTCTTGGATAGGAATCTCAACTCCCAGGTCTCCTCTGGCAACCATCAGGGCATCGGTTTCCTCAAGGATCTCTTCTATATTCTGGACCGCCTGGCTCCGTTCGATTTTTGAGACAACGTATACAGGTTTTCCCATGGTTGAAGCAAAATTCCGGACTTTTCGGATATCTTCGGCTTTTTCCACAAAAGAGATGCTGACTGCGTCAACTTCTTCGTTCAGGGCAAACTCAAGGATTTTGAAGTCATGTTCCGTCACAGAGTCCAGGTAAATTTTTGCCCCTGGCAGGTTCAGCCCTTTATGGGAGTAGAGTTGTCCTCCGACCATAACTTCGCAGACTACATCTTTTCCCGAGATTTCCAGGCAGAGGAGCTGGATAAATCCGTCACTCAGGTAGATAAGGCTTCCCGGGGAGACGCTCTCAGGGAGCTGTTTGTAGTTGACCGGGATGCGGTCCTCGCTTCCAGAAGTCTCGTCAGTGGTAAGGGTTATTCGGTTCCCTTTATGGAGCATAAGCGGCTCTTTTTTGAGCTTGCCTACGCGAATTTTCGGGCCTGGGAGGTCGGCAAGGATAGCAACTGTCCTGTCAAGCTCTTCTGCAACCTTTCGGACCCTCCGGATAACTTTTCCGTGGCTCTCGAAGTCTCCGTGGGAAAAGTTAATCCTTGCAACGTTCATTCCCGCAAGCACCAGTTTCCTGAGGACTTCCTCGGAGAAGGAAGCAGGGCCTATGGTGCAGACGATCTTTGTTTTATGGTCAGGGATTTGCATATTTTCACGGCCGTTTATATTCACGTTTATATTCACTGCCGTTTTTAGAACTGTTATTTTCGATTGTTATTTTTAGCAAACTTACGCTGCTTATTGCTGCCTGCTTACTTCCCCCTGTAAATCTTCAGGGCTTCTTCAGCGCTTGTGTCTTCCACGGTTATGGCGTAGATTGCGTTGCACATGCGGACAGCTTCATCCAGGGATTTCTGGTGGATGTTTCTTCCGGTTGCATTCCCCTGAGCCCTGGAGATGTGGATCTGGTCGTGGAGCTTTTTGAGGAAAGCTTCGGCTTCATCGCTTGAACCGCCAGCACAAACAACTTTTGTGCGTCCGGCTGCTTTGATGGCTTCTTTGAAAATCTCGGCGGATTTTTCTCCTTCCTTTTTCGGGTAATTGACCTTTACAAAGTCAGTCCCGAGACAGGCTCCTACTCCTGTTGCCCCTGCGATCAGGTGCGGGTCCTTTTCGTCTTTTACGGCAGCTCCGCGGGGATAAATCCAGAGTACTGAGACCATCCCATGCTGATGGGCGTCGTAAACTACCTGGGCGGCCTGCACAAGCATTTCGGCTTCATACTCGCTGCCAAGATAAATTGTATACCCGACCCCAAGGATATTGAGCCCGCTGTTTTCCTTAAACTCAGCTACCTGGTCGACATCATACCAGAGGTTGCTGAAGGGATCTGCTTGGGAAGTGCCAACGAGATGGGTCTTGGAGTTCACCTTCACGAGATAAGGGACGTCTTTATAGTCCATGCCATAGCGGGCAATCAGCCCGAGCTGGGTTGCAAAAACTCCTATTTTGGACCGGGCTGCAATCCTGAAAAGGTGTTCAGGATCAGCATCGTCTTCAGGAACTCCTTCTTCAAAAAAGTCATCATTCAGGTGCTCTACTTTCTGGTCTCCTGCAAAAAGCATGAGCCTTCCGGTGCCTTTTGTAATTTCCATGTAGTTTTTCACGTATGTCTCACGCATTGCTTTCGGGACGTCTAAAGGTACGATTACGCCTTCTTCGTTAATTGAAACCATATATATAAACCTCAGTCTGATTGAGTAACAGTCAATTGGATGGTAAGTGGTACCAGAGGATTTGGTTGAAAGGTAGGTAGTAATGAATAGAAATGATTTATCTAGTTATTCTTTTCACCATATTTAATAATTTTTTCAGTTGTTCTGCTGGTACATTGCATCAGGCTTTCCCTGCTCCAAACTTCCTGATGCTTTCCCTCCCTATCTGTTGTTTAAAAAGTATTCTATTCAGAATTATTAAGCGTTTCGGAGATTTTAAGACTGGATAAATTACAGGCTTCAGGTACTAAAAATGAATCGAGCATACAAATCCCAGGGTATGAAATTAGAATCTGAAAAAAAGTGGCAAAAGGAATCAAAACAAAAACGCGATATTTAAAAAAATTGATATTTAAAAAAGTTGTATTTAAAAAAGTGGTGAGATTTATTACGCCGCTTGCAGGGCTCGAACCTACGACATTCTGGTTAACAGCCAGACACTCTACCAACTGAGTTAAAGCGGCTTTCGGGTTGGACGCTTTCGAATTTGGGTTTTTTTCCTTAAAACCTCCTTATGCAGAAGATTCTTTGGATATAATTTTTATGGGTCTTTATGGATTTATGGGCCTGACCGGATTTGAACCGGTGACCGCTCGGTTATGAGCCGAGCGCTCTAACCTGACTGAGCTACGGGCCCTCCCTGTCGCATAGCGCTTCAATTATGTTAGTAAGGCTTTAATAATAAACTTTTTGCATGTGTTTCTCTCTTTTAGAAAAAGCGCTATAGTTTATGCAAAAGTTTTACGCCGCTTGCAGGGCTCGAACCTACGACATTCTGGTTAACAGCCAGACACTCTACCAACTGAGTTAAAGCGGCTCATGTGCTCGGGTGTGTTATTTGTTGCTCACCCTGTCGCGAACACTCCTAAAGCGATAATCTTATTTATATATTTCGCTTGAGGCTTCTTTCACAAACTGTAACTGGGGAGGACTTATAATAAATTTGCCTTTAGTTGGGGTTTTCGTCCGTTGCTATGTTATTTTACCAATGCTTTTATTTAATTTCCTCTTGACTTGCTTTTCATTCATTTATTATCTTTGCTTTATAACTTTGAGGCCAATGTTCGGTATCATTGAGTTCAATGCTAATCTAATTTTTATATTTGTTTTATAGCCTTGAATTTGATATCCATTCAACTAACGGATTTATATGACCCATATTTTATTTTTTCTATATATCCTGGCTAGCTTTTTATATTAGATTCTCGGCTTCCCTCTTCTTTTCCTTTCTTTATAAATACCTATTTGCGAGATAAACCTTATATCCTATTATGAGTAATATAATGAGTAGCATTTTACAGCTTTTGGTGGCGAAATCGGATAGGATTCATTTTAAGCAGTTTAAGCCAGTTTAGCTTAAAACTCCTTTACTTAAAGGCCTTTCCGGGGGATTCCAACCAGTATGAAGCCTCTTCCGGCTTTATGTAAAATTTTAGTATTAGGGGTTTAGGTTCAGTTGCTCGCTTTACTGTTGGGTATCTTATCAGTTTCTTTCTGAAATTTGAGACACTCTTCGGTCCCGGTCGCGCTTCTGACTGTTTGACCTCATAGGTTAAAAATGGAGAATAAGGGGGCTTATTCACGAAACATCTAAAAATATGTCCAAAATGTAACGGTAAGCTTGAAATGAGTGCAGATGGTGGAAGACAGTACTGTCCTATTTGCAAGTACTGGACAATAACAGGCACTGCAAGGCTCGACTCAATCATGATATATGACTGAGGAGTCCTGCATGGTAAATTTTGATGCCCCTACGTTTTGCATCGAGTGCAAGGCCTGGCTGAAACGCCAGGTAATAGGTTCGAATGTTTTCTACTACTGTAGGAGCTGCGGACGCGTGAGTTCTGAGGTCTGTCTCTCTGGGGGGAGTGGCATGCATCATTCACAGAAGCCGTTTGCCCAAAGGGCGTCTTCTGTAACTGGACTGGAGGTTTCCGAAAACGCTCAGAATGCTATAGTGGAGAGCTAATCTTAAAAAAGTTTTTTTCACGGAAAGTTAGAATACCCAAATTTAGTTTTTCGAAAAAGAGCCTGCAAAGGCTCTTAATTTTTACTTTTTTACCGCTGTAATGTTTTATCCCTGGATATGTGAAACTATTTCAGTATGTGTAATTCTCAGTATGTGAAACTATTCCTGGATATGTAAAACTCTTCATTCTTCATTTCAAAGGATAATGGTTCTTTTTCCTTATCTCTTAGCCGGAGGTACACCGGATATTGTAAACCAGCTTTTGAATAAACTGCGCCGGTCGTTGAAATCTCCTGCATAAAATGAAGAGAAAGGAAGGTAAAAAAGAAAGGTTGAGTTTTGCTGAAAAGCGGTTTCCTTTTTCACTGCCCGGCTTTAAGCAATTTGCAAACGTTTTCCACTTCGGACCGGAATTCATCCTGGGTGACTCCGAAAAGGCCTGCAAGATACATGGCACCTCCGGCACCTGCACCTTCCTTTATCGTGCCGGTTTCGTACCTGTGAAGTCCTTTCAGGGATGATTTTCCAAAACCGGGGTCAGCAATGTAGACTACCGGTACTTCCAGAGTTTTTGTGAGTTCTACGAAGTGTGCGGATTTATCCTCTACTACGTAACGGGTTGTCGCGATTGCGAGCTTTTCGGTGTTAAAGCCCAGGTGTTTGATAATGGCATAGACCGCTGCCATCTGAGTTCCGCCGGCAAGGACAACATCGACCTCCGTGCCCTGAAAACCTGCCACAAGACCGATGACCGCAGGCATCATGGGATCTCCCATGCAGGCAATGGCTTTCATGGGCTCATCTTTCAAGCTGCCAAAGGTCAGGCCTGAGGCTTTCATACCTTCTTCAACGACCTGCTTTTTGAGCTCGAGCGGGTTTTCATCAGCACTGCTGCTGACGTTTCCGTTATACCCGAGTGCATTTAATACTCCCATCGCTGTTGTTGTGCCACCAGGTATGCTCTCCCCGATAACTACGTGGTCTATCTGGCTTCTGAGCCTCTTGGCAAGGAATTTTGCCCGCTCGTAGATGCCCTGTACGTCCCGCACTGCAATAGGCTCCCGTATGTCTTCTCCGGGCTTTGCTTTCAGGTCAATGCAGGGGACTTCCGGGGTCACGATCAGGCCGGAGTTGATAAAATGGTAAGGTGCCTCTGTCAGTTTCAGCGCCGAACGTGTCATTATTGCAGGGGTAGGGGTATCATAGGGAGGAGTCATGGGAAGAACTGGTACGCTGATAATGTTTCCTGTTTCTATAAGTTCCGCATCCCCCGCCGGTGTATAATCCGTAAGTTCAGCCGTTTTCCCTGCTGCTGAGAGCTTCGGGATATGTGCGGTTTTGGTATTGGAAAGCACGCATAAAAACATTGGTTTTTTAGGCTTTTTCGTTACTTCCGGGTCGATCCAGGCCATATTATATCTCCTCTATGAAATCGTAGATAGGTGTGTACAAATAAATTGTAGATAACTCTCAAATTAATGTAATTTCAATATGTAATTTCAATATGTAATTTCAATATGTAATTCTCAATATGTAATTCTCAATATGTAATTTCAATATGTAATTCTCAATATGTAATTCTCAATATGTAATTTCAATATGTAATTCTCAATATGTAATTCTCAATATGTAATTCTCAATATGTAATTCTCAATATGTAATTCTCAATATGTAATTTCAATATGTAATTTTCAAACTTAAATAATCCTCAAAAATTCATCTGGGATTGGGTTTTACATAAATCCGTCAGTTTCGTATACGGTATTGGGGGGTGAATTGGTGTAAATCTACTCGAAGTCTAGTGAAGAATTCTTTTACTTAGTATTTAATATTTATCTGCAATCAATTATAATTTGATTCTACTCAAATTAACTTTACTTTATTTTACTCTAATTTCGCGGTCTGTAAGTTTGTCGCTGTGAACTTTCTAATAAAGATCAATTGATTAATGACATGAGTTCCCTTCAATGTAGAAATATGGTACTGTTTCCGGAAACTAAGGGATAAAAATAGATATAACTTCTCTGAAGGAGAGCTTTATCAGGAAATGCTGCCAGTTTTTTTAAAATGAAATATAAGGGTTTGCAGTTTTCCGCTGCACCACCCTTATCTCTGTAAGCTCGAATTCTTTAAGGGAAGAGGGATAAGAAAAAGCCAGGAATATGGGATTCTTCCCCATATTTTTTCTGTCGAAATTTATGAAAGAGCGTTTGCAGGGCTCAGTAGGCTCAGTATGTTCTCGCAACGTAAACGCGGGTTTCGGTTTCTGCTCCGCAAACAGGACATTTCTCCTTTCCTTTTCCTCTTGGGGTCAGGGGAATTC
This sequence comes from Methanosarcina acetivorans C2A, assembly GCF_000007345.1. Taxonomy (NCBI): domain Archaea; kingdom Methanobacteriati; phylum Methanobacteriota; class Methanomicrobia; order Methanosarcinales; family Methanosarcinaceae; genus Methanosarcina; species Methanosarcina acetivorans. Next base: position 4,778,222 of record NC_003552.1, on the reverse strand, counting down.
CCAGGATACCTGCGCCTATCCGGTCTTCCATTGCAAGCCCGCACTCTTTTTTACCGCACCAGGGAATTGTTGCAACCCCTTTCTGGATCTTTTCCTTTACTTCTTCAAGTTCGGTGCAATCAAAGATGCGGCTTTCGAGTCCGACTTTGGCTTTTTCATAAAGGCTGTTCTGGATTGCTTCAAATTTCTGAAGCACTCCGGTCTCTATCTCCGGAAGGGGAATCTGTTCTTTTTCCCCGGTGTCTCTCCGGACCGAAACCGCGACATTGTTTTCCAGGTCTCTAGGTCCGATTTCAAGTCTGAGGGGCACGCCTTTCATTTCCCATCTGTAATACTTTGCTCCGGGGCGCAGGTCGCTTGCATCAATTTCAACCTTAACCCCCGTTTTCTTCAGGCGTTCCTGAACATCCCTGCAGGCTGCAAGCACTTCTTCTGCTCCTTTCTTGAAAATGATCGGGATAATGACCACCTGAACAGGTGCGATTTCAGGAGGCAGGACAAGCCCTTTGTCATCTCCGTGGATGGAGATTGTGGCTGCAATAGACCGCTCCGAAATTCCGTAACAGGTCTGGTGTGCATAGCGCTGTTCGCCGTCAGGGGCTTCGTACTTTATATCGAAAGTCTTTGCGAAGTTGTCGCCAAGGTGGTGGACGGTTCCTATCTGAAGGGTTCTTCCGTCAGGCATCATGGCGTCAATGGCATCGGTGTAATCAGCGCCCGGGAACTTATCCCAGTCTGGTCTCCTTGAGCGGAGCACAGGAACTGCCAGCCTGCGGTAGATCTCGGTGTAAAGTTCAACAGCTTCCTTTACCTGGGCTTCCGCATCTTCCCAGGTGGCATGCACGGTATGGGCTTCTTTAAAAGAAGTAATCTCCCTGAGCCTTATCAGAGGGCGGGTATGCTTTGTCTCATAGCGGAAAGTGTTGACTATCTGGTAGAGTTTGATAGGGAAATCTGCATGAGACCTGACCCACATCTTGTACATAGGATAAATGGCAGTCTCACTTGTGGGGCGGAGCGCCAGGGGGATGTCAAGAGAGTCTTTTCCACCATGAGTGACCCAGTATACCTCATTTTCAAAGCCTTTGATGTGCTCGGCTTCTTTCATAAACTCGTTTTCAGGGATCAGCAGGGGAAAAAGGGTTTCCTGGTGCCCACTGTTATCGAGAATTTCCCTTATGATATTGTAAGTACTCCTCCTGATGGCAAAACCGAAGGGGTACCAGACATAAAGCCCCTTTACAGGGTAACGGACGTCCATTATTTCTGCCATCCACAGGAGTTCGTTATACCAATCGCTGAATTCCTCTTTTGGAGGGAGTGCTGCTTCTTTTTCGCTTTCTGCCATACCTTCACCGTATTATCGTGATTTCAGTTAATTTTTGTGATAATTCGTATTATTAAGTGCCTCAGTCAGAAAATAACGCATCATTATCCCGGTATTGTATTATTTGTGCCTTAAACGGGACTTCGTTCCGCATTATGGATATTGCTGCGTATTATGAGATGCTGTGAACCTTTTGCGGCATCCCTGCTGCTTTATGTGGGTGGGAAAGTGCCTGCTCAGCCCTTGACGTGATTGCCTTTATTGAAATAAAAGTAAATAACTATATGGGGGCACTACCCCCAAAATCCTGGTTGGGCTGTTAGAAAAATCGGAAAAAAGAATTAATCTCCTCCGAGGGGCTTGACGTTGTCCGAAACGTCGTGTTCAAGTTCGGATTTGTCAACATCGAAAACTATCATGCCTGTATTAAGCTTTTCAGCCTCTTCCTTTGAGAGTTTGGTAGCAACAGCTTTTTTCGAAATAATTGCACTGTTTCCGAGGGGGTCTTCTACGATGACTGTAATTGTTCTCTTACCTTCGATTACTTCATCGAGCATGCACAGGAGTTCCTGGCTGCGGGCAAATTTTTCTTCATCCTCCTGTACCCATTTGCTCGCGGTCATAAGGACCTTCTGAACCCTCTGCAGCACACCTTCGATGTTCGTTATATACGAATCAGAAACCGTACCGGGCTCGACAATAATTCCCATCTCAGGAATGCGGATCGTTCCTGAGGTTGAGCGGATGACTCTTGCTTCCAGGTCTTCCGGGCTCTCAACTGACAGCTTATAGCGCATGGGTTCTTTGCTGGAGAGAATCATTGTATCTGCAAAACGGAAACTGCACTGGCATCTTGCAGTTATGTACATGACCTCCCCGAAATAGGGAATGTTATCTCTCTGCCATTTCATTACAAGGTCGCTCTGACACAGAGGGCAGGAGATCCTTGTCTCAAAGTTTTCTCTCTTAAAATGATCCTGATTCAATATTTTCCACCAATAATCTTTGATCTGTCGATTTTAATGCCTGTAGGAGTTACGATCACAGTGTTCCCTTTGACACCTGCAATATCTCCGTGGACATCGACAACAACATCTTTCAGCTCTTTTAAAACCCTGTCCCTTAGCAGGTCGTCGCCCCTGATGTTTGAGATGTCTACCATAAGGATGTTCCCGTTGTAAATCTCCTGCTTGAGTGCGGATACCTGGTTGATGCTTGAGACTTCTGCAATTTTTACGTAAGTCTCTGCAGGCTCGTCCTCCAGAACTTCTTCATATTTGCTGAGGTCAATTTCAGTGTAATCTTCGGCACTGGTTGAGCTTTTTACATTGCCGCCAAGGATCTTGTCTATGAGTTTTGCCATTTATGCACGCCTTTTGTATTTTTTTATATTTGGATAGTACTGACCTATATTGGGATCTATATTAATTAATTTTGCTATTATAAAGCCACAATGGTTCCCAACTTTTGTTCAGGAGTTTTTTTCGTTTGCTGCAGGAACGTTTTCTTTCCAGCGGAATCTTTCTTCAGAGCTCTCTTAGAATTCAAAATTAAGAGCTCTCTGAAAAACTCAAAATATAACTCCCTTAGAATTCAAAATTCCAGAGTTTATCTCCTACATGAGTTATTGACTTTATGGCTTTTCCCGAATCTGCATCAACCATCTGCTGCCCTTCCATAAGGGCTTTTCCTATTGCAAGAGCTTTCCTGTGAGTCTCTTCAACTATAATTACTAAGTCTCCCTCTTTTATTTCAGGGTCAGCTTCCAGAATTCCGGGAGCCATAATATCCGCTCCGTTTGAAACGAATTGAATAGCTCCTTTGTCTACCACAACAAGACGTTTCTGAAGCTCCATCTCAAGAGCCCCGCGGACCGTAGGGAATAGATGCCCCTCTACTTCAAACAGAAGGGGTTTGCTGTCCATGAGGATCAGGGAAAACTCGTCCAGAGTAACCTTTTCCAGAGTTTTTTTTTCCAGCTCTATCATTTCTTCCCCGAAAGTGGACTCAAGGTCTTTTAACATCTTATTCTTTACATTTTTCCTCAGCTGAACTCTCGACTTTACTTTCAATCAATCACCTGATTTCAAAAGGTACGCTTATTCATAGGATAGGGTTTTTGAGCCTTTTAAAGCTTATGTGAATTCTCGAAGGTTCCTGATGCAGGATCTACAGTCTCTCCGCAGAATATTTGATCTTCTTTTCCGGTTTTTGTCCTTATCTTATGGCTTTTGCTCTTTGTTCGCGGTTTTTATTCCAACTTTACGAAAAGCATCATCAAAAGCACCAGGGAGCTTCCGAGGAATACCTTTTCATAGCCTAAAAGCTCTATAAATATACTCCCAAAAACGGGTACTATCCCGAGCCCTGCATAGATCCCCGTATTAAAGATCCCCATTGTAAATCCGCTCGAGCTTATTCTGGACATGGCAGTAACAAGTCCTATAATTGCCGCTCCTCCTCCTGCACCAATAAGGAAGAAGGCCAGTAGAGGGGCTTTTACCGAGAGCAGAATGCCTGCAGTTGCAAGGACCAGGCCTGTCCTTACTATCTTCTTATAATCTGCACCTGTTCTCCCTGCAGCCAGAGAACTCAGCATTGCAGCTACATATGAAGCTGCAATTGCAAGCCCCAGCTCCGGTTTTGTCAGGAAGTCCGCACTGTAGTCCGCGTAATTTGCAGTCAGGATCCCTGTTGTTCCGTAGAGGAGAACGGAAATCCCCCATATCTTCCAGATCCTGCTTTCAGAAAAAGCCTGTCTGAATTTTTCCAGGTAGTTGGCAGGCTCTAAGTTCATTGGGCTTTCAGGCTTCTTCCCTAATGGCTCTTTATGGTTTGAGGTGCCGGATTTTTTCTTTCTCCCACCGGAACTGTCTGAATGTACAAGTTCCCAGGCTTCCGGAAGAAGCAGGGCAAAGGAAAAGCCTGCAAGGACGGTAAAGATATTTATTGCAGTTTTGATTCCCATTTCCGCAAGCATTCCGGAGAAAAAAACTCCTGCAGCAAGTCCGGCGTTTAACAGGAAATTAAATTCTCCCATACTGCGCTGGCTGTCTTTCCATTCCACAATCATGGAAAAAGCCGCAGGGAAAAAAGCTCCGCAGCCCAGGCCCTCCACGAATCTTGAGATCCCGAGAATCCACAGGTTGTCAGAAAATGAAATAAAAAGCCCCGAAATAGCGGTAAGTGTGATTCCCAGGCCTGCTACCTTCAGGTTTCCTATCCTATCGGCAAGGATTCCGAATGGTAAGAGTGTGAGAAAAGCCCCTATAAAGTATCCGGAATAAAGCAGGCTTGAGATGGCAGGGTTAGCGTTGCCCTCTCCTGCAAGTTCGGGAAGGACAGGAATTACTGCATTTGAAAGGCCCTGGATCGCAAAGACTGAAGAGTAAAGTATGAGTTTTTTCGAGTTCATGGTTTTTTTCTGTTCAGTATTATTTTCTTCTGGTATTTTTTCCGGCAAGTTATTTTTTCTAATCAGATTTTCTACAACCTGATTTTCCTGCAAGCTTCAGATACTTTTCTGTTTTTTCCTCAATCTGTTTTTTTTGGGGATAAAAGAGTACTGTACGGGGTAGTTTGCCGAAGCCCTGGATGTGGGCACACCTGTATATTGTGCATTTTCAGTCTTTTAGTAGAAGGGCTCCTGCCAGGATAAAGCCGTTTACGGCAAATATCTTTTCAAAGCTCAGGAACCCCGTGAGGAACCCTGCAGCGATCGGGAGCAAGGACAGGCCTGCGTATATGGTTGTGTTAAAAAACCCCATTGCAAGACCTCTATAGGCATCCATTCTTGCGACCGCCAGGGCAAAACCTACCATTGCAATTCCTGATCCGCCTCCCAGGCTTGAAAATCCCAGGAAGGGGTATTTGATTGCAAAAAAGGCACCAAGGGCTGAAAAGGATAGGCCTATCCCGATGATTACCTTTTCCTTAATTCTAAAACGCCCGACCAGAAGAGAAGTGACCATGGCACAGATATATAGGCTTGCAATAGCGCTTCCGAGCTGGGTTTTTGTCAGGAATTCAAGGCTGTAGTCGGGATAGTAGGCTATGAGAACCCCTATCGCTCCGTTGAGCAAAAAAGAACTCAGCCATATCCCCGAATTCTGACGGTTAAGGAGTCTTGCAACTTCGCTGAAAGAATGTTTGAAATGGTCTTGGAGGGAATCTGGCAGTAAATCTGTTTTCTCTTCTTCTACGTTCGGGTTAATGAGTTCTTTGTATCTGGGAAAAAGCGGAATGATCGAAAGCAAAGCTATGAAAGTGAATATGAGAATAGCTCCTTTCAGGTAGGTATCTGCCAGCAGGCCTGAAATTAGAGCTCCTGAAGCCAGTCCGGCATTGAAAAGAAATGTGAATTCTCCCATGCAGCGCCCCGGATCTTTGCACTTTGAGAGTGTAGAAAATGCAGCAGGAAAAAAAGCTCCGCATGCAGCGCCTTCCATAAACCTGGAAATGATGAGGATCCACAGGTCTTCGGAGAAAAAAATGATTAGCCCCGAGATGGCTGTAAGAATAATCCCAAGCCCTATGAACCTGAGGTTCCCGACCCTGTCAGCCATAATCCCGAAGGGGAGCATTGTCGCAAGGGCTCCCAGAAAGTACCCTGAAAAGAGAAGGCTTGAGGCAAATTCCCCAAACGTACTGTGATAAAGAGCTGCAAGTTCCGGGAGGATGGGAATTACAGCATTGGAAAGCCCCATAATTGCAAAAACTGCAACATAAATCAAGCGCCTGTCAGGGTTCATAGAATCTAAAACCCGCAAACTCGTATAAGTTTCTTATCGTGGCCGCTCTTCGGGGTGTAATTTCTCTTTCAAATTTCTCTTTTGATATATGCAGGTTCTTCCAAGAAGTGTGAAAACCGTAACATCTAAGGTTCTTCTAAGAACTTATGAAAGTCTTAATATCTAAGAATATGTATGAAAAACAGAAAATTCTGGGCAATGTTTCTATATGATATTTTTGATATTATATTAACTCGAATGAGTATGATATTTTTAATATTATATTAACTCGAATGAGTATGATATTTTTGATATTATATTGACTCGATGAGCATGATATTTTTAATATTATATTAACTCGAATGAATATGATATTTTTGATATTATATTAACTCGAATGAAATGCATAGCTATTTATATAATTAATTTGAATAGGTGATATGTGAGTAATGTGAGCGGGAAACTTTTTTCACATACCATACCCCCCACTCCCCATATGACCCCCCACTCCCCAACCCGCTCACACTACTTCTAACCTTACTCTAATTCTCCACCTATTTTTCCGTTTTTTTCAGACTAAACTGCTTTTCGTTTGCTTTGAGGGCCTTTTGGCAAGGTCTACCGCCTCTGTTATTCTTCAATTATTTCGCGGTTATTTGTTTTCCTGCCGTCTGCTGCTGTTATAAATACGATGTATGTTACTTGCACCTGGGAAGTTCACCTTCTTAACTTATTTTGTCTTGAAATGGCTATTGATTTCTTAACTATTTTTAAATTTTAATCTCTTTATCTTTATCACTTCGAATATAATAGGATTGCCTATTTATATTATCTTTTCTATTTTTATCTTTCTGTTTACTATTTTTTGGAGCTTTAATTATCTCTATAATGTCTGTTTTTTCCTGGAAAAAGCAATTTTCAACATTGAACTATTGGATAATTTTTCTCAAATGATCTGAAATTCTTTGAAGCACTTCTTTTCAGCTATAAAAACACAAGCCTGCTCTCTACAAATCCGGCAGTTTTTGCCAGGATAAATGATTGAAAAATAAATTTCTGTTCACGAGTGTGTTTACATAAAATAAATGACAAGTTGCTGATAGGGGGTGAACTCCTCGAAAGTGCAAATAGGCTGGTAAAAATCAAAAACGAACAAAAAATTCGATGAAAATTCAATGAAAATTCGATATAAATGAGATGTGAAATTGGGGAATGGATTCCCCGATTGGGGATTCCAGATTACTCTCTTCCCTTAGAATAGCCCGCTGTGTATTATCAGGGATGAGAAGAGAATTGCCACCATGTTCACGACTTTAATCAGGGCGTTAAGGGCAGGTCCTGCAGTGTCTTTGAACGGGTCCCCTACGGTATCCCCAACAACTGCGGCTTTATGGGCTTCTGAGCCTCTGCCACCATGATTCCCGTCTTCAATCAGTTTTTTTGCGTTGTCCCAGGCTCCTCCTCCGTTATCCATCATGAGGGCGAGCATAAACCCGACTACAATAAGCCCTATGAGGAGCCCTGCGAGCGCTTTCGGGCCCAGGATGAGGCCCACAAGCAGGGGCACAAGTACGGCAAGGAAGCCGGGCATTGCCATCTCATGGAGGGCTGCTTTTGTCACGATGTCAACGCAGCGTCCGTATTCCGGCTTTGCGGTTCCTTCCATAATGCCGGGGATCTCCCTGAACTGCCTGCGGACCTCATTTACGACCTCAAAAGCGGCTTTTCCTACCGCGCTCATCGTAACCGCGCTGAATACGAAAGGCAGGAGGGCGCCGAGCAGAAGCCCTGCAAGTACCACAGGGTCATCGAGGTTCAGGGACTGCCCCCCAAGATTTACCTTGCTGCGGTAGTCCGCAAAGAGGGCAAGTGCGCCCAGAGCTGCCGAGCCTATTGCATATCCTTTGGTAACAGCCTTTGTGGTGTTTCCAACAGCATCGAGGGCATCCGTAACCTTTCTGACCTGAGCCGGGAGGTTTGCCATCTGGGCAATTCCACCGGCGTTATCAGTAATAGGGCCGTAAGAGTCCAGAGCAACTATCATGCCTGTGGTTGAGAGCATTGCAACGGCTGCAATGGCAATTCCGTAGAGCCCTATCCCCGCATCTGCTGCGCCTCCCACAATGAAGTAGGAAATAAGGATGCCTATTACAATTACTACAGTGGGCACGAGTGTGCTTTCAAAGCCTATTGATAGCCCTGAAATAATGTTAGTTGCAGCTCCGGTTTCTGAAGAGGCTGCGATTGTTTTTACTGGTCTGTAGTCTGTGGAAGTGTAGTATTCCGTAATAATCACCATAAGCACCGTGATTATGATGCCTACGACAGTGGCGTAGAAAAGCCTGATGTCTCCCATAAGAGAGTTGGTTACGAAATAGAAAGCAATCAGGCTGATAATTGCAGAGCCGCCTACACCCTTGTAGAGGGCTTGCATGATCTTTCCTTCTTTTCCTATCTTCACGAAGAAGACAGATATAATGGATGCAAAGATCGCAACAGAACCAAGTACTAATGGGTAGAGTATGGCATTTTCGTAAGTGCCGATAATAAGGGAACCAAGCAGCATGGCAGCCAGAGAAGTGACCACATAAGTCTCAAAGAGGTCTGCTCCCATTCCTGCGCAGTCTCCCACATTGTCTCCCACATTGTCGGCAATAACTCCTGCGTTCCTGGGATCATCTTCCGGAATCCCGGCTTCGACCTTGCCTACAAGGTCTGCCCCGACATCAGCAGCTTTTGTAAAGATTCCTCCGCCTACACGCGCAAAGAGGCTGATAAGACTGGCTCCGAAACCAAATCCTACAACCAGGTCCACGTCCCCATAGAGGATGTAAAAACTACTTGTACCGAGCAGTGCAAGCCCTACTACTGCAAGTCCTGTTACAGCCCCCCCGCGGAATGCAACTGACATGGCTTTCTCAAGCCCGCTTGATGCAGCATGAGCAGTCCTGATGTTTGCCCTGACCGAGACGCTCATACCTATATAGCCGGCAGCAGCCGAACTTATGGCACCTGCCAGGAAACCGATAGCTATTTTTAGCCCATCATCAAGCAAAAAGAGAATCAGGAACGAGAGAATGATCGAAACCACTGCAATCGTTTTGTACTGGCGATTTAGGTAAGCCATAGCTCCTTCCTGAATTGCTCCGGCTATTTCCTTCATCCTCTTATTGCCGGCATCTTCCTTCAGGATGCTTTTTGCGAAAAAAGCAGCGAAGACAAGACTTATAACGCCTGCTAAAGGAGCAATAAATATTAAACTTTCCATAAATTTCCTATCCTTTGGTTTTGATACCCATTCACATTAATATGTTTTTTATGATCCCTTCAAGAATTCCTATCCTCTAGCTTCAACTTCCCTCTCATTATCTCTAGAATTATTTCTATACATGTATTTCTTCTAATTTTATCATGATTTTTACGTATCAATTTAGTATTATGCTAAAGTATTTTTTTAATTGTTAAAGCCTCATTTTAGACGAAAGCGTAAATAGTTATTTTTTATATAAACTTTTGCGCCATTTTACTCCCTCAAAGTTCTTTCAATCCCTTAAAATACGACGACTTTATCCCGGGATTGATATATAATGGAACCCAAATCCACAGAATTGAGACTACCGGAAAGGACAAAAACATGCTGAGAAAAGGGTTTATTAAAAAATTATATTCTAAAGGTGTCAGTGATTTTTTCAGACTTCTTTTTTGATGCTTTTTTGACACCTGCAGTTCCAGCCAATTTCCTCTAAATAAATGGGGATAAGGTTGAAAATGCGAAAGAAGAGGCTATGTTTCCCTTTCATTCATTTCTTTTAGATATTTATTTATTCTACTAACAAGGTAATAAGTTACCGTGTTCCCTCGCCTCGGCGAGAAAGAATTCGGGTTTTTGCCCTGAGAGCAAGGGCTAGGAACCAGATCTAAACGGGGAAGTTTTGACTTGAAGAATTCGCCGATATCGTAAGCGATGTCTCATCAAGATGAACCGCCTGAATAATAGAAGTGTTTAACCCGCAAAAATCGTCAAATCAAAAGGAGCTGTTTAAAAAAAACAAACCGATATCAAAAAAGAAGGAAAAATCGCAATCTATAAAACCAGCGGTATATTAATGTCGGGTGGATTTATATAGGGTTGTGTCAATTTGCAACGAAAATTTTGTTGCGTAGGGACTGAAATCCTCAGTTCCTCCGAATCTTCAACGGAAGATCGAGTATCAATTTATATACAAAGACTCATTTATTATCACCAAAAGTACTTTGGAGGAGTACTTTTAATTTGCTTTCCGGTAGGATGGTTGAAATTATGGATATGTTAATCTACCTTGCACCAATATGTGCCCTTATTGGTCTGATTTTTGCAGGTATATCCTACAAAAACGTCCAAAATGAAGGCGCAGGTAATGATCTTATCAAGAAAATTACTGCGTCGATTCACGGTGGAGCTATGGTCTATCTTAACAGGCAGTACCGTGCAATCGCCGTATTTGTCGTTTTCCTTGCAATTATAATTGCGTTAATTCTGCCAAACGGAGCTCTCACTGCAGCATGTTTCGTTTTCGGCGCAGTGCTTTCCGCAACAGCTGGCTATGCAGGGATGCTTACGGCTACTATTGCAAATGGGCGGACCACAAATGCTGCCACCAGAGGCATTGGTCCTGCTTTTAGGGTTTCATTTGCATCCGGTACCGTTATGGGAATGAGTGTCGTGGGTCTCGGTCTCTTTGGGCTGTCTCTTTCATTTATTATTCTTGAAAGTGTTTATACAGATCTGGATCTGCTTACTATCGTAAACATTGTTGCGGGCTTTTCACTCGGAGCTTCGTCTATCGCTCTCTTTGCCCGTGTAGGTGGGGGAATCTTCACCAAAGCCGCTGACGTGGGTGCAGATCTTGTAGGCAAGGTCGAAGCCGGGATTCCGGAAGATGACCCGAGAAATCCTGCTGTAATTGCTGACAATGTCGGAGACAACGTCGGAGACATCGCCGGAATGGGGGCTGATCTCTATGAATCATATGTAGGCTCAATCCTTGCAACGATGCTTCTTGCAGCATCAACAGCAGCAACTACTTTTCCCAACATCCCGGTTGAGAATGTTATTCTGGTTCCGCTGATTATTTCAGCTATTGGAATTCTCGCATCTATCGTAGGTACTTTTTTTGTCCGTACAAACAAGACAGAGTCTTCAGCAATTCATATGGCATTTAATATGGGACTGATTGCTGCAATCATTCTTACGGTAATTGCTTCGTATTTCGTTACATCCATGCTCCTCGGGGAATACGGACTTAACGTCTTCTTTGCAACGGTTGCAGGGCTTGTCGCAGGTTTCCTTATCGGGCAAATCACAGAGCACTACACGTCATATGACAGAAAGCCGACCCTCAGGGTTGCAAATTCCTGCCAGACAGGCTCAGCTACCAATATCATTACGGGTTTTGCAAAAGGCATGGAGTCAACTCTCTGGCCCGTTGTCATTATCAGCATTGCAATTTATATTGCGTTCCAGCTTTCCGGCCTCTACGGTATCGCTATTGCAGCCGTCGGAATGCTTGCTACACTCGGGATCTCCCTCTCGGTCGATGCATACGGCCCTGTAGCTGACAACGCCGGCGGCATCGCGGAGATGTCCCACCAGAAGGAAGAGGTGCGCCAGATTACCGATACACTTGATGCAGTAGGAAACACTACGGCAGCTATCGGCAAAGGTTTTGCAATCGGGTCCGCAGCTCTTACCGCACTTGCCCTCTTTGCTTCATATGGTATTGCAGTGGGGCTCAGCGCCATCGATGTCATGAATCCGAACGTCTTCATAGGGCTTACAATAGGCGCAATGCTTCCGTACCTCTTCTCCTCGATGACCATTCTGGCTGTCGGAAATGCGGCAGGTGAAGTGGTGGTTGAAGTGAGGAGACAGTTTAGAGAGATTGCAGGTTTGATGGAAGGCAAAGCTGATCCGGATTATGGCAAATGTATTGCAATCTCGACACACTCTGCTCTTAAAGAGATGATTCCACCAGGACTCCTTGCAGTTATTGCTCCTCTTTTAGTCGGGCTTGTACTTGGTCCCGGAGCTCTTGGCGGGCTTCTTGCAGGCTCTGTAGCTTCCGGTTTCATGATTGCAATTACAATGTCCAACGCTGGAGGTGCGTGGGACAACGCAAAGAAATACATCGAACTCGGAAACTTCGGTGGAAAGGGTTCAGACGCTCACAAAGCAGGTGTAACCGGCGATACTGTAGGTGACCCTTTCAAGGATACTGCAGGTCCTGCAATCAACATCCTCATTAAGCTCATGAGCATAGTGGCTGTTGTGTTTGCACCCTTGTTTATGTGATTTCCTTAATTCTCCCTTTTTTTTATTTTTTTAGTACTATATTCTATTTCCTGGTCTTCTTTTCCAGTGTTCTTTTGCTTAAACTTGTGGAGGTTGCTGTTCTTTGTGGATGGTTATCTTTGTTTTGGATTACCTTTTTTGCTTGAATACTTGAAGAATGTGCCCTTTCTTCGAGTATTTCAAATCTTTCCGGTTTGATGGTTCGTATATTAATCGTCCAAAGTTTAAGCCCCTTTACTACCAGGGAGAAACGTCAGGAACAAAAAAAGCATAGCATCAGCTCTTCGTCCCTTCCTGTCCCATAGGCAAGCCTCTTTCTTATTTACACTATGATAAGTTATTCACACACAGATTTATTTCACACACTATCGGCTGTCCCACACGATGGTTATTTATGTGTCGAATAGCCAAAAAGGAATACAGTTTCCTATTTGAAAATAATAGTATAAAAACCTTTAGGTTCTATCCTGTTTTATTCGTTTTTCCGATGGAATTTGCTGTGTTTCATCAAAAATAAAGTCCTGAACAGGGTTCAGCGACATTTTCAAAAATTTTAATTCACGTGTTAAAAATTGGAAATTAGATATTTCTTTAAGATTCTGTTTTCTGTTTTAAACAGGGTAAAAAAAGCCTTACGGAAGGAAGAAAAATCTGTTTTTTGAAGTCGTTTTTTGGCGGGAAGGAGAGTTCAGTTCACTCCCCTTACCTGAAGCAGCTGGAATTCGATCTCATCAGGAACTGTAGCGAGGAAGACAAAGGTGTTATACCCCAACTTCTGTACTTCTTTGATTGCCTGTGCCTGGGTCTCGTTCAGGTCTCTTGAGTCGCTTACGATACAGAACGACTTCCTGTTTCCGGTATTTACAAGGAAATTAAAGGTCTTTCCATGGGTGTTGAGGAAGGTGACAAGGTTCTTAAGCTCATCCCAGGTATTGCACATGTGGATGTTCTTGGACCCCATATTTTCCACATACCAGTCCCGGCTCACATAAGAGTAAGAAGCATACTGTTCGTTCAATTCATCATAGGATTTGATGATTTTGTTGAGGTCTTTCCTAAGGTTTACCCATTTCCAGTTCTGTGTTGTGAAATAGCGGGCTGCCACTATCTCAAAGATTGACTGCTTATCTTCGGTTTCGAGTTTCATTTTCTCACATCGCTATTTTGTCTGCTTCCAGTGTGCTCAGAATACGTCATCCTGGGCATAACTCCGGTTAAAGCGCAGGGCAAGTTCGGCTTTTTCCAGTTCTCTTCCAAGGTATGCCGCATGGTCCAGGCGTGAGACCAGCTCGAGTTCAAGCAGCGTATCCATAACTTTTCTGGCACTCTCTCCTGCAACCGCTGCTTTCTCGTGTTCGGCTACAATAAGTCCACCGTTTCCGCTTATTCTGTCCGGCACAATCCGGATTCGGATGGGGCCTGCAGGGTCTACACGCCAGTTCTTCGAGGCTCTTGCCGTGACTACTTTCTCAGGGAGAGGGCTGTCAGGACGTCTTCTTTTTTCCTTTATACAGAGAAGATCAATGCCGAGGTCTTTAGGGGAGCTTTCCCTGATCCTGCAAAGTTGCATCATCTCGGAGGCTTTTTTTAGCTCTCTTATGGAGCCCTGGGCTTTATCACTGTATTCGGGGGTAAAAAGGATGCTTGCTCCTGCTTCTGCTCCTATCCCGCAGAGTGTGGCATTTACTCCAATGGTGTCCACGTCCATGAGTTCCGTTACATTGCCAGCTCCGAAGAATAACGGCAGCTCCGGGTACATTTTGTGAAACTCATGGTAGCGTACAATAGATTCGGTTATATTGTGGCCTACCGGGTCAAGGACAGGGTCGGCTATGATTTTTTCAATCCCAAGCCTGCGGGCAGCCTCGATATTTCTTATCAGGCTTTCCAGGCTGTTTCCTTCATCAGGGATTACTACTGCTGCAACGCCTGCCCCTGCAACCGCCGGGCCTGCAGTTTCCATGTTCGTGCCGTTAAGACTCAGGATAAGTTTTGTTCCTGCTTCTATTCCTTCCTTTATCAGTTCAGGATCAAGCGTATCGACACTAATCGGGATGCATGTGAGGGCTTTTGCAAGGGACACTGTTTTCCTGATCTGTCCCGGGAGAGTGTTAAGGGTAGCTCCGAGGTCGATAATATCTGCTCCCCGGGCGATAAAAGCTTCGATTCTTATCGCTAGGTCTGCAGGATTCATTTCCGCAGCTCCTACGATTTCTCCCATTACCTTCATGCGGGAATTTCCTCCAAGCTTTACCTCCCCAAGGGTAAGGGAGGGATGAGCTTCTTCTTCGGCTTTCCTGACAAGCTCAAGCGCCATCTCTTTTCTAACATCTGCGAGGAGCTCACAGGCAGGAATTTTTTCGGAAAACTCAATCTCCTCTGCAAAATGGAGCACGAAGCTGAGATCATAGGCATGTTTCGGGCCAAGCCGGATTCTGCAGTCCAGTTCTTCCGAAGCTTTTGAAAAATTTCCTGCGACAAGCCCTGGAAGCAGAATAAGATCATACCTGCTTGAAAAACCTGCATCCAGAAAGGCTTTAACCAGTTTTTTTGGTGTTATGAATGCTGCAATATCAATATCTGCTACGAGGACGTCTGCTTTTTCTCCAGCTGCTTTCCTCACGGTATTTTCCGCAAGCCGCCCTGTTGCAATCAAAATTTTCATGTTTTTTAGATAGAGCCGCTAATAAAAAAGAGTATCTGTTCGATGATCTCTTAAAAAAATGAGTGCCCGGTCAGGAAAAATCCGTTCTATCTATTTTGGGGAAGTTTTTCCCAGTAAAACTCCGGTTGCTCTCCGGAAAAGTCCGGAGAATAACCTGAGGGGAGCTCGGAAACCTGCTAGCCCGAGCATTTGTATGTATCGGTTTAATTTATGAAATCAATAATCGATTCTTCGTGTTTTTTTCTGAGAGGTCCTGCTGTTTCTCCTCTTCTGCCGGGGGATAATCTCCCGAATCTCTTTTCTTGGATAGGTTCAGCCTCTGCTCTGGACTCGAAGATTCCAGCTCCTGCCTGAGGGCCCAGGATCTGAGCCGACTGGACGCCGGTCATGATTGCCATTACCCTGACCCTGCCTTCATAATCTTCTCTGATTCTTGCGCCCCATATTACATTGGCACTTGAGGAAAGTTCGTAGGTAAGCATAGAGGCAATTTCCTCTGCTTCCTTCAGGCTCAGATCAGGCCCGCCCGTTACATGGACAAGGCTACCGGTTGCCCCCTTGTAATCAACGTCAAGAAGGGGGTGGTTCAGAGCAGTCCGCACAACTTCCGTGCTCTTGTCCTGGCTCTTGGATTCTCCAACAAGCATTACGGCAACTCCGCCGCAGCTCATGATGGTCCTGATGTCGGCATAGTCAAGGTTGATGAGGGAAGGTACTGTAATGGTCTCAGTTATTCCTTTTACTGTTTCGGCAATTAACTGGTCCATTACTGAGAAAGCCTGGTCAATGGGAAGGTTAGGTACGTAGTTAAGTAGCCTGTTGTTGTCCAGGACAATTACTGTGTCTGCTGCTCTGCGCAGGTCTTCAAGTCCTTCTTCGGCTTTGAAGATGCGGGCTCTTTCTACCCTAAAAGGGCTTGAAACCATGCCTACGACGATTGCTCCCTGTTCTTTTGCAACTTCTGCTACGACCGGGGCAACTCCTGTTCCTGTACCTCCTCCAAGCCCTGCTGTAATGAAAACAAGGTCTACATTCTTCAAAACTTCCTCAAGAGTCCCTCTTGCAAGTTCTGCAGCTTTCTTTCCGGTTTCCGGATAACCGCCTGCTCCCAGGCCTCTTGTAAGAGTTTTTCCTACGAGGATCTTCTTGTCAGCCCTTACATTATCAAGGTGCTGCTTGTCTGTATTGATGCATACTGTTTCTGCGCCTTCGATTCCTATGTTGTAGAGCCGGTTTACGGTATTGTTTCCTGCACCCCCGCATCCTACAATCATAATTCGCGGCTGCCCGAATTCTTCTATGTCTTCTTCGGAGGAGGAATTTTTTCGGTATTCCTTCTCTTTTTCGCTGAATTTCATTGCTTCCTGTACTATAGATTGCAATTTATCCCCTCGGCTGGATTTCGTTTATCATGTTATCTTTATTTTTTTCTTTTGACTCCCCACCCTCTATATCGGGGGGTAAATTTCTGTTTATATAGTTAAATTGGGGATAACCTGTAAAAACCTGGTAAAAGATTTTCATCCGTTATCTTTAACAAGTTGGTACTCTTCTGAATTTAAACATTTCGGACATATTTAAGCAGTGCTTTTAAATCGCATATGAAGTTTAAATATGTCACCCATAAATTTCATATATTCTACCTTTTTCTGCCTTTTTCCCTGAGTTATCAGGGGAAAAAGTGCGGGAACTTACACAATGTTTATATACAGTAGCATAAAACTTTCTCGAAAGTCTCGTTTTTCAGGAAAGCCATCCTGATCATGCATGTCAGGGCAATTTTTATTTTCTTTATTGCACATTATTTTGCGATTCTGCTTCCCTTAAATTATTGGATGTGTAGTCGCCACACTACTTTTTCGTTGAGACCTCCATACTGAGATATTTTCAATTTAATGAAACTGTTTATATTATTACTTTTAAGTAGAATTCTCATCTTAAAAACTTTTTCGGTATCTTTCGAAGATTTTAAGGCGCCTGTTTATTTTTTCCAGTAGTAAAAGATAACTGCACATGAGTGTTTATATAAATTTAAGTTAACTCTTCTGAATTTCGGATTTCATCCTAAAGTTATTTTTTTCCGGAAATTTCTTTATTCTTTTATTCAGCTTGTAACTCCTGGATACACTGTTTCCTCTTATATCAGGCAAAATAAGGAGTTTAGCATTTCTCCATTATCCGATTATAAAGGTTTCAAACTATTACATCAATATGATACTTTTTATATTGCCCCTCCGAAATGCCGGGAAAGCTTTAAGGCTGCAAAACTGTTTTTACTTTAGGTTACTTCACTTGAACTCTTTAGCAAACTGCACTCAGGAAGAGTCATAACTCAGTCCTTACCTTCTCAAATCTTTCTGAATAGTTCCCACTTCTTTCGGTTCAGGAGCCAGAAACGTGTTAAAAGCATTAATTTTTGATATGGACGGTGTTCTCGTCGATTCCATGCCTTTCCATGCAGCAGCTTGGAAAAAGGCTTTTCTTGACATGGGTATGGAAATCAGGGATCAGGATATCTATGAAATTGAGGGTTCAAACCCCAGGAACGGACTCCCCCTGCTGATCAGGAAAGCCCTTAAAGAGCCCGACGCTTATGATTTTGAAACTATTACTGCAATCTACAGGCAGGAGTTTAAACGAATTTTCGAACTGAAAGCTTTCGATGGGATGAAAGAATGCCTTGAAATGCTTAAAGCCCGTTTCCTGCTTTCGGTAGTCTCGGGTTCGGATCGCCTGATCGTTAACGGAATCCTTGACCAGCTCTTCCCCGGTATATTTGATATGGTGGTTACCGGAGATGATGTCCTTAATTCCAAACCTCATCCGGACCCCTTCCTGAAGGCCGTTGAACTTCTTAAGGTCGGGAAAAATGAGTGTGTCGTGGTCGAGAACGCTGTTCTGGGCGTGGAAGCCGCTAAAAGAGCCGATATATACTGTATAGGCATCCCTACATATGTGGAGCCTTCAAAGCTCGACAGGGCGGATCTGATAGTAGGCGATCACAAAAAGTTAATGGAACATCTTCTTAACCTGGAGTAATCTCTCCAGTCTTTGTCTAAAAAAAGAGGTTGTGAACCCCTTTTGGGGTCACAGTAGCCTTACAGTCTCGAGGTTTGTGAGGGCACGTGTCTCGATCTTAAGTTTCTTGTAAACGGAACTTGCAAGGTCCACGCAGGCTTTTTCGTCACCGTGTTCGGTGAACACTCTTTCCGGACGAGGCTGCATTCTCTTGATATACTCCATAAGCTGCCTCCTGTCCGAGTGGCCCGAGAAGCCGTCTACTACCTGCACTTCCATGTTCATTTTCAGGATTTCGGTGCTTCCGTTCTTTCCTGTCATGGGGATTTCCTTCCACCCCTTCTGGATCCTGCGTCCTACAGTCCCATCAGCCTGATAGCCCACAAACACAAGAGTATTGCGTGGGTCCTCGGCAAAGGTCCTGAAATAGTCCATAACAGGTCCTCCGTTCATCATGCCCGAGGTTGAAAGAATCACACAGGGGTGTGGGTTCTGAATGATCTTCTGGCGGGTTTCGTGGGAATCAACCGGCTTGAAGCATTCGGACAGGAAGGGGTTCTGGCCTTTCTGGAAGATCAATTTCCTCAGGTCGTTGTTAAGGTACTCGGGATGGGTTGCATGGATCGCAGTGGCTTCCCAGATCATTCCGTCAAGGTAGACCGGGACTTCAGGGATAAGCCCTTTCCTTATTGACTCTTCGAGCACGATCATAACTTCCTGGCTTCTGCCCACGGCAAAAGCAGGAATAAGCGCAATTCCTCCGCGTTCAACTGTATTCTTTACCACCATCTGCAGATGCTTTTCAGCGTCCTTAAGTGCAGGCTGGAATGCGTTTGAGTTCCCATAAGTAGCTTCACTGATGACGGTTTCAACTCTGGGGAACTTGTTGACCGCAGGGTCAAAAAGCCTGGTCTTCTCATATTTGTAGTCTCCCGTAAAGACTACATTATGGAGCCCGTCTCCTATATGGAAGTGGGAGATTGCCGAGCCCAGTATATGACCTGCATTGTGGAAAGTCAGTTTTATGTCAGGGGCGATGTCTGTTACTTCCTCATAGTCCAGAGGTATGGTGTGTTTGAGGGTCTTTGCTACCATCCCTGATTCGTAGGGGATCTTTTTCCCTTCCTTAGCTGCCACGTCGATGTAGTCAAGCTGGAGCAGCACCATGAGGTCTCTTGTGGGCGGCGTACAGTAAACAGGTCCTTCATACCCATACTTGAAAAGCAGGGGGACAAGTCCCTGGTGGTCAAGGTGGGCATGGGTAACTATTACGGCATCTATCTGATTTAATGGAAAAACTTCAGGAACATAGAGGTAAGGAGTCATGTTTTCGTCCGAACCCACATTGACTCCGCAGTCGATCAGGATTCTGGACTCAGGAGTAGAAAGCAAAAAACAGCTTCTCCCTACTTCTTTACATCCCCCGAGAGCCGTAACCCTTACCCACTGGTCTTTTGAGGTACACTCCCTGTGAATTTTCCTCCCCACGGTTTTCAGGATTTCTTTCCTTTCTTTGAGGTTGTTCCTCATAAACTCCCTTATATTTTTCACTGTACGGGACTTAATAGGAGGTGTCCGGACAACTTTGGGAATCCAGCCGATCTGCTTTGTAATCTCTCTCAGGGTTGCACCGTGTTTTCCGATTACAAGCCCGGGCTTTTCGGCTTCGATGATTACTTCTCCGGAATCAGGATCAAAATAGTAGCTCGAGATTACGGATTCTTTTGGAACAACTTCTTCAATTATAGAAATAGAGTCCTCAGGAGTTGCAAGTACCCTTGGGTCAGGCCGCATGGCAATCCGTGTTCTGAGTTCTTTTGCCAGGTTGCGGATTATATTCCCGTCGTCTGCGAATTTGCGGGGTTCTTCAGTGTACAGGACAAGCTGAGGACCTTCGAATTCGACGTCGGTAATTGTAACTCCTGCAGGTAGATTTTTCTCAATTTTATGTTTGAGGTCTAATAGCACGTCTTCAATAGGCATTAAGAATCTTCCTTTTTGTCAAAAAATCAAAAAGTATCTGGATGTCGAAAAAAATAATATTTGAAAAAGGTGTTAGTTTATATATTGGAGTAAAAAACCAACAATTTAATTATTTTTAGTTTAATGAATCTCTTCTGGATTTTACTTCTTCAGGATCCAGTCTTTTGAATGCCTCCTTTGTAATTACGACTACATCGATGTTTTCTCCAGAAGCTGAGTCTCTTTTCATTGCATTGTGGATTGCCCTGATCGCAAGATCGAGACCTTCTTTTACAGCTATATCCTCTTTGTACTGGTCTTCCAGTACGCCGTAAGCCATGGGAGAACCTGAACCTGTTGCCGAGATCCTTGTCTCTTCAATACTTCCTCCCATTGCATCCAGGGAGTAGATTGCAGGTCCGTTCTTGTCAACTCCTCCGATAAGGAGCTGAACCATCATAGGATAGTAGCGGTTAGCATTCAAGAAGTTCGACATTAAAGTGGCAATTCCTTTGATTGTCATGGATTCGTTCCTGCGCATTTTGTAGAGCTGTGACTCCACACTTACCAATCGCACAAGCTGCTGGGCGTCCCCTACCGAACCGGCAGTAGTCATCCCTACCAGGTCATCGATCTGGTAAACTTTCTTTGCAGTTTTGCTTGCGATGAAATGCCCCATTGTGGCTCGCTGTTCACTTGCGAGCACAATTCCGTCGGTACAAACTACTCCTACGGTAGTTGTGCCCTTTAGATATTTGTCATCATCCATAAACATACCCTCATAATAAGTTAAAAATGAGAAAATGTCGCTAAAAAAATATTTTAGTTGAGGTGAGCATTTTTAGCTTAAATCGCAGGATTTAGCAATCCATTATCTCATATTAATATCGCTATATATAAGTTTTCCTCCTCCTTTTTCTAAATGCGTACGCATTTAAAATCGGAGCATTATTTGACAAAATTATTTTTCTGTTTTTCTATATGCCGGATGTCTGACTTCTTTTCTATCCGGAGAATTTAGCGGGAAAGTCCCTCTACTTCTTCAGCGAGTTTTTTTACCCTCTGAACCACATGTTCAGATATATTTCTTTTATTCATGAGTTCCAGTCTTTTGTTTATTGTTATCCTCTTCGTTCCTTTTACAAGGTTGTCGGCGTGTGCAACGATTTTTTCCTCCAGTCTCCGGGGGAAATAGTCATCTTCAGGAAGTCCCAGTTCCTTTGCCTCTTCTTTTGAAACTCCGGCTCCTATGTGCCGTTTTATTATCTCGGCAACTTCAGGTTCGACTCCTTTGCTTTGAGCCAGCTTAAATCCCTCTACTGCATGGGAAATTCCATGAGTCCGGCACCTTCCTAAGTCATGTAAAAGAGCCCCTATTTCTACAAGCTCCGGATTTACATTATTTCCGGCGGCTTTCGCCTTTGCTGCGATCTCAACTGCCAGGGAGGCTACTTCCTTGCAGTGTTCGATTACATTTGGGGCACAGCCTACCTCTTCAAGCAGCTTTATTGCCTGGATTCGGGTAGTCAAGACAGATCCCTTATACGGAACTCAGGGCGTCCACGCGCTTTTTCAGGGCGCTCACAAAACGGGAATTGTCGTAATAGACCAGGTCTTCGCCACACATGGGGCAGAGAAATTCCGTTTCAGTTGCTTCATCAAAAAGAAGGCGAACACAGCCCTGCGGGCAGACATAAAACACGTTATTTTCCTCAAATTCAAGACGGGTTTTCAGGTTCCTGAGCAGCTTTTTCTTTTCCCTCATGAGCTGATGCTCTACGTCGGAAAAGTCCAGATGCCAGAGATAAGTCAACCATCCGCTGTTTGAATCTCTTTCTCTGCGGCAGATTGCAAATTTGTTTTCGTAAAGTATGAAGAGGGTTCTTCTCACGGTATTTAACAGAACTCCGGTCTTTGCCGCAATTTCTTCATCCGTGACTTCGCCTTCGGGCATCTCTTCTATCATTCTAAGCCCTTCTTCCCCTACAAGGCTAATGAGATATCCTCTAATTACCTTGTCATTCAAATCTACCAAAGTGTTCACCTCGCAAATCCCTTATATGAATTGGGCATACCAGTATTAAAGTTTACATCCTGCCTTTTCTCAAAAAGAGCTCTCTTCTCTGGAAAAAGCTGTACTTTCGCAACTGAACCTTATGCTTCTCCAGCAGGGTTCAGGTTTTTTCTTTCTTCTTTTGTTCGATTTACAATAAAAGTCTTTATTCTCTCTGCCCCTCTTTCAAGAGATCGGACTGCCTCGTCTCTTGTTGAGGCACATGCAAACAGGGAAGTAAGAGGCCAGTCGGGCTCAGTAACAGTTCCCATGGAAGGAATATCAGTGCTTTTTTCCCTGAGAATGACGTCCATGAGTTTTCTGTCTATAAAAAGCTCTCGATCCGAGTAAAGAACTCCTCTTGCAGCAAAATGTTTTGCCTCAGGTTTTTCCGGAAGTTCCCCTCTGAAGCAGCCGATATGGGCTTCGAAAAGATTAATTCCCGTCGCTATTTCTATGGTGTCCAGGCTGCCCTGGAACCTTGGGTTTACTTCCAGCACTACAGGGCCCTTTTCCGTGACCAGGAAATCTACTCCATTTGAGCCAAGAAGCCCGAGTTCGAGTACCAGTTCTTCAGCAAGGGCTTCCATTTCCTCTGCGTGTTCTGTCCTGAAAGGAGTTACGTTTCCGCAGTAGGCAAAAGGCAGCCTTGAGAGCCAGGGTGTCCCAATCAATTGTTCGTTTACAGCAACTGTCAGAGCCTGACTCTTTGTGGAAAGCAAAGAAACGCTTGAAGGAATTCCTTCCAGAAAATCCTGTATTACAAGCTCCTCTGCTGCAAGCCCCGGGTCCAGCCTTGCCAGTTCCTCGAAAGCAGCCAGCAGTTCCTGCCTGTTCCTTGCAACCCTGTTAAATATCCCTCCTCCGCCTGAGGAAGGTTTGAGAATCACAGGGTATTCGACGATATCAAGCTCTTCCGAGGAATAACATTGAGGGTTAGGCATTCCGAGGGCTTCGAGCTTTTTTGCAAGGTGCAGTTTGTTTGAAGCTTCCTTAACCGCGTCGGGACTGCTGGCAAGTACGGGGCAGGGAAAACTGCCCTGGTCCAGCATCTCCATTCCCGATCCAGGGACGATGGCATCAAAGTCAAGCCCGAAGGTGTTCATTTTAGCTATTATCCAGCGAGGATCGAGCTGACGGAGTTCGCTTGAAGTCCTACACTCAAGGAACGCTGATGCGTATGCACATCTCTGCAGGTCAAGATCTCGAAAAGCGTCTATTGAGCAGACTTTGTAGCCTGCCCTGCTTGCGGAGCAGACAATATTTCGCGTATCAAACCCAATTGCAAGGATGTTCTGCATGTTTCTCCATTTTTCATTTTTCCTGTGGTACCTCGGAGTTTGCCAGGGCAAAGACTCCATATTCCGTTTTCAGGACAGGGATCTCACTTCCTGCTTCTGCACTGAAGAATATCGGCTTTTTTATTGTAACGGTTTCATAGGTATCAGGGTCAAGCACAAGAATTGCATTTTCTTCGATTGAAACCAGAACCGTATAAACTGCATCCTTTATATTTGCAATTTTTTCTGCGCCTTTGAGCTCTTCCGGGGTTGAGATAAACCTGGAACCATCTTCAAGGCTGATCCCGTTGACCTTTTTTCCTGAGCTCCTTATCTGGATATTCCTTCCCCTGAATCTTATCACGTCTCCGGGTCTGAACTCCGGAAGGCGCATGGAAAAAGTAATCCTGTAGAGGTTTTTTCCGTCTTTCATGCCGACCAGGGATGGGGATTCGGAGAAACTGCCTCCAAGTTCGGAGATGATTGCCCTGCAGACCTGTCGGCTGGCATTCATGGAACCCATATAAAGGTCGATACCTTCTTTCTGCTCCTGATAGTCACTTATAAACGCCAGTCTGTCCCCTTTTTTCTTCATGCTCTCCATGGCTTCCCTGGCAATGGTAGAGCAGCGCCTCTTTTCTTCTTCCGTAGGGAACCTGCCCGCTGCCCTGATCTGGATGATTGCTTCAAAGTATCCTCCGGACTCGCGGCTGCACATATCGCAGGCTATCCGCTGAACCCTTACTTCTGTCTCAGCCTCGGCATGGACTGGTTCTTCTCTTACGATTGCATCTATTTCGGCTCTCACCCTGTACATGTAAGGCGTAACTTCCTTTGGTTCAAGGTAGAGTTCCACATCTCCGGCTTCGTTGTGGATAAAAAGGGCGTTTTCTACGGCTTTCAGCACCACTTCTTCTATATTGCCTATATCTTCCCAGCGGCTCCTATGGAAGTATGCTCCGCAGCTGGAACAGATTCTTACGTGGAGTACAAGAGGCAGTTCGATTAGTTTGAAGGTTTCAAAGAAACAGTCTCTGCAAACGGAATCAAAAAGTTTATCGCATTCTTTGCCGCATTTCGGGCATGTAATGGAATTCATCTATAATCCTTACTGCTAGTCTTCTTGGAGTAGTAGGTTACCTGATTTAGAAAATAAAGTATCTGCAGGAATAATCAGCAGTTCATCTGTTAAGCTCTCTCATGCTATTTAAGAATAGCTGGATCTGCTGTTTTTACTCATCAGGTAACTGTCTGACATGATATGCCAGTCCGCTATATCAGCAAATCGCTGCATCCAGTTCTCTAAATGCTAAAAAATCCATGGTTTAGAAGCAGATCAAATTGTTTTTTTCCTTATATAAGCATTTGTATAATTTTTCCTTGTGCCGATGTTTTGTTTTAAACTCTGTTTTGTTCAAAGCATCTCACAGGATTTTACCGTTTTTTCCTTTGGCTGTCTTTTCAAACTCCACCATAAACGAAAAATTTGAGATCCCATCTCTAAAATATCTTTTTTAAGATTTACTTTAGTTGTGCCTCCATGCCTCCAGATTACAGGGAATTCTTTAACCTTAAATTCCCGAGCCTGTGCAAGCACCATAAGCTCAGTATCCCAGAACCAGTGTTCATCCTCTACATCATCAATCAGTTCAAACAACGGGGCCTTTTTAAAAGCTTTAAACCCGCATTGATGGTCGTATAACTTTGAGTGCAAGACAGTGTGCACCAGAAAATTAAATCCCTTGCTTGCTATTCCTCTTTTTAGGGGCCTTTTGACATTGCTTTGAGGCATCATTCTTGAGCCTGTCGCAAAGTCATATCCTTCGATTGAGATTGATTCTATCAGCTCTTTCAGGTGGCTCATATCGGTTGCAAGGTCCACGTCAATGTAACAAAGGACGTCGCCTGATGCAGACTTAAAAGCTCTGTTTAAGGCTCGGCCTCTTCCCTGTCGAGAATCCGAGTGAAGGTGACTTATGCAGTTATGTTCCTGAGCAAGTTTCCCTGCGATTCTATCTGTCCCATCAATGCTCCCATCTTCTGCTATAATTATCTCAAAAGAAGAGGTGATATCCCTGAGAGTTTCTGCAGTTTGGTTTACTGTTTTCTCTATTCTTGTTACCTCGTTATAAGCAGGCAATACCAGCGAAACCCTTGTAATGTTAACACCCGAATAATGTTTAAATACTGGTTATTTATTCTTGCTTGAATACTGGTTACTTATTCTATGTTGTACCTCTATGGGCTAACATTTGTCATAATTTCTATCAATATGGATCGCTCCATTCTATTTATATCAATTTATTTTCATTTTCTATTATGTGTTTTTTATGCGTTTACTTTTTATTTTTTATATTAATTCTCCGATTTTTTGAACTAATATCCCTTAATAATTGTGTGAATCGAATGTAAAAATACCCCCTTCTGACCGATTGTTTATCTACTCTTGTCACCAAAACATTGTTGGTGGCACTAATGGTCTTGAAAATCCCAAAAGAATATCTCTCAACTTTTAATCGCCAATTACAGACTCAACTTTACAATGAACTGATGCAGGATTATTCCTTTCCTCGTGCTGTTTGCAGATCTCTGTCTGAGCTCTTCATGTCTTACATTGACCTATATTTCAGCAGTCAGCGCAAAGAAGGCCAGATTATCTTCCATGGAGTTTCCAAAGACGTTCCTCCTGGCGTACCAGTTAATGAGATGAATCTGGTTTCTGTCATTATCACTATCTACGACCCTGAAGACTGCAAAGTTAAGAACCAGCGAGAGCTGCTGGATAAACGGATCATGCGCATAAGTAATGAAGCACACACTCAGGGCGCTTTGCTCACCCAGGCTGACATCGCAATTCTTCTGGGAGAGAGTACAAAGACAATTTCACGAC
The DNA here is from genome assembly GCF_000007345.1 of Methanosarcina acetivorans C2A. Taxonomy (NCBI): domain Archaea; kingdom Methanobacteriati; phylum Methanobacteriota; class Methanomicrobia; order Methanosarcinales; family Methanosarcinaceae; genus Methanosarcina; species Methanosarcina acetivorans. The sequence goes on along the minus strand of NC_003552.1, from coordinate 4,751,966 downwards.
ATATAGAAGCGCTGGAAGAGAATGGAGAACTGGTTCCAACCAGAGGAAAATGGAAGGATATAGGTCCCGGAGTAAGCCACAAAAAACGGATTCTGGAGCTATATCTTAAAGGGTACGAATATACTGAGATCGAGAGAAAGACCCAACATAGTGGCGAAGCCATAATGCGTTATGTAAAGGATTTTGCAAGAATACTGGTGCTGACTGAAGAGGGATTCGAAGATGAAGAACTCAGGATCATAACAGGGCTTTCTGAAAAAACAATTCAGGAATACAAAGAGCTGATTGAGACTTATTCTACCGAGGAATATCAGGAACGTTTAGACCAGCTTCATAGCATTTTTGGAAAAAAAGAGATCAGCAGAATGAACACGGAAACAGGTCCAAAAAACAGTTCGGGGAGATGGAGAAGATGAAAGTACCTTCAATGATTGAAACAAAGGTAACAAGCTCCCTGAAAGGTTCAGTTCTGGATCTGATACAAAATGATTACCAGTTTATTGCAGGTGACAAAATTCAGGAAATGTTTGCCAATGATCTCGTGGAAGTGGTGAGGAAATCTTATAGAGAGCCATGGAAACTGGAAGTTGGACAGATTTTGTGGTATGGAGCAAAGGCTTCAGAGAAGCCGAATTATGGTAAAAACAGTAAGAAAACACCATTAACACCAATTGTTTTGACCTTGATTTCCAAAGATGACCTGGAGATGAAGAAGGAAGGGTATTCAGATAGAGAAATAATGGAAACAAAAGTGGTTAGGATATTTAAAGAGGCATATGAACAGGAAGCACTGCTAACACATTCTGATATGGCATATCTGCTAAATGTTTCCACGGGTACGGTAAGCAAACAGGCAAAGGAGTATATGCAAAGAACAGGCGAGATATTGCCAACAAGAGGAATCATACATGATATTGGTAGAGCAGTCACTCACAAGAGGATTATACTAAACTTGTACATAAAAGGATATCAAACACCGGATATTGCAAGAATGACAAATCACACGCAGGAAGCGTGTGATAGGTACATTAAAGCATACAAGAAGGTAGAAAAGCTTAGCAAAAAGATGAAAAGTGAGGAAATTGCACAAATTCTGGGAATGGGAAAATCCCTAGTAGAAGAATACATAAGAATTTTAAATGAGGAGGAATGAGTGATGGGCGAAACAAACTACGGCAAGTGTGAGTGCCTATCGGTCAAATGGGGGTTTAGAAAAATAATAATATGGTTGAAATATGAAAAATAAAACTGGAAATCTACGCGGGTGAATGAATAAAGACTCCAGAATCTATACGGATAACAAGAACTAATAATCATACGAATTTTCAGGTCAAACTTACATACTAAAAAGTCAAAGTAAGAAGTCTACCCATCTGGAAGTGAATCCTTAAAGAATTACCTGCGGTTTTTACTGAAGTCTAACATTTATTTAAAAAGAGAATAAGTACCGTGTCAGATAGACACGGTGCTTCAGGTTTAAAATCACATCGTATTTATTTTATTTAGGCGGCCAGTTCTTTTCCATCCATCCCGGGATACGGCCTGAGTCCATTGGGCCTACTTTGACATTTGCACCGAGCTTGTCCTCAAGGTCACCCTGGAGGCGAGCTGCCAGTCCCGGAGTAACTACAGTGTTGTGGTTTACGGCTGTCTTGAGGTCAAAGCCTGCCTTGTCAAATGCATCCTTTACCTTGTCAGCGGTCAGCTGTCCACCTGCAACTGCTGCTTCCACACCTATCCCGTCGGTGTCAACTGCAAGTAACCAGCAGTCAATGCCGTTGGACGAGATATCGCTCTCCACAGTGTAGTATGTGAGTGCGAAGTTTGTTGTAAAGAGCACCGGGGAGTCTGCTGTCGGGCTTCCGACCTTGTACATGCCTCCGTCCACGGAGACAGGTGTCCTCGGGTCAGTGTAGATTGTCTCTGCCAGGTGTACCTCAGGCAGGGTTGCATATGGCTCCAGACTGTGGAGAATCATTATGTCTCCGTACCTGATCGTAAACACCGAAGCCATCACGGTTTCCCAGTATGATGCACTAACAGGGTCTGCAATTCCAGCCATCCATGCAGTGAACGGGAGAGCCATTATCGGGTATGCGATCTCGGTATCTCCCATAATTCCCGCTCTCCTTATCTTCAGGAAGTTGGTGAATGTATCCTTCAGGCCCTTTCCTGTCGGGTAGGTTCCGGGGTCAAGCACAATGTCCTTAATTCCTGCCTCTGCATATGTCTTTGCAAGGGTCTTGAGGGCATCAAGGTCATTGAAAGCTGACACAACCACAGGGACCTTGTACTCAATTGCGAGTTCTCCTACTTCCTTCCAGTTGTCCTTGTTTGCGGCATAGAGCAGCGGTTTCAGGTCCTTTGCTGCTTCCAGTCCTGCCTTCAGGACCGCAGGGTTGAAAGAACAGAAGATCATGGGCAAGCCTGCTTCAGCTACCTTCTTTACAGCCGCTGCAAACTTTGCCGGATCATTGGAAACAGCTCTGATAGCCACCCCATCGAGGAGCAGGTTTCGGCCTACATAGAACTTTCTGAAGTTAGCGATGCTGTTAACTCTCTCAACAAGGGCAGCTTCATCCATATTGTCTGCCACATCGAAGAACATCTTCGTCTTATTAAAGAATGTGAGTTTGTGGCGGTACAGGACATCGTCCCCACCAATATTGACTGCCTTCTCTCCTACTCCTATGGTTACCTGGCGAATTTCCGGTGCAAGGAGCCTGTCGAGTTCTGCAAGTTTCTTTGCAAATTTCTTCTCCTTAATAAGGGGTGGACAGTCTGATGTCTTTCCTGATCTGTCTATCAGCTTGGAGGCAAAAGCCATACATGTAGCTTCACCACACTCTCCACAGTTTGTCTGGGGCAAGTACTTGTAAGCTTCTAATGGGCTGTTTATTTTCATGTTTTACACCTCCGCTCCGATCCAGTTAGCGACATCAACCTGCTCTGTGTCGATCATACCGAATAGGGTCTGGGTTATCTGTTTCAGGACAGCAACCGATGTTGGGTGCATCATCATGAAGAGATCGTTTCCTGCAATTGCAAGTGACAGTCCTGTAACGATTTCCCATATCGGACCTCTGTACTCTCTCGGGCCCCAGTCGGAGTCTTCCTTTAGTGGGGAGCTGACCATCCATGACTCACGGGCACCCCATGCGTTTGTGGTCCCTGAAGACATCGGGAATGTCAGTTCGTCGTCACCCATTAGGGCTGCAAGTCTGATACGCTCCATGTTGGTGTAAGCGTAGTCGAGACCATATCCGAGGGCTGCAGTGGTCGGGTCCATGATGATTCTGTCTCTTGGGACGTTGCACTGCTTCATGAGTTTCCTGTTTAGTTCCTTCTGGGCGTTCATGTCCAGCTGTGTCCAGGAAAGCACATCGTGATCGTATTTTAGTGCTGCTTCTGCTATTGCTGCATAGTCCAGGTTCAGGCTGGCCGATGCAAGCAGGCAGCGCTCTCCTTCCGAAACTTCTGCTGCTCTTGCCAGTACTTCTGGGTCCTTCTGTGGGTTCCCTGATCCGCCGATGGCAATTGGCACATCAACAGCCTGGAGCACTTCTTCTACTGTCTTGGCTGCTTCCTTTGCAGGAGTGTCTTTGATAAGCGGGTCTGTTGAAATCAGGTGTATGGTGATCATGTCAGCGTTGAATTTCTCAACGTTCTTCTTTGCCCATTCTCCCGGGCTGTCCATGACTTCATCATAGTTCTCCTTGACAGCTTTTGCAAGCCCTATCCTCATGTCGAACACGTCAATAGTGACCTGGTTCCTGTTCGGCATTGGTGCGTCAAAGTAGAACGGAAGGGCTTTCTCTCCACCCAACATCACTCTCTTTCCACGGCTTCCGCCGTCTGCCGAGGTGTTGCCTATAGGCACTTCCTGGATCTCGGTTGCCCACTCAGCGATGTTAGCAACATCGAACTTTGCAGGGATTAGATCCTTCAGTTTCGGGGCTGCCAGAGCAGGGGAAACCGCCGGAGCTGCTGGTGCGCCAATTCCCACAGGGTATCCGAACATGCCTGCAAGTCTTGCGAAGTGCTGGGCAAGTATTGCGCTCTCCTGCCCAAGAGCTGCGGCAAGCATCGGGTCAAAGCCGCCTCCGAGTCCACCGAGATCTATCTCAATGTCCCCTTCAATAGTCACACCTTCGAGGGCTTCTACATCCATCCCCGCGAACATGTTTGTTATATCAGATAACTTCATTTTCTTTGCCATGTAAACCTCACCGTTTCCGTAATTTGTCCGTTTTTACGAGTGACTGTATAATAAAGGATGTAATACAGGATTTGTTTCCACTTTTTCCCTTTATAAACAGGGATCGGGGCAGGAATTTCCCTGTCCCGTTACTCTTATTACTTTAAATGCCGTTTCAAGCTCTTAAACTGGCCCTGGTCTCCTCACATTTGATTCAGGTATGGTTCAGCATCATCCACAGGTTCAAACTTATGGGCTCAGTACCCCAGTTTTTGTACTATTTTTTCGATTTCCATTGCAGCAACCGAATCATCCGTTATTTCATAGAGAGGTATTCCCTTTATGTCCATTTCCTCAATTTTTGGATCTAATGGTATCATACCTATCAGGCTTAGTTTCAACTCCTCTGCCAGTTTAGTGAGCTCTTCGCGGTTAGCATCTGTAACTTTGTTTGCAATAACGTGAATTCTTCCCACATTTGAATCCAGTTCACTCACCAGTTCCCTTATCCTTTCAGCAGTCCGAAATCCCCTTCGTGAAGCGTCAGTTACTACAATAAGGTCATCTATGTCCCGGATAATCTTTCGGCTGAAATGCTCAAGCCCTGCTTCCGCGTCAATTACAACCACCTCATAATTCGTGATCAGTTTGTCCATTATTCCGCGTAGCAGGTTGTTTACATAGCAATAGCATCCTGAGCCTTCCGGCCTTCCCATTACAAGGAGGTCGTATCCCGGCATCTCTTCAATTATCTCATAGACCTTGCTTTTAAGTATTGACTCTTTGTTCATATCGGGGTTATCAGGTCTCGGTTTTGTAATCTCGGCCTGTAGAAACTCTTTTGCATCCCCGATTGTTTTTACATTCTCACATCCCAGGGTTTCAGGAAGGTTAGTATCTGCATCCGCATCAACTGCCAGTAGAAACTTCCCTTTTTTGGAAAGGTAGCGGATCAGAAGAGCCGCTACCGCTGTTTTACCAGTCCCACCTTTTCCCGTTATTGCAATTACTTTGGTCACAGCATACCCCTTTTTATTGTTTTTCGGTTTTAGGCAATTGCCTGTCGTCACTCAGTTATTTCTTTTCCTTCTTCTCGCTGATGATCATCTTGTCAATGGTGATCTTTGCGTTCTTGAAGGTCAGCTTAATTCCGCCGCTTGAACCGCCTGACATCATTGGCATTGCAGGCATCTGGAAGCCGGCTGCTGGCATCATCATTGGAGCTGCTGCAACTGCTACTTCCTCTTCTTCTTCCTCTTCTTCCTCTTCTTCCTCCTCAGCTGCTGCCCAGGTAGCAACTACCGGATGTCCCTTCTCCTGGAGGAAAGCCTTCAGAGATTCAATGTCAGTGGCATCGTTTTCGGTTGCGATCTTGTCTTTGAGGTCTTCAGGAATGGTTTCGGCAATCTTGTCCTTCAGCATCGAGGGGAGCCAGACAACTCTGTTCCAGCCGCCATCGGCCTGGATGAACTTCGGGGAGTAGAAATAGTTTATACCGATACCCAGGAACCCTACGATCTGCTTACCGCCACCGGTCTGGCCGGCCATTGTTGAGAATCCGATCCCGTTAGGTGCCATTCCCTGGTATTCCCTGTTAACCCAGCCTATACCGTCTACTTCAGGGATATAGAATCCGACTACTTCGAAGCATCCACAGGAGGTGTGAGGGGCATCGAAGAAGGAGTGGAGTTTGATCTTGTCGAATTCTCCGGCTGAGAGTTTCTTTGCAATATCGTTGACCCCGGTGTATTCACCCTTCTCGGCATCAATCAGGTCACCCTTGGTGATTTCAAACTGTGGGCCTTCGGGGTCTACTTTTGCTGCTGCTCGGCCGTCGAACCAGTTGATTGCACCACAGAGGGAGACCCTGTCAGGGGAGACAACACAAACGTTGGTCGGGGCAAAGGACTGGCAGAGGGTACATCCGTAGAAGACGTCCACATCTTCATCATGGAGGTCCTTTGTCCTCTCGTCTCTTGCCTTGAAGATCGCCTTTGCTTCTTCAAGCTGCTTTTCAACTTCAGCCTGTTCGGTGTAGAATGTCACCTGCATCTTCTCGATGAAGGGCAGTTCTGTCTTGAAGAGCATCATGACGGCCTGTCCGAAGGGCTCAAACGAGTCCATCTTTGCAGCGGTGTCCTTGGACACTCTCATCCAGACATCGTACCTCTGGTTGAGGTGCATAATGCCCTGGCAGTAGTTGATGAAGTCGTGGACACGCCTTTCGACTACAGACTCAAGGTCAGGCTCTACAAGTTCTCCACCTATGTTAAAGATCATTGCCCAGGGGTAGGTCTTTCCCTCTTCCATTTCTTTGAGGTCAGGACCGACGATTGTTACTTTATCGTCTTCAATCTCATCCATAGGCTTTGCACGGACAAGTTCGAGACCGAGGGATTTCGGGCCCCCAAGTTCGACGAACATTCCTTCTTTCCTTACTCTTTCTCCTTCAAACATTGGGGAAATCTCAAATGGGAATTCTGCCATTATATTTCGCCTCCTAAATCAAAATCATAATGCATCAATAAGCTCATCCAGGGCAGCATAGTGGTCTGCTTTGCTCAGGTTTCCGAAAGACATCGTTGCGTTCTGGATGTAGTTTCTTTCAATTGCAATTGCTTTTACGGTGCTGAAGTTCTTTGTTCCGGACAGTACCTGGTTGATGTAGTACTTTATGTGTCCCAGGACGATGAGGGTGTCATATGTTCCGTTGCCATCAAGGCCGGGCCAGTTCGGGTCTGTTACGTAAAAGCCGAGCTGGTGCAGGTTGATGTACTTTGCATCCACATCCTTTCCCACAAAGCCTGGCATAGAACTTCCTGTCGCTGCAATCGGGATATTTGCCTTCTGTGCAATCTTTACCGCCCTGTCCAGGAGTTCAGGATCAAGAACTTTGGTCCCTACCACAAGAAGTGGTCTCTTTGCCTTTGAAATCAGCTTGGCTGCGATCTCTGGGGTAGTTGTCTTGGAAGTTGTCACTCCGTAGCTGGTAAAGAGTTTTGTGTTCTTGGTAGTGTCTACCATTTTCAGGCCTCCTTGCAAAGTCTCTTGAGGTTAGTTGGCTGTGCGGAGACATCGAATTTGATCTTCGGACCGGAGATGATCTTCTTCCTCTTCCAGTCAATTTCCCAGCCATGCTCTGCCTCGAGCCTCTTGAGGAGCTCTTCACGCTTGGCAAGTGGGAGGTCAGCTTCATTCCTGACGAACTTCCACCAGTCTTCGGGCTCTACACCGAGGTACTTCTTGGAAAGCTCCATCCAGTGGGTCAGCTTTATGGACCTGCCCATGTTGTTATCGGATGGGCGAATACAGGCTTTTGCCATCATCGGGATTGCTTCCTGCCAGGTCTCTGCAGTGGTCAGGAGGAATTCAGGTGCTGGTGGGATGGTCATCTCTGAGCCGTCTCTGCCGTCGTAGACTTTCCACTTGGACTCATCATAGTTCTTGGCAATCAGGGCTCTCCTGTACTTGGAGCTGTGAGGGCCGAGAACTGCAGGGATACCATATATATTACATCCGGTACCGATTGAAGCTGCCTTCTGGGAGTATGCACCCCAGGCAAGTCCGCATGCACCTACACGGTTGAGAGTGTAGTCTGCAATTTCTGCCAGGTTTCCTGCAAGGGTTCTCTGGGCAAAGATTCCGGCAACTTTCTCTGCGGCTCCACTGATGTGTGCATTGGACACACAGGAACCGGTGTTAAGCAGCCCTCCACCTGCGAATGTACCAGGGTACTTTTCATAAAGGGTCTTGCCGTCCTCATCTTTGAACATACCGATGTCCATTGCGGAACAGCCGCTTACTGCGAGGAGGTAGTTTCTCTTCAGGAACTCTTCGGCAATGAGATAGACATCTTTGGTACCTGCCGGATAGTTCGGGCATCCGATAATTGCGATGATACCTGGGGTAGTTCCCATAACGAGGTTCAGGCCTTCTTTCCTGATTTCTGCATCACTTGCCTGTCCTCTGCCTGATCTGACCCATCCTTTCTCTTCGCTGATGGATTTCTGTGCAGCCTTCTCAAGCACATTCAGGATTGGAATTTCCTTCTTACAGACCTGCTCGCAGCGGCGGCAGCCGATACATACATCGTGAAGGGCTTCAAGATACTCGTAGCTTCCCTTAGCTGCATATTCCAGGGCTTCCGGGATATCGAGTTCTTCCGGACATGCCAGCATGCATTCTCCACACTTGACACACTTGTCGATGTATACCTTGAATTCCTCGTCAGTCGGGATTGCTGTAATACCTTCCGCATCACGGATTGGAGCCATTACTTCGGCAATCTTCGGGATGAGTTCTCCGAGTTTATCATAATCCAGCATCACACAACCCGGAATTGCTCCTGACTTGATCTCTTCAACTATCGAGTCTACATCAGCATCCGTACGGTCCGGCAGGCCCATCATGATCTTTTCGTTTGATGCGATCACAGGGATCTTGAGCTTCTGGGATTCTGAAAGGACATCACCGCGGACGCACTGTTCGTCCACAACAATGACATCAGGCATTCCGGAGCGGATAACCTTCAGTTCTTTTGCTAGAGACCCTACGATCTTTGCGTACGGAGCTCTCCTGTCGGCTTCCTTGTACCTGGTCATGTCGAATGCGGTACAGCAAAGTCCAGCGATTTCCATCTTGTCGGTCAGATTATTTTCTTCCATGTAGTCCATGATGTATGTTACACCGGCTACGTTGTGCCCGATTGCAACAATGAGTGGTTTGGACTTGTCAATGGATCCCATACCGATTTCAATAAGCGGGGCTTCGGGGTCAGCTTTCGGGAAGTCATATGCTGAGACCTGAGCGATATCGGAGACTTCCATCCCAACGTGGTCAAGGCTGCCGCTGAAAAGGGCTTTTGAATCATAGTCAATTTCTGCGCTTTCCTGACCTGCGTGGATGGTTGCAAGGAGCTGGGTGAGCTGTTCTTCGACATACTCCATCGGGGCTCTGCATTCTCCGAGGGTCTTTGGGCTCAGTCCTGTGCAGATTGTGACGTTCGGGGTCAGGACGTTTGATTCCCCAAGGTTAAGGGGGAGATCTTCACCAAAGACTTCAATTACATGGTCAAGCAGGTGGCGACCGTGGGCAGCGTGGCAGGCTGTACCTGTAATTACACGAAGGAAAAATTCTCTCCCGGTTTGTCCGGCCATGTCAATACCACATGCCCCTCTTTTGTTTCCGGAGAGGTCACATGGTCCATAGGTACAGTAACAGCACTGGTCACACATAGGGGTCAGGACAGGTTCGTAGCGGTCAAGAAGAAGCAAGTTCCAGCTTCTGTAGGATGCCAGACCTGCCATAGCAGTGGGGCCCATCGGGCCTAACTCTTTTGCTTTTTCTTCAGCAGCCTCCTTTGCTGCCCCTACAATATTATTAATAGTGATCTGAACGGATTCCAGATCTTCTATAGAAAAACTCCCGGTAGTTAGTTTGCTCATTTGAGCTTTACCTCCTAAATTTGTTTAAAGTCGACTTCGCCATGGCGGCTGCTATTTATGCGGCATATTCTTAATGATTATACATTATATACCTTACCGTCCGCCTTAAAGTTACAACCGTTTAAATGGCATTTTCTGGCAAAACGTTTTTAGCTCTCGATTTGAACCTCAAACGTCATACCAACATTTTTTCAAATAAAGCCGTTTTTATAGGGAATATTTCCTTCCAAAAGTCGTTTTTAGGGCTTAATATCTCTTCTAAATTCTTTTTTACGCCCTATATCTTAAAAAAACCGTTTTTGCCAACGATTGAGACCTTAATCTTGAGCAGAGGTCGCTACCGATGGATAATAAACACTAATTAAAAGTCTAAATGTACCAAATCTATATAACATTTTCTAATTTGTAACACCCTATTTCGTGATGGGTAAAGTGGAATGTAGAGGCACACTATTCGTAAAAAAAATCTCGAAGATCAATTTCGTGAAAAATAGTCTATAGGCTTTATGTTGCCGTTTTTTTGATTTGACCTTCTTCAGCCTCTATATTTTTTTTCGTCGATTTTAATATTTGTTATTTATTATTTCTTTTTTTCATATTAAAAACAAATAATTATATAGATTTTTCCTACTCAAAGCTCAAATCTGGCACAAATAAAATTCCAGTAATCCCATACCAGATTTTATTATATTATTCATTATTATTTTTAAGTTTATTATACTTCTTTTTCTAATGAAAATATCAAAACTTATTTATATCGGTACGTTCCCAAGCTCAATTTACACAGTAAACGCTGTAAACCGTTTTCATGATTTTTTTCAGGAGAAGAAGAAATATGATTTTCCCTCTTGAATATTATTCGATAAATTCTTTGATTTGAATAATATCCATCACAATTTAAACAGAGTTTCAATTTTGATTTTGACCCCAGGTACTATTAATATATATCCTATATCATAGATATTATGGAATTCTGCCATGAAATTGAACGGATTAAGATTCAGGATTGCCTGTTTCCAGAGTTGGGGTTTTAGTTAGTAAGGTTTGCTGGGAGTTGTATTTGATCCCTCTGTTGATCAGAGTTTTCAATACAATATTTGAAAAAAGTTTCCAAACATAAGAACTTCGAAATTTATGACCGAGCTTTTGGGCCTGGTCAAAGGTTGAACTTTTCTGGCGTCAGCCTTTTCAGAGAATGGGCCCTGTTATGTACCAATTTATGTGCCTGTTATTTGTTCCTGACCTTATGTTTGGACAAGCTTCTTGTGTTTGGACAGCATCTTGCGTTTGAATAATATTCCCTGGTTCATTTTGAGATATTCTGAGTAGCCTCTTATTAACCCGCCTTATTATTCAGGTGATTTTATTCATAAATTTTATACTGGATTAAAATTGAGAGTAATTGGAACATGTTTGATAATGATATACCATATGAGTCACCATATGAGTCTCGAGGTGGAATGACCGGCAGAATCAAAAGTTCAGTCTCTACAAGCCCGTCGATGGCAATTATTTTCCTGTGCGTAATTTCTTTCTTTCTGGAAATGCTTCCGGGTATAGGTCCTCTCTATATCAGTGCTTTTCAGTTTGATCCCGGCTCTCTTCTGGCAAGGCCGTGGACGCTTGTTACATATATTTTCCTGCACACCGGATTGTGGCACCTTTTTTTCAATATGCTTGTCCTGTACTTCTTCGGGACTGCCCTTGAGAGAAGGGTGGGAAATAAACAGCTCCTGGGGATCTTTTTTACTGCAGGAGTTTTATCTGCAATAGGATATGCCTTCTTAAGCCGACCCATTTTCAATATCTACCCCGGACCTATGGTTGGGGCGAGCGGGGCTATTTACGGGGTTTTTGCCGCCCTTACTGTCCTGGAGCCGAACATAAAGGTGTATGTTTATTTTGTCCCCATGCGTTTAAAACACGCCCTCTTGCTGTTTGCTGTCTTTGATTTTCTGATGGTTAATTCGTCGGACATGATAGCCCATACCGCTCACCTGAGCGGGCTCTTCGTAGGGCTCTACATGGGTTTCCGCATGAAAAAAATCCATGAAAAATATATGAGATCGAGGTACGATGGCAGGTGGTGAGGCTGGAAGGAGCGATTTTTTCTCAGGATAGGTATTATTATCTACGTCCCACCCCCGGGGAAAAAGTCCCGATCCAGATTTTAAATTTCAGGCGGGTCTTTGCAGCCTGGTCTCACAAGCTGAAAAACACTCTCTATTTTGAAAAAGCTCCCGAAGAGCTTGAAGAGGAAGGTCTGAAGAGGGTAAGGGAAATTGTCCTTCTGCAGGTCTATGACTGGTTTGCGGGGAGAGAAGGGCTAGTGGAGCTTACGGAGCCGGAGTTTGAACAGTTTATGGAGGTCTATGAAGCTTTTCTCCGGCAGTCAGGAGAAATCCAGTATAGCAGGCAGAAGAAGGGACGAAAAAATGAAAATTTCTTTGAACTTCAGGAATCTCTTTGTATCATTCGAGAAGTTCGAAAAGGCCTTTTTTCCGATAAATTATAATTCTATAAAATATATCTCGTGTGTTATAGTTACATCGTTTAATTTTGAGGGGTTCTAATTCATATCTCACGACTTCCCTTTTCCAGAACATATCAGATTTTCAATCCAGTCTCTCGGAGAAGCAGAATTGGAACCTTTTATTGTCAAAGTATGCAAATGTTTTACTACAGAAAAGCAAATATTTAGATATCATCAGATTATTACCCGAACTGTTGGGCATCAGACTTCAGACATTAAATACCTGGCTGTAAATTTATGCCTATGAACACCAGAACTACGAAGGTTAAAGCAAAATCTCAGTACCGATAGATATAGAGGGAGAAGGGATTGCTGAAACTCTATTGCCCTCAAGGATAAATTCTCCCCGAGAATCGGGAGCAATAAAAATAAAAAGATGCAGGTAAAAGATGCAGGTCGAGTAAAAAACTGTAAGGATCATAGAGGACATTGATAATGAAGCCTGTAAAAAGCGGACTTGATTCCATTTCTAGATACCTCCGTACCAAGAAAGAGGTCGGCAGGAGGAAAATAGGACTTCTGGTGGATGGACCGAATATCCTCCGAAAAGAGTTTGACGTAAATCTTGAGGAAATAAGGGACGTTCTGAAGGACTACGGGAATATCAAGATCGGACGCGTTTTCCTGAACCAGTATGCCTCTGACAAGCTTGTCGAGGCTATTGAAAACCATGGCCTTGAGCCTATCATCTGTTCCAGTGATGTGGATGTGCGCCTCGCGGTTGAGGGCATGGAACTGGTCTACAACCCCAACATAGATACTCTTGCAATTGTGACCCGAGATGCGGATTTCAAGCCGCTCCTGAATAAAGCAAACGAACACGGGAAAGAGACCATTATTTTCGGGGTTGAGCCCGGATTTTCCACCGCGCTCAAGAATTCTGCGGATTATGTTATTCTCATGGACAAAAACCACATGAGCGGTTATGATGACGAGGCCGATGAGGAAAAACTTGACGCCTCGGAGTTCGAAGAATATCCGGAAGACGAACACGAAGAATCTGCGGAAAAGATCTGATTTCTCTCTAAAGATCGTTTTTCTCCACTCTTTACGGATAATCGACGTTTACTCCCAGGATCTGTTTTTTTCCGGCAGAAACATCCCTTGCTATTTCGGCACAGCCGATTGCAGCGTGCCACTTCCCGAGGCTCAGGCACTCCTGATCCAGATGAGTGCAGATCTTTTTCTGCACATACTCTACTTCTCCGACCGAGCCTGCAAGAAAGACCGTGCCGGTAGTTCCATAATCTTTCATGAGGAGTTGCATGGAAGCGATTTCCATGGCTGCAAAAAGGGCTATCGTATCAAGGGCAAGCAGGGCAGGCTTTTCTCCTTTCCCGGCTGCCTTGAGCAGTTCTTCCCTGTCTTTATACGGAGTCATCTTCAGGGTCCCTGCTTCTATAAAAGCCTGGTTTGCGGTCTGGAGCCTGTCGTCAACGTTTCTGATCGCCTGCAGGTCAAGAGGTCCGTGGTGAACTCCCGGAGCGAAGATACAGGCGTCAATTGCCCCAATTACCTTTCCTGCAACAACTGCCAGGGTTACGGTATTAGAACTGATATCGGAAACTACGAAGTCTTCATAGCCTAGACAGAGGATGTGGTATGCAATCCCCAGCTTTTCCGGGCTTGTGAGATGGGAAAAGACCTTCATTCTCGGGTCAACTCTACTCCCTGAATGAAGACCGGGAATTGCTATCGCCGGAATTTCGGAGTTCCGGACTGCATCAAATACCCTTGTGCCTCCACCTGTCTTTTTTCCTGCGCCTTCTATACTCTGGAGCCCTCTGCCTTCAAGTTTCCTTACATCCTTTATTGCAGAAAAGCCATCTCCCATGGAGTAGGTCAGAGCAACCAGGTCGATATCTCCAATCCTGATCCCAAACTCTCTTTCAATGGCTGCCAGAATTTCTTTTTCTGACATTGCAGCCGCTTCAGCTCTTCCGAGTTCAAAGGTCAGGACCTTTTCATCCTCAATAAGTGCAAAACGCATTGCAGTTGTCCCGTGGTCAACCCCTATGAATGTCAAACAGTCACCTCTCCTTCAACGCCTCAGAGGGCATTTTTTAAGATCTCATTTAATTCGTTCATGATTCTGTCCCCCTCCTCAGCTGTACCGACCGTTGTCACCAGCCTTATTTCCTGAAAACTTCTGCCTTCAGATAACAGTAGCCTCAGGTTCCCTCTGGCATCAGCTCGCAGGACTTTTCCGGCAAGCTTCCCACCTGCGACACCTTTTACGGAAATTACGGACGGAATTACTTTTTTTATTTCTGGGTGCTGGCTTACAAGCTTTATCAGTTTTTTTCCACTTCTCCCTCCAATAACGGTAGTATGAGTTCCACCAAGTTTGTTCTTTGAAGGGTTTTGAGCGTTTTCCTGTAAGCTATCTTTATTCTCTGTCATTTTAGTCAAACCGCTGACCTTGCTTTTTTCAGCCTTATTCCTGTTTACGTCATATAGCCAGACTGCCTTTTTCTTCTTCTCAGAAAAGTCCTTTTCTGTTTGTTCTTTTTATATTTATAATGTGTATCTATTTACTCAGTGGAGAAGTAAACAATTTCCAGCAAATACTTCAGGCTAGCTGTGTCTCCTGGCTATAAAATTTTATGTAAAATGATTGCCATTCACGCAAGAGCCTGTAAAAAGAGAGTTTCCAGATTGCTCAGACATATAATATGCTTGGCTCTGGATTATCATAATATGTCTGGCTCTGGATTATTTTTCTGGTTTTTTCCTTGAGCGCTTTCCCGAAAAATCGGGGTTCAATCAAAATCAGATCTTTTCAAGTTCCTTCATGCCGATTAGCTTTATGCTGTTTTCTTCCAGCGTTTTTATCGCCCTGTCAATTTCATTTACCCGGACTATGAGAAGGGCTTTTTGGTCTCGGGTAACAAAAGCATAGGCATAATCAAGGTTGATATTCGCTGCTCCGAAAACTTCCGCAATCCGGGACATGCTGCCTGGGACATCTTCCATTTCAATTCCCAGAACACTGGTTTCTGAAACTGTGAATCCGGCCTCATGGAGTACACTGTGCGCATAGTCTGACCTGTCAACAACCATTCGGATGATTCCGAAGTCTCCTGACTCGGCAATGGTAAACGCCCTGATATTTATGCCGGCGCTTTTCAATTTATTTGCCACGCTTGCAAGTCTGCCAGGTTTGTTTTCCGCAAAAAGGGAAATTTGTTTTATAATTTTGTCTTCCATTCAAGCACCCATGTCCTTTTATCCCATATTTCCTTATCTTTTATCTTTTCCTTTTACGAATTAAATAATATCGAATTGAGTGAGATACTTACTTTTTCTTCTTCCCTGTTTTTTCAGTTCCTTCTTTTAACCTCTTTTTTCCTCTCTCAATATTTTTTCCTCAGTGTATAATATAAGTTTCTGTGTAGTATTTTAAGTTTACATGTTTATTGTTTTTCCAGCATAAAGGCCCTTTCCGAATTCCGTTCGAGCTTATAAGAGGAGCTTAAAAGAGGAACAGAAATCAGGAATCTCCGGAGGGAAGCGGTATTCTACAGTTTTTTCCGGGCATTCCCTTTCTTTTTCTTAAATTTCTAATTTCTTGCTTTAATCTTCAACTTTCAAACTAAGAAAACTTCAGATCTTCCGCTTATCGATGACTTTCTTTGATTTCCCTTCCGAACGCGGAAGAGAGCCGTGTTCCACAAGCTCGACTTCTACTGCAAGGTTCAGCACGCTCTTTAATGCGCTTGCAACCTTCTTTTTGAGGGCCATCATGTCCGACATCCGGTCACTGAATGCAGACTCATGCATTTCGATCTGGACCTTCATTGAGTCGAGAGGCCCTATCCTGTCCACGATAATCATGAAGTGGTTCCCGACTTCCGGGATATTCATCAATACCGATTCGACCTGCCCGGGGAAGACATTTATTCCGCGCACGATGATCATATCGTCCGAGCGCCCGCTGATCCGCGTGATCCTCGGATGGGTTCTGCCGCATTTGCAGGGCTCCGATAGTTTTTTGGTAAGGTCCTTGATCTTGTAGCGGATAAGGGGATTTGCTTCTTTTGCAAGGGTGGTGATTACGAGTTCCCCTGTTTCCCCGTCAGGCATAGGCTCTCCGGTTTCGGGGTCCAGAATCTCAACCAGGAACAGGTCTCCCCATATGTGGATGCCGCACTGTTCACCACATTCTGTAAAAAGGGGGCCGCTGAGTTCCGAGGTCCCATAGATATCATAGGCTTTAATCCCGGATTCGTCTTCTATTCTCTTCTTGAGTTCCTCAGACCAGGGCTCAGCCCCGAAAAATCCTTTCTTTAATTTTGTGTCGTCCCTGATACTGATACCTTCTTTCCTCGCAGTTTCAATCATGTATAAGAAGTATGAGGGGGTGCAAGCGATGGCTGTCGTACCAAGGTCTTTCATGAGTTCAAGCTGGCGTTCGGTGTTTCCCGAACTTGTGGGGAGTACGGTTGCTCCCAGTTTTTCACTTCCATAGTGAGCTCCTAGCCCGCCTGTAAAGAGTCCGTACCCGTAGCTTACCTGGAGGATATCGTCTTTTCCCATCCCGACGGAGGTGAAAGCCCTGGAAAGAGATTCCGCCCAGTCGTCAATGTCCTTGTGGGTGTACCCGACCACTGTCGGTTTACCCGTGGTACCCGAAGAAGCGTGGAAGCGGGCGAGCTTTGAGTTGGGGACGCAAAACATTCCGGTAGGGTAGGTGTCTCTGAGATCCTGCTTATATGTAAAAGGCAACTTCCTGATGTCTTCAAGAGTCTGGATGTCTTCCGGGCGAACGCCGTGTTCGTCAAACCTTTTTCTATAAAAAGGAGAGTTCTCATACACATAATGTACGAGTTTCTTCAATTTTTCTTCCTGCAACTTTTTCAAGTCATCTACAGGCATTGTCTCGATTTCAGGATCCCAGTATTCTGGCATTTTTTCACACTCTTTGTTCTTTATATTGAGACCTTTTAGTTTCAGGCCGCGTCTCTTTCGACCTTCTTTTGTGTATATTTTTCATTTCATGTCCCTTTAAGGTCATGCTGTAATAGTGATGTATTATTTTATACATCTCTCATTTTATACAGGTTTTTCGTACCGGAAGATTGAGGTAATTACGGGAGGATACGAACTTCCGGTAGATTCGGTAATGTGAAGGTTAGTTGGATTCTCATATAAATAATCGTTGTTGTTATTGAATATTAGAAAAGATCTTTTTCAAATTAAGTTGAGAAAATAATTGTAACTATTCATCTATACCTTCGTAAAAGCAATTTTTCCTCGTTTCGAGGAAAAATTGGATATAAATTGAATACTATTTCATTTCGTTATCATGCTTACACGTGAAGAGATCCTTGAAATTTATGAAGCTGGTCCTGAAGCAGTTATTGCTGTAATCCAGAGACTTGAGTATATCATAGAGAAACAAGCTTCTCAGATTGCTGAACTTGAAGAACGTGTAAGAATTTTAGAGGCTCGTTTGAATCAAAACAGCCAAAATAGCAGTAAACCTCCTTCTACTGATGTTTTTTGTAACGAAAAACCAAAACCTAAGAGTCTCCGTAAGAGTAGCGGCAAAAAAGCCGGTGGTCAAAAAGGTCATCCTGGAAAAACTCTTAAACTGGTTGAAAACCCTGATTAGATAAAATACCATTCGCCGGAATACTGCGATCATTGTGGTCATCATCTTGAAGATACTGAAGTTCAGGACTATGAACGTAGGCAAGAAGCTGAAATTCCTCCTGCCCAAATCATATTTACTGAACATCGTTGTGAAATCAAGAAGTGTCCTCACTGCGGGAAAGTTAACAAAGGTTCTTTTCCAGAGTCTATAAAATTCCCTATTCAATATGGTCCTCGTCTTTTAGCCTCAATTCTGTATTTGAGGAACTATCAATTTATTCCATATGAAAGGATTTGTGATTTGGTAGAGGACTTCTACGGCGTACGTATCAGCCCTGCTACCATAAAAAGGGCGGAAATAGAATGTTTTCAGAACCTGCAACCTTTTGAAGAAGCTGCTATGAAACATCTATTAGCGTCTCATACTGCTCATTGTGATGAGACAGGGATGAGAGTTTTAGGGACGAAATGGTGGCTTCATGTTGTCTCAAACAATTTATGGACCTACTATTTCCCACATCCAAAAAGAGGGACAGAAGCAATGGATGCTCTGGGATTTCTTCCGCAATACAATGGGGTAGCAGTTCATGATGGATTTGCTTCATATAACAAGTATGAATGTGAACATGCTCTGTGCAACGCTCATCTTAAACGGGAACTTACCGGGATTGAAGAGAATTTTGAGCAGCAATGGGCTAAAGAGATAAATGAACTACTCAGTGAGATGAAAAAGTATACTGATGAATGTAGGGAGATGGAAATTCCAATAGATCCAGAAAAAGTAAGGGAACTCGAGGGAATATACGATGCAATAATGCAGGGAGGAATTGAAGAAAATCCACCGCCTGATCCCTTAAAAGAACAGGTGAAAAAGAGAGGAAGAAAAGCACAAACAAAAGCAAAGAATCTCCTTGATAGGTTCATACTACACAAGGAACAGATTCTGCGATTCCTCAATAACCTGAGAGTTTCGTTTGACAACAATCAAGCGGAAAGAGATATCAGGATGATGAAGCTACAACAGAAAATATCAGGAACTTTCAGAAGTATAGAAGGAGCGGTAGCTTTCTGCAGAATTAGGGCTTACATATCATCAATTAAAAAGAATGAACTCAATGTCATGGATGCTATTCTAGCGGCGCTCAATGGAGCGCCGCTATTAGCCTGAGAATTACGGCATTGCTCAAAAAACATACTTTTTTATCGGTGGCTGAATAGTTACAAATAATTGGGAAAATATGCCTACTTGGAAAGATGTTCCAGTTGGAAAATTACACTGAATTTGAAAAACACTTGGCTGAAAAAATACACCGAAAAATATTATACCATACAGGAAAGGAGAAATATACAGTTTAATTATAGTTGTTCTAATAGTTTAGCTGTTCTAAAAGTTTTGTTCTAAACCGCTTCTTACTATTCATCTTACTATTCTATTCTTCTTCATTGAATTCGATTTCATCCTCGGAAATCTCTGTTGAGGTTGTTCCAAGGGAGTTTTCAAGGATTTTCTTTGTCATCTCCCTACATTTATGCAGTACTTCTTCCATGTTGGCAATTACATCTATTCCCGCAGCACCCGAATGTCCGCCTCCGGTGCCGTTATATTCGTTACTGATATCTTCCATCAGCTGGCCGAGGTTAACTCCGGCATTTACGGCATCGCGTTTCGCCCTTGCACTCACCCTGACACTTTCTCCTTTGGTAGTGGCAACAAAAGCCACATCAGCTCCGATGTTGATCAGCATGGAAGAAGCAGAGCCTCCGAAAGAACTTACATGAGAAGAGGCTATAAGCATGTCTCCTACTCTATCGAGTTCAACCCTGCTTGCTGCTTTCAGAATAGCGATGCGCATAGAGATGTCCTGGGGGGTGGCAGCCATGAGGTCCAGTACTTCTCCGTATTCAACGCCACTGGCTTCAATTATTTTTGCCACTGTTCGGAAGGTGTCGACAGATGCATGCTTGAAATGCCCGGTATCGGTTACGATTCCTGTGAGCATGCCGATTCCCACCCTGCGGTTAATCGGAGCTCCCATTGCTTTTAAAATATCATAGACTATCTCTACAGTTGAGGTTGTGTTCCTGTGCAGGTAAAATTCTGCGTTCTCGGTGAGGGCGGTGGTCGTATGGTGGTCGATTACGCAGTAACTGGTAAGCTCGATGTCGTTTAGTTGCGCCTTTGTAGAGGTGTCAACAACAACAACAAAACCATAATTTGAAGGGTCTGGCTTATCCACTACCTCTATTCCGAGCCTGTCGATCAGGACGGATGCCACACGGTTGCAGCCGTCTACAAGTCCGACCGTACCTCCGAGTGCCTCAGCAAGGGCAAATGCACTGCTAACAGCATCCGGATCTGCATTCCTATGACACAAATACAAAATGTTTCGATAGTCAAGGAGCCGGTTGAAAAACTCCACTTCATCAACTTGCATTGTTCACTCTGGCTACCGTTTTTTATAGGTATCGAAAATCCCGGAGCTCCGGGATTTCGGCACAATCTCCGTTATAACTATATTATGTCCTGTATTCTATCAATGCAAAAGAAAAATAAAAAGTTATTGTGCTTTGGGGCCAAGTGCCTGCTGGATCTGCTCCTGAAGTTGTTTGAAGCGGGTAGTGAGCCTTTCTTCCTGTCTGGAAATAGACTGAAGTCTGAGTGAGAGTGTTTCTTCTCTATCTTTAAGTTTTGAAACGGACTCCTCTTTGCTCGTTTTTATTACCAGTTCTCCGACATTCCGGTAGACCACCGCATCGTCAGCCAGTTTTTCTAATTCTTCGAGAGCCATTTTGGACTCTTTCTGCATAGCTTCAATCTGAGATTTCTGCATAGCAAGAGCCTGAACCTGCTGTTGTACCTGCTGAAGCTGTGCTATCTGGTTCTGGATTTGAGGAGGTAATTCTGAAGTCATATAATTTTCACCTGAGTCCTCAATAAACCTGAAGGGATTTTAATGTTTCTGTCCTTACAGCTTTCGAAAATAATCCTCACCGCCAGAAAAAGGCTTAAAAGCCCCTGCCAAAAACTTAAACAACAAGTTCAACTTAAATAAGGGCATTCAAACAATCAAATTAATATAAAAAAGATAGGAAAGGCATATTACGGGTATGTGTTCATTATTGGTTGAGCATGTTTGATTTTCTATATATGTATTAAAACCATTGACTAAAGAGCCTTAGAAGTCTTTCAATAAAAGATATCATAAATGGACATTTATAATATGTCCTATTTAACAGATATATTCGCAAATAAACTGGATGAACTCCAAACTTAACAGGCAGCCACGAGAATTATTGCGTTCATTCAGACTTATACTCAGATTAACCAGTGTTCAGAGTAACTACGATTCAGATTAAATCAGGATTCAGGAGATTTTCTTATATGGCAGAAGATATGGAAAAAAGCGCAAACCTCGAAGAAATAAAATCCCTTCTCGAAGTGTTCACAAACGCCCATGGGATTTCCGGCTCTGAAGATGAAGTCCGGAAACTTCTTGAACAGGAGCTCAAGCCATATGTTGACAGTATGAGGAAAGACACCATGGGGAACCTTATTGCTATTAAAGAGGGAAAAGGACCCTCTGTAATGCTGGCCGCCCATATGGATGAAATCGGGCTGATGGTCAGGTATATTGATGAGAACGGGTTCCTGCGCTTTGTCGGGATAGGAGGCTGGTTTAGCCAGACTCTTCTGAACCAGAGAGTCATCGTACACGGCAAAAAGGGCTCTATTTACGGAGTTATAGGTTCAAAACCTCCCCATGTGATGAAAGACGAGGATAGAAAAAAGCCCGTGAAACTTGAGGATATGTTTATTGATATAGGGGCAAAGGATAGAGAGGACGCAGAGAACCTGGGAATCGAGATAGGCACTACGGTTTCAATCGACCAGGAATTCATGCCCCTGGCAAACGGGAAGGTTACATCCAAGGCTTTTGACAATCGCGCAGGAGTTGTAATTCTCCTTGAGGTCATGAAACGGCTTCACGAACGCAAAATAGAAGCAAATGTCTATGCCGTGGGCACGGTTCAGGAAGAAGTGGGACTTAAAGGAGCAAAAACCTGTGCTTTCGGGCTCTGTCCGGATGTAGCCCTTGCCCTTGACACCACCATTCCGGGAGACCATCCTGGTATCAGCAAGACGGATTCTGCCCTGGAGCTGGGAAAAGGGCCTGCAATAACTGTAGCAGACGCATCTGGAAGAGGACTCATAGCCCATCCCCAGGTTCTCAAATGGCTCCGGGAAACCGCGGATGCAAACGAGATCCCGTATCAGCTGGGTGTAGGTTCCGGCGGCACTACCGATGCTACGTCAATCCATCTTACAAAGGAAGGTATTCCTACAGGTACGGTCAGTATAGCAACCCGCTATATCCACTCCCCGGTAGAAGTTCTGGATATGGCAGATATAGAAGCGTGCGTGTCTCTGATTGTAAAGTCAATAGAAAATGTAAAAACATACTTCTAAGGCTCTCAGTTTCTCTAGATTTGCTCGTTCAAGCGGACTATTTTCCGAGTTGAAGTGTTTGCACCAAAACAGCACCAGTAGAGTTGCATTACCAGAACTGGCGCTGTGAAGCATTCTTTTCGTACTCAATGTTTTGCAGGATAAGTTCCTGATTACAATTTTTTTTGTGTTCTTCATATTATTTTTAACTTTTTTTCATCCAACAGATTAAAAAAACTGGAAGAATAAAAGACTCCTGCTCAAATTCCGGTTAATAATTAAAATTAAGGCATTGGTAGTTAATTATAGTTATATATTATGAAAACCTATATTTCTGCATGAACTGCCCAAGATGCAAAAGTTCCAATCACACAAAAAACGGTATAGTTTGTGGACGTCAACGCTACAAATGCCACGATTGTGGATATAACTATTCAGTAGAGACAAAATCAACTGCTAGCCCCACTGTTGTTAAGAGACAGGCTTTGCAACTTTATCTTGAAGGATTAGGCTTCCGCTCAATAGGACGATTTTTAGGGGTAAGTCATGTTTCTGTCCAAAAATGGATAAAGAACTTTGGTCAGGAGATAGAGGAGCTAAAAAGCGAAAATGAGCTATCTATTGTTGAACTGGATGAGATGCACACTTACATCGGTAACAAAAAAATATTGCTGGATCTGGATTGCTGTTGATAGAGTTGGGAAAAAGTTCATCAACTGCTCTTTTGGTAGCAGAGGAACGAAAACTGGACAACTACTCTGGGAAAAATTAAAGAAGAAAGAGATTGGAGAGGTGATGACTGATCACTGGAGGGCATATGCAGAGTTTATTCCTGAAAATATTCATACTCAATCCAAAGCAGAAACGTATACAGTTGAAGGATATAACGGCATATTAAGGCACTTTCTGGCAAGGTTGAGACGAAAGACAAAGTGTTATACGAAGAGTCTTGAAATGCTAAAGTACTCTGTTCTTCTATTGATGAAACACAGAAATAAAGAGTTATCTATATTTAGTTAACAATACCAAAATTAAAAATTACTGGTGTCACATCAACCATCAAAGATGTAATAATTCTCAGCAGCTTCAATTGGTTTTAGAAGACATTTTGCTGTTGACACAGCACAAGGTTTTGTAGTTGGTTATTGTTTGTGATAAGATTTTTTGGTCAAAGCCTTTAGATCTCTAATATTGATTTTGATTAAAGGTCGGATTCTTTTTGCGAATTAAGAATCGCAATAAATATATGTAAAGATCACTATATTCTGAAAATACGTGGAAATGAATTAATATATATACGCCTGCTCATGTGTCAAAATTAAGATCATACCAAACGAGTCGAAGATTTTCGTTTGTTAATCTGGATTGGTAAATAAAAAAAGAAACATTAATGTGTAAAAATACAATTGGGGAATATATTTTAAGACATCTCTACGGATGTGGGGATAATAATTGAATCTGGGGGGCCTTTATATTATTTGCAGGAGGGTAAAAATCGAAGATAAAGAAGAATGGAATAATGTTGTTAAAGAAAGTCCTAACGGGACTTTTTATCATACTTGGGAATGGAACGATGTTATAGAAAAAGGGTTAAACTCCGAATCTTTATCAGTAGTAGTAGAAGACGAGGAAGAAAATAAATTAACCGGGATCTTTCCATTTTTTGTCAGAAATCTTTTTGAAGATTACAGGGTTAATAAATATTTTCCAAGTATTTCAAATAATTTTCAAATAGGTTGTTCTCCTCATCATAAGTTATATAGTTTTGGAGGTCCCTGTGTCCTTCCCAGTGTTACCAATAATGAAGAGATTTATAAGTTGATGTTCGATTTTATTGATTCATATAGCAAAAACAAAAAAAGCATTACTGATCATTTGATATATCCTTATCATAGTTGTCTGGATTCGGCACTAATTCAAAACGGATATACCAAGACAGGAATCAAAAAAACTGCTATAATAAATATAGATAAGGATCTCACTGAAATATGCAAAGGGTTCAAAAAACAATTCAGTAGAGATATAAAAAAAGCTTCAAAAAAAGGGATAATTATATACGAAAGTCAGAACTATGAGGAAGATATAAACCTTTACTATAATCAATTCCAGAAACTATTAATTGACAGAGTTATTGAAAGAACTGGGAATTGTTATTGGAGAGTATCATACGCCTTGGTGCCATATTCGTATTTTGAAAAACTCCGTGACATCCTTTTTCCGAAAAAAATGGCAAGATTATTCTTTGCAGAATACAATGGAGTAAAAGTTGGAGCATTAATAAACTTTTACTATAAGGATACGATATATCTGGGTCACACCACGGTATTGAGAGGCGAATACAACGGTCTCAACGTTTCTAAGCTCTTAATCTGGCATATCATAGTGGATGGAAAGAAAAACGGCTTCAAAAATCTTGACGTATCAGGCCTTCACCCGAATGAATTACATGGTCAATATCAGTTTAAAATGGGATTTAACGGTCAGGTCAAAGAAATAGGAATGTACAATAAATCGTACAGATATAATGAGATTAAACATGCAAAAACAATTGTTTATAAACATGCAAAAGCAATTATTATTGAACTTAGAAAACTAAAGTAATCATTTTTTCAAATCTTGTCCTTTGATCTCAACACGAAAATAGTAGGTGTCAATCCAAAACAGAGGACTGCCCTGTTATCAGCTTTTATAGCTTAAACGCCTCGCTCAGATCTGTAAGTGCTTCTCCCGGCATCTCAATACCTTCATGTGAGTCTCTCGTTTTCGATCTTCAAGAGAGTCGCTTCTAAAGTAGCTTCTTATTATTCCAATGGGATCACAACAGGATTCAACGCCCTTTTTTAGATTTCAGTAAATGAAATTCTAATTACATGTTTGGCCTGGTCCGAAATCGTTTTTTCGAGTGGTAAGCTTTTAAAATAAATATATTGTTAACTGGAAACTTTAAGGTCTGACTTATATGTGCATGTAAAAAAGAGGGTTTATAGATTATAAGGTTTGGTTCGTTTTTAGGGACTTACAAAGTACAGATGTCTCCGATCCGGAGAGTACATATCCAGCTCTATCTTTATCCGCTGGACCAGGTCACAGCAGCATGAGGTTGCAATCCCGTAATATTTTTTCAGGATCCTGCATAGCTCACGTGTCGTGATGCCGTCGTGGAGATATTCGCGAATGGTGCAGAGAACGTCTCGTACAAAGTCTTCAGCTGCTACAGATTCTCTTACTTCGATGTTTTCCATCGCATATTTGGCGGCACTGTCCGGATCCTGGGACGAGGTTTCCAGAAGAAGCGCGATTTGGTGGAACGCAGGGTTTCTACATACAGGGCAGATTGTTTTCACGTACATTTGTATCAGACCAGATATCTTTGCCCGGAGGAGGGGCAATAAAAATTTGGAAGAAAATTATTTAAAAAATTCTATTATAGTTTATATAGCTGTATGTAGGAAAAATAGTAAGTTAATTAATAGTAAACATTATACTGCTAAACAGTTTTCTCAAAAACATTTAGTTTTTGCTGATATTGAATCGTGCCTCAAAGTCCCTTCTCTGTTCTTCAGTCATCCAACCGTTTTCTTTTTTCGTTTGAGTAGTGCCTGTTGTTCCGACAGCTGTTTTTTCCCTGGGTGCTTCGAGTTTTATACCCAGTATTTCTTTTTTCTTCAATTCGAATTCTTCTTGAGTAATTATACCATCGTCACACAGTTGTTTATATTTTCTTATTGTGTCTGCCCCATCGGTTTGAACTGCGACGGTAATTGGCTGTGAAAAACTTGTCATTCTATTCTCGATCTCTAATTTCATTCTCTTGGCAAGTTCATTATCCTTCTTAGCAAACATTACAGTGTTTTCATCGTTAACAGCGCCATCTTTACCCAGTAGGCCGCGCCTACTTTCAACGCCTCCGGACAAAGTAAACTGTATGTAGCCATTGATCAGGCCCCCTTCCTTTAACTCTATTCCTGCAATTTGTTTTATATAAATCGTTTTGTCTCCTTTAAAGAATCCCTGTGTTAATTTCGAACGAATGCCCTTCCTTTTGATAATTATTTTATCTCCGTAAAGTTCAAGTTGACCGTTTACACCTTTCAGTTCCATCAATATCTCTGTCATATTTTTCAACCCATGTCCACTAATAGAGAACTCACTCAAGCGTTTTAGTGTGAATTCTATAAAATTAATCAGGGGTTACTTAAAAATTTCACAAGGAGTATCTATATCGCTATAGTGACTATATGTAAATATTTCAGCAAATCTATGTATATTCAGGCTTTCCTTAAGATCTCTATTTTGAGTGATAAAATAAAATATAACCCCTTACTGTGGAGGAAAGGGGGATACAAAGTATAGATGTCGGCGATCCGGGCAATACATCCCCATCTCAATTTTCAACCGGGACACCAGATCGCAACAATAAGCAGCCGCAACCCCGTAGTACTTTTTTATGACTCTACAAAGTTCCCTGATGGTGATCCCGTCACATACATGCGGCTTCAGTCCGTGAAGTACCTCACGGGCGAGCTCTTCATCCGTAACCGTGTCCGTTACGTTCACGTCCTTGAGTGATAGATTCTTTCTTGTTTCTTCAATTCTGACCTGGACATTGTGAAAATTATTGCTCCCGCAGACGGGGCATTTTGATTTTATATACACTGTTTTAAACCCTCCCTAAAGAAGAGGGTACGTGGTTTGTAAATATAAAAAATATTCAAGTTGGATGAAAGTAATAAAAATATCTTTGCAAAAATCTATTTAATCATAAAGGGTGGCGAGAGAACTGGATTTGAGATAAAAGAGTGAATAAATGGGAAGCATTAGTTTCAAGTCAAAAGTAAAATGTGTATACTTTTACTGTAAAAGGTAAAAAATGTAAAATTTACAGTAAAATAGTAAAACAGGCATCATGAGAACTTGTAAATTTTACAGTAAAATTGTAAAACGGTATCAAGAGAAAGTGTAAAATTTACAGAAAAAATAGTGAAACGGCATCAATGGAGCTTGTAAAAGAGCTATAAATCTAATTAATTTTACATTTCTTAGTAAAATTCAGTGATATGGTTCAATTACCAAGAATAATTGAGAAAAATAGACAATGATCGAAAATTCGGCTACATCTTCAATCTTTTTGAGGGAAGAATTTACTTCTGATTAAACAATTGATGCTTAATATATTTGTTGAAAGCTTTTTATAGAAAAATTCAAAAAACATACATAATATGCGTATTGTTTTGTAACTTGTGGATAAATATGATGAGGTTATCAACTGTGGACTTATGACTTTGAATTTACAGCAAATTTGCGACACTGCCTAATAAATGCTGTATTAGTAATTTTTACTATCTCTTTTTCCTTGATGTCTACAGGTAATAAAAAGAGAGGGATGTTAATTTTAACTGTCTCTTCATCCCTCCAGTTTTGAGACCAGCTTACATATTATCCGTTACGTTGTTGATGAATTTGCTCCATTTTTCATGAGGTCATTTGCTTTCTTTTTCATTTGTTAGTTGGTTTTAGTGTTACATATTATCTTGTGATTGTTTAGATTTTTTTATATATGGGATAACTATACCGATAATAGCAACTATGACTCCGATAATAGCAACTATGACTCCGATAATAGCAATTACGACTTGTAAGGGTCCCCACACAGAAGAAGGTGAAACTTCCTCAATAGCTTCATTTGTTCCAGCACCATTAGATACTATTAACGTTACATAATAGTTACCTGGCTCAGCATAAGTATGAATTGGGTTTTGTTCAGTAGATGTATTTCCATCGCCAAAGTCCCACAACCAAAAAGTAGGTTCTCCTTTACTTGTGTCGATAAAGGTGACAATCAATGAGTCATTGACCGACTCTGCACTACTAGTAAATTCTGCAACTGGTGGTTGTGCGGGTGGTTGTCCACTTTTCACTGAGATATAATTTGACTTTGTAATAGTATCCCCGCCAGCACTATTAGTAGCAGTAAACTTAACTGTGTAAATTCCTTCATCATAATAAACATGTATTGGATTTTGGTCAGTAGAAGTTGACCCATCTCCAAAGTCCCAGTACCATCCAGTTGCATTTTCCGATAGGTCTGTAAACTTCACTGGAAGAGGAGTACTACCACTAGTTTCACTACTGTCGAAATTAGCTGTCGGTGACATCGATTTAACAAATTGAAAAACGCAATGATAGAATGAGTCAACGACATAAACGTTATTCGAAGAATCTACAACAATACCTACAGGATTTTGAAATTTCCCATCACCATTTTCTGGAGAAACCCATTTTGTCACATATGAACCTGTGCTATCGAACTTCTGAATTCTCCGATTACCTGTATCTGTTACATATATAGCCCCTGAAGAATCGATAGCAATACCATGTGGAGATCGGAATTGTCCATCTTCCTGTCCAGGAGTGCCCCATTCTGTGAGATAAGTACCTGTGCCATCGAACTTCATAATGCGACTATTGCCTGAGTCGACAACATAAATATTTCCAGAAGAATCGACAGCAATACCTTCTGGGTCATTAAATTGATTTCTACTCGCACCCTTGGAACCCCATTGTGTTAGGTAATTTCCGTCTTTGTTTAGTTTCACAATTCGATTGCTACGGCTATCTGAAACATAAACATTATCCAAAGAATCTACAGCTAAATCAACAGGATAAAAACTCAAACCGTCACCAATTGTAGAAGAATCACATTGACTAATGTATACACCTGTACTGTCTAATTTCTGAACACGGTGATTGTTATAATCCGCAACGTAAATATTCCCCATAGAATCTACAGCAACTCCATTAGGAGTGTAAAATTGCCCGTTTCCACTG
This sequence comes from Methanosarcina acetivorans C2A, assembly GCF_000007345.1. Classification (NCBI taxonomy): domain Archaea; kingdom Methanobacteriati; phylum Methanobacteriota; class Methanomicrobia; order Methanosarcinales; family Methanosarcinaceae; genus Methanosarcina; species Methanosarcina acetivorans. The sequence continues at coordinate 4,722,918 of NC_003552.1, read as the reverse complement.
CCACCTGAACCCCATTTGTCAATGTAATTAAAATTTTTGTCAAATATCTCAATACGATTATTGCCAGTATCAGCAACGTAAATATTACCTGACGAATCTGTAGTAGCGTACTTTGGAGAACTAAATTGATTAGAACCAGTACCACTAGAACCAATTACTTTTACAAAATTATATGATGCAGCATGTGTGATAAATGCACTCATTATTCCAAGAAATAAGATAATCAAAAAGATTACAGAAATCTTGAGTACATTAGTGTTTTGATATTTCATCTTTTAACACCTTTCTATCATCTTTCATTTTTTCCTTTTTTTCAATAATCATTTTGTTGTAACTGCACTAATTACACGATCAAAAACGATCAAGTTGAATATATTAGCAAGTTATATTTTATAATAAGAATATATTTCATAATATAGTCAAGCATTAATTGACATTCACATTACTGTAATCTGTATAACGATAATAAATCTTTTTATTTGAATCTCATTCTATTTATCTTCAGTTAGCATATGATCTGTAACAAATGTAGTACTTTTGATGCATTTATTTGTAAACATTTTAATTAAGAACCTATCCGAAAAGTCAGTAATGCATGTAAAAAAGTCACAGAGGTCTATAATAGTAGGGCATCCTCTTCGGTTTTGTATATTGCTAATGGTAAGTTACAGTAGGTCACAACACTTTTCGGATAGGCTCTTAGTTGAATTTACCAAACGGTTAGGTTATTCTATTCTAGGGTTTATATTGGTTTTTCTGGGAATAATTTATGTTTTGTTTGGACATAGTTCACTATACACAATTATTGGCCTGATTGTTGGGCTAATTGGCTTGGCCATGATATCATACGGAAAAAGTAGGTGGGACTGAAAGTTACATTAAAGCTGACACATCTCTTGGTAGTATCTGGTGCCTTGTCTTTTCGGAGTTGTCCTGCGACCTTCATGCTTTCTTTGCTTATCCGCTCTAAAAATAAGTGCCTTTGAAGTACCTCTACTACGAAAAAACTCATCGCATTTTTTTGAAAAACATATAGTTAGTATATCTACATAGGTATAATATGGAATACTTATTTATATCAACAGTTTAACATAAATACATGTGATTGAAACCGATGAGTGAATAGGTCACGGCAGACATATAAAAAAGAAATGAAAGCAGTTGTTTTGTTGGGATTCGTCATGTTTTTTAATGAGTTTACAAAGTATACTATAAATCTATTAATAGGAATGTTTTTGTTTTTTGTAGGCGCTAGCTATATTAGCTTTGGTATAGTATACGATATGCCGTATGTAATTATAGGTATAGTTATTGCATTTTTAGGCATGGCTTTTGTATTATATGCCAAGAATGGTCGACCATAGCAATTCATTCAACAATAAAGTGATCTGTCTTAGGAACCTCGTCTTTTCGGAGTTGTTCTACGACCTGCAGGCATTCTTTATATACTCTGAAAGAAAGAAGGTTGGGCAAATTGTCAAATTATATTTATATGTTAAACTAGTATGTATTAAATATGAATAAGTTCGGGGATGCACTCATGCGGAGAATCTTCATCAGGTTTTGAATTTTTAGAATCAGAGCCTTTCAATTCTCTGGTTTTTGCAAAGCACTCCTTTGCTTATTCATAGCGGCCAGCTTCAATACTTAAAAAAGACGTGTGGGTATGGGGTGTATGGGGGGTTAAGAGTTTGTTTTGAAGCTAGCCGCCTAAATGATAGTAGTTACATCGTAATAAAATTATCTACCAAAAATATGAATAAGTAATAACAACTGATAGAAATTTGAAGATTCAGTAAGATCTCATCTATGGCGTCACAACTTCGATGGGTCCACTTCCATATGTTTTTCTCAAATGAAATAAAGCGGAAATTCCACAACGAGGAAATTTCAGTAGCAATATAAAAATATCTCTCAAAAGCTGTAACGCTTGAAACCTTAGCGTGGTATTAAAATGTAGAGTTTCTTCGTGTATTATATCTTTCGTTGATCTTTCCTTTTTTATACATACACATTAAATCATAATTCATATCAGTGTTTTTAATAGCACTCTTTGCTCCTCCAAATTAATATCTATTATATTCCGGCAAATATATCTGTAATAACATACTAACCTTTTTTGACGTTTTGTTTTATCCCGAAATTATTTCGCGCTAAATATGTCGGTTGTAATCCCTTATCTTTTGTGAAACTTAATGGAAAAAAGATACGTTGGATCATTGCTCAAAAATCGAAAGGTGAATCTACCTCGACGATAGCTGAGATCCAGGGGATCTCAGCCCGTCGAGTTCAGCAGATCTACAAAGAATACGTTGAAACTGGTCAGCTTCCTCAAGTTGGCATTAATCTTGGAAGACCAAAGAACCCCTTATCCTCCTCTGATCAGGAATTGATTGACCAAACTTACTCTGATTATAAGTTTGGAGCCTGTTACCTTGAGATTCTCATCGAAGGCAAATATAATCGTAAGATATCTCATAACAGAATCCATAACTATCTACTTAGCATGGACCTTGCCAAGGAAAACCGAAAAAAGAAACAGAGAAGAAAATGGTGTAGATACGAACGCGAACACAGCATGTCTGCTGCACACATCGATTGGCATGAGAATCCCCTGTTAGGACTTCAAGTCTGTGCCATTCTTGATGATTCATCAAGAATGATAATTGCAGGTGGAGAGTACGTTCATTGCAACACGGAGAACACCATTAAAGTGATTGATGAACTTGTTAAAGAGTACTGGGACATATACCCTTTAAGAGAGCTCATTATGGATCATGGAAGTGAATTCGGAGCTCACAGGATTAATAAGGATGGTTCATGGGATAGTGACTTTAAAAGATGCATTGAAGAACTTGGAATCAAACCAATACTTGCAAGGGTAAGACATCCTCAGACAAACGGAAAAATAGAGAAATGGTTCGATACATATCAAAGGTTTAGAGGAGAGTTTGAATCATTTGAAGAATTCGTACAGTGGTATAACAAGAGGCCTCATGGAGCTTTGAAACTTGAACAGTTAGAATCGCCACAGGAAGCATTCTGGAATAGATTACCAGTTGAGGCAAAGTTCAGAATAGGAGTGAGATTGTTTGGGTGGTGAAAACATGGACAAGAGGAAAAAAGTTTCAAAGCGAAATTATTTCAGGACAAAACACCTTTTTTGACGTTTTAATAGTTATATATATGGAGTGTTGTTAGTGGATTTCATAGATCAAATTAAAGTGTTAGCTGCTAAAATTCCGAAACTGTCTGAAAGCATAAAAACTGAAGAAGCCACAAAAAATGCCCTTGTTCTGCCTCTTTTAAACATATTGGGATACAATGTCTTTGATCCCACCGAAGTGGTTCCAGAATTTACGACTGATTTTGGTACTAAAAAGGGTGAAAAAGTTGATTATGCTATAATGCAGGAAGGGGCACCGATTATACTAATTGAATGTAAAAATATCGATGCCGATCTCGATAAGGAACACGCATCTCAATTATTCAGGTATTTTAGTGTGAGTGAAGCAAAAATTGGAATCCTCACGAATGGCATAGTATATCGTTTTTATACGGATATAGATACCCCAAATAAGATGGATGATAAATCGTTCATGGAAATAAATTTACTGGATATTAAAGAGCCTTTAATCAACGAATTAAAACGATTTAAAAAGGAGTCCTTTAATGCTGAAGATTTAACGAATGTGGCATGTGAATTAAAGTATACGAAAGAAATAAAGCTCATTCTTGCGAACGAAATAAACAACCCTTCAGAAGAATTTGTTAAGTTCTTTGCTAAGAAGGTAAAGGAAGGAGTCTTTACCCAATCGGTCCGTGAAAAGTTTACTATAATTACAAAGAATGCACTTAATCAATTTATAAATGATCGGATAAACGACAGATTGAAGTTTGCCATGACCGAAGATTCGGTTTCATCCACATCAAATACAAACGATGAAAACGAAAAAATCCCTCCATCTGTAAACGATATAATAACAACCGATGAAGAGATTGACGGGTATAATATTATCAAATCTATTCTTAGGGTGACTGTTGACCCCAAAAGAATTGCCCTAAGAGATAAGAAATCATACTGTGGCATTCTGCTGGATGATAACAATAGAAGACCAATTTGCCGTCTGTACTTCAACACAAAACAAAAGTATATTGGATTATTTGCAGAAGGCAAAAATAGTGAAGAAAAAATCCCTATCATAGACTTAAATGATATCTATAACCATGAGGACAAGTTGAAAAACACAATTAGTTATTACGAAAATGGAAATCAGTGAGGAGAATTTATATCCTCCTTAAAAAACGTTTTCATTCTAATATATACTCACGTGGATAATCTTCGTCAGATTTAGAATTAGAATTAGAGTCTTCGAGTTCCTTAGCTTTTGCGAAATATTTCTTTGCCTCTTCATATTCTCCGGCTTCAACCAACGCGATGCCTGCTTTTGTAAATGCCTCAGCTCTTTCTTTTGGAGTTCGTGGAACTTCCTCTAAGAGCTCCCTGCCTTCCTTATGCTGGATTAGGATAGAATAGAGTTCTGCCATTTTCTTTTCTTTTTCTCGCTGTTCTTCACGAACAAAAAACTGAGTAAGTGCGAAAGAAACAATGTCGCTCTGGCTAGAAAACTCTCCAGTTCCAGCGAGGTCATCAACCTGCTTCCCTAATCGTGGAGATACTGTAGTATTCAGAGCGACTTTTCGTCTTTCTATCTTTGCCATATTGCAATAGTATTGTAGATAACTATTTATACGTTTATGAGATAATAGGTATATTGCAATAGGAACATTATTATTGCGACATTGAGGAAGAACATGAAATCAAAAACCGTACTCGGAAAAGGATGCACACTGTGGAGAAACAACTCAGCCCCGTTTCCCTATGAGGTTGCGGAAAAGCTCGGGCTCAGACCTGGAGACAAATTCCAGTACGTCTATTGTGGCGATCACATAGAAGTTGAAAAATTGTAAAGGTGTAAAAAAGAATGGTTGTTAGGAAAAGTAAAATTTCGTCAAGCTTCTCATATTCAGGCTGGCTGATGGTGCACTCGAAGAAATGGTTGATAAAAAAGTATTTGCAAGTCGTTCTAACGCTGTCGAAACTTCAGTAATTTTGATGCACTTCGTTCTCCATGCAAACACAATCCTGCCAGCAGCAGCACAGATGGGGATAACTCCACTCCCAGGGGGGCTGGGCAATGACCTTCAAACCATCAGTCAAAAACTGCGAAGCGAGGGGATGCAGTGACCTGATCGAGGTAGTGCAGTATGGCCGCAGGAGAAGAGTTTGCCAGCTAACCAAACACCCCTCGGGAGAATATCGTATCCCTGGAAACTTTTCTGAATGCCCTCGTGAGAAGCAGGAGGCTTGATGACTATGGAAATTACAGCCTTTGACATAATAAATGCATACGTATGCGAGGACCAGAGGAAACTATACAACGAAATAGACGACGATAAACCATGTGCTGCGAGAAAATGTTTTGAGACCTGCCCTTTGTGGGAGGGACCATGTGAAGTGGAATTCGGTGAAATTGAGTATGAGGATTTTCCGGAGGGAGAGTGATGTCGAACTGGTACAACGACGAGATCGTATTCCCAGTCCAGGAAAGGCTCGACAGGATCTCGAAACTCAGCCCTCCTGATTCCGAGGTCCAGGTGTTGATCCACGAAATCAACGCGATCCTTGACAGCTCCGGGACAGAGCATCCCGATCACCTGGCGGAGGTAGGGCAATGAGCTGGTCAGCAAAACGTGCCGGCTTTGAGTCAGGGAGTTCAGGCAACTCCAGCTGGGGAAAGTCCAGGACGCACAGAGTTGCTTACCTCTCCGACTTCTGGCAGTGGAGAGCAGGCCTGCTGGCCAGCCTGGCAAGGGAGAATATTCCTGTGAAGCAGGAGCCGGATGGAACCATTGTTGCGAAGTTTGGAACTGAGTACAGGGCAATGACCCCGCAACAGCAGCAGGAGAATTACGACACTCACGTTGACAAGCTGCTTGGAAAGGAGGAGGCTGCATCCACATGACACAGGGTCCGGATATCCATACCGTAACTGAGGCAAAACAGGCCATGCGCAGGCTTGAGAAAGATATCATGTCAATCATCACCGAGTTTGAGGATGAGTACGGCATCACAGTACAGGATATAGGAACTGGAGTAAGTGAAAAACTCACGGAAAATGGGACACGTACCAGGACGAGTTCAGTCCGGATCTACGGGGGGATCTGAGGTATGATCCGGTTCGATCCTGAGACCGAGGAAAACCTCAGGATCCTAGCAGCAACCCCAGAAGCGGAGATCCAGGGATATAAAGCTCAGGGCAGGATGTATGCTGTGACCACGATCACAATGGCCAAGCTCTGGGTGTCAGAATCAGAAAAAAACGCGGTACAGGACTGCCGGAAAGTAATCCCCCCACAACATACTCCCGGCAACATCCCATAGTTGGTGACACAAGCTGCCAGAGTTAGAACTCCTCCCCAGAAAAATAACCCCAGCAGTATTTCGTTGGTAATAGAAAAAAGTTGGATTTTCAAATATTTCAATTCACAGGAAACAAGTGTCAGAACAAAACATCATGCCGGTGACCGGGGGAGGACTCTTTTCTCAGATCCTGTATCATACCTCGATTCCACCACCCACACACCCCAGTTCAAGCCTGGGCACCGGCACAAATCCTGATGAACATACCCCCGGCTTCCCTGCCTGGGTGAACCACGTGCCGTAACTGGACGTAAGATCCTGTCTCCCCTCGATGATCTTTCAGGTTCGATTCCTGAATACGGCATCCGGGACCACCCGGACACAATAAAAAACAAAAAAAATTCTGGATGAGACAACAGCATAAATAAGTTTAAACCTGCTGGCCCCACGGGCGGTTTCAGGGGTCAGTTGATAAACGGAAAAACGGACCACTGTAAACCATAGTCTACCCCCGTCCCGGGATAACCGGGACGGGGCACGTGTAGCCCTGTAGTGTAGCCAGGCCAATCACTCTTGACTTTGGATCAAGAAACCCCGGTTCAAATCCGGGCAGGGCAACGGGGTTAATACACTAAAAAATTTGGAAGTGAAGTTGTGATAGAGAATAAAACATCGGAAAGTAGAAACAACGAGCAGTCGGACTGCGACTGCGCAGAATGTAGCTGGATCGATGAAGAAAACATGATAACTGGCACCTTCCGGATGCCTAAAGACCTCTACGAGAAAATTGAAAAAGCACGCGGGAATGGAATCGAACAGTTGTCGTGTGAAAGCAAGTCTTCTGAGGTTTTCTACGGGCGCCAGGTAGCAGCCGGTGTACTTCACAATCTTGAAAGACAGAAGGCAACCCGGGCGCTGAAAATAGTCGTCAGGAGTGTTGTCGTGAACAGTATGACCAGCGGTGAGTTGCGTGACGAAAAATGTGACGGTAAGATTTGATCTCCGGGAGGACGTCCCGGCTGATGTTGGGAATGTGTACATTGGAAAACAGGTCCGGAAGGAGTATACACTGGACCATGTTCCTGCAATATTGGAGCATATTGCCAAGAAAATAGCAACTGCAAAAAAGACAACCGGACAGGAATCGGTCGCTTTGTGTATCTTCGGATCCACATACGTTCCGGTTTTACTGGCCATCGTCGCAAACTTGCGGGGATGGGACGACATCACTTCAATTGAGTATGGGAATCCACACACTCTGCCGTGTGTAGTACATCCCCTGAATGGATTGTAAAGGAGTTGTTGAAATGTGTGATGATGTTGAAGTAAAAACCAAGTGCAGGAGATGCGGTGAGGATATTGTCGCGTTTTCAAGCGAGGTCCGGCCTCTATGTTCTGACTGCGCCAGGACTGAACAGATGGAAATGAGGAGGTGTCTGGAGTGAAAACCGCTCATAACATCGAAAAGCATGAATTGCCCGAGGATATCCTGCAAACATTCGAGCCTATCATCGAAAAGCTGGCCTTCGAACTTGCAGGCAAATACCAGGAAAGTTTGCGACTCAATGGGATGTATATGCCGGCGCTGGCTTTTGAAAAGCTGGTTAGCAAGCTTGAAAGCTCTATGTCTATAAAGGTTGCCTTCGCTTCAGTAATTACCCCTAAAAAAATAGAAGATTGGGACATTGATATTTTGCCTGAAGTGCAAACTCGTTTTGAAGTGATAGAACCTGAGCTAGTCTCTGATCCGAATGCTCCTGAAAACGAAGTAATATTTGCAGAGGGTTCTAATCGGCTGCTGCTCGGAGCTGGTGAAAATCTGAAGCGAGAGTCTGAAGCAGTTAACAAGTTGCTTGAGAACCTTCAGGAGCCCATATCAGACATTCCTGCAGCTGTACTCTTTGATATGCCGGATCTTGAGAGACAAAAAACCCAGACTGAAATCCCCAATAAAACTTCAAAAAAGAGAGGATCCGGAAAGAAACAAAAGCCTGTTTTTATCAAAAGAACGCCTGAGACTGTGGAGGCTGATCTATGACGGACACAGCAACCAAGACTGCTTTTTCTGCTCGTGAAAAGATCGAGATGGAGGATTTCCTCAAAGAAAAGGGGTTCATGTTCGAAAACCGCAGACTCCGAAAGCCTGGAACCAAAGAGATCCTGAAGATAACAGTCGGCACGAAGCGCCTGGATAAAGAGAAGTTCGGCCAGACGGTGATCGGCATAAACCTTGATGCTGAACGAGACCCCTGGTTTGTAGCTTCAAGCTGGGAGCAGTCGCAACTTCACCAGGTGCCGATCTCGGAGATACCTGATGATAAGATGAAGCTTGCTGCTGCCGCGTATATATCCACAGCGATGAAAGAATTTAAGAATCTCGCTCAGACTGAAAAACCCGAAGAACCCCATCCTCTCCCGAACCCCCCTACCTGCGATCCCGAAAAGGTAGAGCCACCCAAACAAGAGCTTTCGGAAGAAGTTAAACTCCCTGTAGAGCAGGTGGGGCAGCCAGCTAAACCCCCTATTGAAGCAGCTGCTCAACCTGCTATTGAACCGGAGCCGTCCCAGCTGCAGATTATAAAAAATGTCACTCAGGACCGCGTGGAAATTATACGGAACTCAAAGGGATATAACTGGGAAATCTCTGTGCATGACGACGACGTTTTTCGGGCAATCGACAGAGCAATCATTGCAGATCTGCGGCTCAGAACTCAGTTCGGAGGAGATGCCTGATGCCTACTCGACACGCCCCTGAGCTGGCAGCTCTCATTGAGAAGAAGCGAAATTCTCCCGGGGCCCGGTTTGTGTACGAGATCAGGAAACAGTTGAAGGCCAGGGAAGTGAAAGCGTGAGTGAAGAACTGCAAAACATCAAGGCGGCCACCTGCGATGGACAGAGCTTCACTCAGTCAGGAAGTATCTCACTCCCTGATTTGAATCTTTCTATAGGTGACCTGGGGGGTGGGATTATGACTGGGGAAACCCCTTCGAAGACTTGCCGGCGTTGTCACAGAGCACTTAAGGACGCTGCCAACATCAAAAGAGGATACGGTCCGGTGTGCTGGGCAAAAGTCCGGCAGGAAGACGAGAAAGAGGAGCAGCACCCTGAGCCCTGTAGTATTACGTATCCGGGGCTTGCCAGGTATACTCAGAAAAAGCTCTGGGAAAGGGTGCTTCAGAGCGAGAGGAAGACCTGCAGCTGCGGAGAACCTTTGAAAAACGGAGAGTTGCGCTCCTATGACCACGACGGTGGCTGGCACCTGAAAGGATATTCAAAGCCACAGTGGCCATATGTGCGGTGCCCAAAGTGCGGATATGAGCTGTCGGTCTGGAAGCTCAGGATAGACATCTCTGATCTGGAGATCCTGGGAAAAGAAAGGGCTGCAAGGCAAACGGTTTTGCAGGGGGTTTGAAATGACCCTTCCTTCTTTTTTGGATCCGGATTTCATTCCGAAATCCCCAGGGGTGATCATCACCCGGAAACCTGGACTAAACTGGGTCGGGGTGGAATCGTGAAAGCGGCATCAATAGAACCGAACACCCGGGCCTCCAGGAATGGGAAAAAAATCGAAAAGCTTGTTATGAGGCTTCTTCCAGGAGTTGTCTTCGGGGATGGTAAATTCGATGCAAAATACAAGGGAAAGCACCTTGAGATTAAGTCATGCGTTGAGTCTGCAATAGATCGCAGTCATCCCAATACCCAATGCAGGTCTGGTAGATTTTTCTTTAAGGAAGCACAGCACGAAGCTTTGACGGAGGCAGGTGGAGAGTATCTTTTTTGTGTCCATTCAGAAGAAGATCCTGCGGACCCTATAGATCCTGTAATTTTTGTCCGCGTGCCTGCAGAAAAGATCCAGTTGTCAGCGTTTTCTGATGGTAAATCCGTTGCGTGGACGAAGGTTTTCAGGATGGTGATTTGAATGCCCTGTGATAATTCAAAGTACCAAAGCTCTCAGGTGCCAGATCAAATTGAAAAGCTCAGGAAGGAGCTTGAGAGACTTAAAGGAGAACTTCGGGTACTTGACGGAAGGCATGAAAATACCCATACAGGTCCAGAGTCGTTTTTTCTTCCCTGGGATTTCTTCTTGGGTCCTGAAAAATATCTTCCTCAGTTCTTGAGGGAAGGTTGGCAGGAAGTTCAGAAGATCGTCAGGATCTGCAGCTCTGAGCTTGCGCAGCTTACGAAAAAAGTTCACGACTGGGAGATATGTTGCTCTCGAAATGAATCGAATATTCTCCTGGAGGAATGTTTCTGGATTGTTTAAATGGGGAATTTTCCCCTGTTATTTTTTCAAGATTTCTGCAAAGGTCTAGGGGGTGAAGATCTTGTGATCTAATACGTACGTATAATACGTACAACTAAAACCCCCGAAACCCCCATAAAATACGTATCGGCTGAACGTTCAGCTTTGTTGTATGAGCCGAGGCTCTATTATCCTACGTACTGTACGTACGTACAGTACGTATAAGCTGAACAGAAAACCCCCTATAGACTATTTCCAAAGAAAATAAACCAAAAATACTAAAAACGTGATCGGTGGGCATTCTTGGCTAAAGACAAAGTTACAACTGCTGTAGACTTACGAATAAAACTCGCATATGAGATGACTTTTGAATCTGGTAAAGCAGTTTATAAAGATCTATTAGAGGAAGGAATGCTCAGACGACTCGAAGAGGTGAACCCAATTCAGGCGTGTGAATTGAGAATAGAACGGTTAAAAAGATCGTTAGAAGAAGAAGAAACGAAGCTGGCTAATTACAGGCTTCTTGACCAGATGTCTAAAACCGAAACAAAGAGACAGACTAAGAATGTAGATCCAAGTCTTGAAAGATTAAGACTTGAGAAATTTGAAAAATGGAAAGAGTCTCTGGCTATCCAGGTTAGTAACGGGAAAATTGACTGGAAAACGAATATGACAATATTCTTGTTCGATTCTCTTTCGGAAACCAGGGAATGGGTTCTTTCAAAATTAAAGGAGGCCGATCTCCTTGACTAAAGACAACGAAAATAAACACGCCCAGATGATAAAAAGGTTTTTCAAAGACTACTGCTGGACCGATATCCTTGAACTCGCTAATATGTACCCGGATACTCGATCTCTATATATTAACTTCATCAACGTCGAAAAATTCGACAGATACCTCGCCCGTGATCTACTTAACAACCCCGGAGAACTAATTCCAGAATTCGAGACAAACCTAAAAGAAATAGATCTCCCCGTTGATAAAATCCTTAAAGATGCCCATGTAAGGATTATGAACGTCCCCACCAGGGTTCCCATAGGAGAGCTCAGAAGCAAACACTTAGGAAAGTTGATATCTATTGAAGGGATGGTCAGGAAGGCAACAGAAGTCAGGCCAAGGATTACAAAAGCGGCTTTCCAGTGCTTAAGGTGTGAACACATTACATTCGTGGACCAGCCTTCTTTCAAGTTTGAAGAACCTTTCTCCGGCTGTGAGAACGAAACCTGCGGGAAGAAAGGCCCATACAAAGTCAGGATCGAGGACTCGATCTTTGTAGATGCTCAGAAACTGCAGGTCCAAGAACCCCCTGAGGACCTTAGAGGCACACAGGCACAGAACTTGGACATCTCAATTGAAGAGGATCTGACGGGCTTAATATTACCCGGAGAGAGAGTGATCTTAACAGGGATCCTCATGAGCAGGCAGAGGACGATAAGGGATGGGAAATCAACTTTCTATGACATATTCCTCGAGGTCAATTCCATCGAGCGTATGGGTACTGCCTTTGACGAGATTGAAATCACGCCTGAAGACGAGAAGAAGATCCTCACTCTTGCTAGGGACCCGGCAGTCTATGATAAGGTTATCTCTTCAATAGCTCCTCTTATCTACGGCATGGATGACGTCAAAGAGGCCACAGCCCTACAGCTCTTCTCTGGCGTTCCGAAAAACGCTCCGGATGGTTCATACCTCAGGGGAGACATCCACCTGCTCTGTGTGGGGGACCCCTCAAAAGGCAAAACCAAACTCATGAAGTCTTCACAGGCCAGGTCCCCAAGGGCGGTATTCACAAGCAGAAAAGCTACAACTGCCGGAGGCCTGACAGCCATCGTCACAAAAGACGAAAAATTCGGAGAAGGTAGGTGGGCGGTTGAAGGCGGTGCCCTTGTGATGGCAGACAAGGGCGTTGCCTACGTCGACGAAGCCGATAAGATGAGACAGGGTGACAGAGATGCTTTACACGAGGCCATGGAGCAGCAGGAGATAAACCTGGCCAAAGCCGGCATCATCGCAACCCTGAAAACCCGCACTGCTGTATTCATGAGCGCAAACCCGAAGTACGGAAAATTTGACACTTACGAGGGCCTTGCAGAACAGATCAATATGCCGCCCTCTCTACTATCCAGGTTTGATCTCATCTTCGTTTTGCTGGATACCCCTAACGCTGTAGAAGATGCGAGAATATCGGAGCATGTGTTAGGCACTCATACCGCAGGGGAGATGCGGCAACAGCGTGAAACGGTCTCTGATTCCGCCTTCTCAACTGAAGAACTGGCTGAAGCTTCCACACACGTTAGACCCGAGATCCCTCCGGACCTTTTCCGGAAACACGTCGCCTATGCAAGGAGGAATATCTTCCCTGTTCTGACGACAGAAGCCAGGGACCACATACACCATTTTTACCTGGACCTTAGGAAAACGGGACAGTCAAGTAAGATAAAATCGATACCAATCACCACACGGCAAGAAGAAGCCACTGTACGGCTCGCCGAGGCCTCTGCAAGGGTAAGGTTAAGCCAAGGGGTTACACTCGATGACGCAAAACGTGCGACTCGGCTGATGCTTAACTGTCTCCGGACTGTGGGTATTGACTCTCAATCCGGGGAGGTCGATGCATCGGTCCTCAATGGTGGATCATCAAAGAGCCAGCGGGATGTAATTAGGATGGTAAGAGAGGTCCTCCAGGAGCGCGGCAGGAAATATCCCGCAGGTAAGGTACCTGTCCAGGATCTTTTCAACGAAGCAGAGCAGCATGGCATCAAAAAAGAGAGGATAGAAACAACTCTCAAAAAAATGACCTCAAAGGGAGATGTCCTGATGTGGGGCAAGGAGCATGTAAAACTCGTGGCATAATATTTTTTTATATTTTTATTTTTGCATCTTTTATTAACGGCGTTAACAATATGAACTTTTAAACTAATTTATAAATAGATCTTCATGTCAGCAGCTCAGAAAAAGAAGAAAACGAAAAAGAAAACAACCCGAAAACCTCCGGTTTGGAAATGGACTCCATTGAGGAAGAAAGCTGCATTACTGTTATCACTCGGCACTAAAAAATATGAGGACGTCGCTTCTGAAGTGGGGGTAAATGAAAGGACCTTATATGACTGGAGGCAATCTCCCATATTTCTGGAAGAAGTGGACCGCCTCACTCTGAAAAATGAGCTCGCAACCCGGGCAGGCCTTCTCCGCGAATGCCTAAAAGGCCTTGACCTGAAAAAGGATCACATCGAAGGCGATAAGAACACTCACCTCCATTACGTGCAGGCTATCGCAGAGCTACAGGGTCTGACAAAGCAGAAAGTAGAACTGTCCGGAAACATGGGTATGGAACATTCAGGTGGAGTCGTGATGTACTTCCCGGACAATGGCCGGGATCCGGATGTCCCTAAACCTGAAAAACCAGCTGAAAAACAATAAAATCGCTTTATTAAAGAATAGCGGATGTGTGTTTTATGGATGAAAATGATGATTACTATTTATTAGCAGAGCTACATGGTAATTTTTTAAATATTTATGATGCATTTCACAAAATTCCTATGGAAGGTAGCCCTGATTCAGAAAATGCAGAAAAAGTGCAAGAAACTGTGCAAGAATATATTAATTACCTTAATGATCATAAAAGAATTATTGAAAGTTTAATTAACAATGCATATAATTTTTTATAATTTGATGTATAGATGAAAGAGATAAAGCCACAGCCGGGCCCCCAGGAAACTTTTCTCTCCTCTCCAGCAGATATAATTTTATATGGGGAGTCAGCCGGGTCGGGAAAGTCCTGGTGTCTCCTTTATGAACCTCTCAGACATATCCATGTCAAAGGTTTCACTTCTACAATTTTTCGGAGAACGTACCCTCAGATTAAAAATGAAGGTGGTCTGTGGGATACTTCGCAGGAGATCTATCCCTACTACCCGAAAGGGTCAGCAATACCAAGAGAATCAGATCTCCTATGGTATTTCCCTGTTTCCGGAAACTCGATTAAGTTTGCGCATCTGGAGCACGAGAAAAGCAAGCACAACTATCAGGGCGCACAGATCTGCTATATCGGCTTTGACGAACTCTGCCACTTTTCCGAAGGCCAGTTCTTTTATCTCCTCTCCAGGAATCGCTCAACATGCGGTGTCAAGCCCTATATGCGGGCCACATGCAACCCGGATCCTGACAGCTGGGTTGCAGACTTTATTGCCTGGTGGATTGATCAGGAAACAGGATATCCCATCCCTGAAAGATCCGGTGTGATCAGGTATTTTGTCAGGCACCTAGATCATATCTACTGGGCTGACACCAAAACTGAACTCCGGGAGCAGACCAAAGACATAATCCCGGAAGAAGATTTCCATCCTCAGTCCTTTACTTTTATTGCAGCGAAGTTGGAAGACAATCCAGCCCTTACCACGAAAGACCCTGGGTACAGAGGAAGACTCCTAGCTCTTCCTCTTGTGGAACGCGAACGACTTCTAGGTGGCAACTGGAAGATCAGGCACACTGCGGGAACTATGTTCCGGACGGATTGGTTCACGTTTATTGACCGCTCAGAGGTTCCGGAAAAGATGAAAATATTAAATATCGGCGAACCAGAAATCTTATCCCTCGATAATGAATACCGCAAAAGGAAAGGAAAAATGCGAAAGGTCCGCTGGTGGGATACAGCGGCAACAGAACCAAGCTCTGAAAACAAGGACCCCGACTGGACTGCAGGCCTGCTTATGGGAGAGCTGGACGGAAGGTTCTACATCTTGGACCTGAAGCATGATAGGAAATCCCCGGCAGGCGTGGAAGAAATGCTTAAAACTACGGCTGAAACGGACGGTAAAGAAGTCGATATAGGGATGGAGGTAGAGCCAGGATCTGCAGGCAAGAGGGAAGCTGATAGGCTCAAACGAACTATATTTTCAGGGTACACATTCAGAGGAGAACGCAGCACAGGCGATAAGGTGACCAGGGCAAAGCCATTCTCGGCAGCATGTGAAAATGGCCTGGTCTATGTGGTGCGTGCCCCCTGGAACCATGAGTACCTTAACGATCTGATCAATTTCCCGAATCCGAAATATCACGATGACTGCGTGGATGTCTCAAGTGCGGCTCATGAATACCTGACTCGGAAAGGACTAAAGAAAATCAAGGACCTCTCTGCCATGGTCCAGACCAGAAGAAGATAATTTTCTGAAAATTCTTTGTTTTTTCTTAGAAAACAAATATTTTTTATATATTAACGCCGTTAACATTATAAAAAACGAGGAAAAACATGACTATTTTCGAATCTTTCTCACTGGAAGATATACTTGCTTTTGGTGCAGGCCTAGGGGCTTTCGCAACAACACTCTACTTATACGCCCGCCGCAAAGGATTCAAACTCCTTTCTACCGAACTTGAGCAGCTGCCTGCTCAACTTGAGATTGCTCAGGAATCGCTGGAAACTCTGAAAAATGAGATCAATACCGCAAAGGGAAACATCTCGCTTGCAGAACTTGCTGATATCGTATATACGGCTGAGCAGTATTCTAAGGGTGGCTTCACTGCAGCCGAGGCAGAGACCCTGGGTAAGAAAATCATCGACGCCGCAGCAAGTAAGTGAGGTCCATGGTTGAGTTCAACGCAGCTGCAGATCCGGGTACCTTTCAGAAGAAGAGAGTCGCCGCATCTATTACAATGCTCCGAAAAAAGGAAGAAAAAACAGAGTTCGGTGGCTACATAAATTTTGATCAGAACAACCGCTTCACCAGGTACCAGCAGCTGGCCAGATCCACATCCCACGTATCAGTTCCAATTGAAAAACTCGGTCTTTCTTTGACAAAAGGGATGCAGTTTGACGGCCGCAGCGCCCGAGCTGTCAAACAGGTAGAGGAAATCGCAAAAAAAACAAACCTCATCGGCCAGTTCCAGACTATCGGCAGACTACATCCCAGGGACGGGACTTACATTGCCATTCCTAAAGGCAACACTCCAGAAACTTTCAGACTAGAACCGCTTCTTCTATCAGCTACCACTCTTCTTCCGGAAGGCCTCGACAAACTTTCAACAGATGATATGCTGCAACCCGAAATTGAAAAAATCATGATTAATGAGGGAGGGAAAAACCCAACAACTCTAAAACCGGAAGACGCGGTTCTCGGTGTCAACGGTGAATGGGATTTCGTCCAGGAAGATATCAAGAAAAGACAGACCTACGGGTTGTATGGAAAATCTATCCTGGAACCTCTCGAACTAACAATCCAGAACTATCTCTCAATCAATTTTGGTTATGTTCAATTCGTAAAAAAATACGGGGCTGGCCGCTATCACATCGATTTTGAGGCCCTCGGAAAATTGGTGGAAAACGACCTGATAGAACCTGAAAAAGCGCAGGAACTGGTCAACAAATTTCTGGACAGTCACCAATACCTGGAAGAAAACGAGGACATGGCTACCTTCGGGGTGAAAATCAACCCACTGGATGCAAAAGGAGCCCTCGACGTCTTGGCGTACAAAGAAAGTCTCGAAGTAGATCTCGCAATCGGTCTGTTCCAGAGTCCGGTTACGATGGGGAAAGCAGAGGGTACGACCTATGCATCGAGTTACATTGTCGAAGATGAGCGGCTCATGGGCCTTGAAGGCCTCCAGAAAACAGTCACAAATATAGCTAACCAAGGGGTCAGGAGACTTCTCACTCTTATGCGGAAAGACCCTGACCTTGTAGAGGTCCAATTCGAAGAACTCAGCCGGATCAAAATGTCAGCACAGGAAGTTCTCGAGTGGTACAACAGCGGAGTGATCTCAAAGCAGGCAGCTCTGAAGTGGGGCGGATTCAAGGAAGATGATATCTCAGAGGACTAAAATGGACGATAATGATACAGGTCAACTTCCTTTCATCGAGTACAGGAAAAACACTACACCACATATGAGTGGCGTCGATGAAGTATATCTTGTAGTTCGAGGACCTACCCTTGATGAGTGCAGGAAGCATTTCGACGAAATCCTGGAAAAAACAGATGTGAAAAAATAATGCTCCTTGACTCCTCTGAAATCCGGAAGCTCGAAACAAGCTTCCTTCTTCTTTTCGAAAAAACTCTTTTCAAGGGCATCAAAGGAAGGCCTGCACACTCTTACCTGAGATCAGTCAAGACCCAATTCAAGTCGAAAACTTTCCAGGTCCAGATTGACAGAATTATCAACGACGTCTACCTACGCTCAATAGATTATACTGACAAACGACTCGGTATCAAGAAGAAAAAAGCGAGCAAAAGTGCCAGCTTTTCTGCAGCTGCAGCAAAACCTCTCCCCATCACTGAGGAAGCTGTCAGACAGGCATCAAGCCTCTCAAAGGAAGTCACCGAATCTGTTATCCGGATCCTCAAGGACGATGGCCTTTATCTGGAGCATCCGAACAAACTGGAGAAAAGAGTAAGGGATATATGGGGAAACCAGAAACACAAGGCCATCAGGTTCACCAGGACCTTCACAGCTGACGTAGCCACTAATACAGAGCTCTGGCGATATCAGGACTCCGGGATAGACGACCTGCAGTTCTATGCGAAGATCGATGATAAGACAAGCCCACAATGCAGGATGCTGCACGGCACAATTTTCAGGGCAGATTCTCCCGAGGTCCGGAGGTACAGGCCACCTCTGCATTTCCACTGCAGATCAGATCTGATCCCTGTCCCCGTCACCCGGAAAGTGGATCCAAAAATGCGGTTCGAGAACAGGAATTTCAGCAGGTCAATGGACCAGAAGTTCAACCCCCTTGATGACCGGGTTGATAAGGATCTCATCGACAAAACGTTTGAGGATATCGATACCTTCAACGAGAAATACCGAATAGATCAGTTTATCCTGGACGAGGATCTCGAGGCTAGGCTGCAGAAGTTGAATGTTCAGGTCCTGACCGAGCTGCCATCAGGGAAGAGCAGAGAATCAATTATAAGAGACTACGAAGTAGATATTAAAAAAAGGAAAACTGAGAAGGCAATTCTCTTCGACGAAAAAGGAAATATTCTGCTAGAAAAAACAGGTGGAGTGGACTACGTCTCATTCACAGATGAGGAGGTAAAACTTTTTGAAGGGACTTTCATGACTCACAATCACCCGAGGTCAAGTTCTTTCTCAATGCAGGATATAAGTTTAGCATGCAGGTCAAAGCTAAAGGAAATAAGAGCAGCTGGGAAATTCCGGACTTATATCATGAAGGCAAAAAATGGAGAAAACTTGTATCCAGACCTCTGGTATAAAAAAATAAGCGATGTATACGAGTATCATAACTCTGAAGTAAGACGAGAATTCCTGCGTAAAATTGACAATGGAGAATTGAGTATAGAAGATGCTGAACTTCTCCATTCCCATGAAGTATGGACAAGAGCAGCAAAGGATATATCAGATCTTGATTATTCATACATAGAGGAGAAAACATGATAGGTATAGATGACAGTGAATTAAGCAAGGTAATCTACAGTCCTGTCTGTCTTCCCTGCAAACATTTCAACAGAAAGGCTTATTCTGAATCAAACGAAAAAATATGTGAAGCTTTCCCAGATGGTATCCCAGATGAAATTTGGCGAGGCGACGACGACCATAAAAAGCCTTATCCCGGAGATCACGGGATCCAGTTCGAACACATTTGAAAATCATCACCACACAAAAAACAGCCTGAGCCTGAATATGATCGCCCGATGTACTGCGAAAATACGGTTTCCAGAGGGTTTGAAAAAACCCGCACATGGCACTAACTGGTGTAAATTTGTGCCTGGGGCAATGATGGCTAATCACTCTTTTTATTAAACCAGCTTATCCCAAACCAATTTTATTTCTCCATCAATAAGAATTTCAAAATTTCATCCTTATGTATAGCCAACCATTAGGAATTTGGATATGAGTTTTAAGTTTCTCCATTCTGGCTGGCAAACTATTCTAGTAAATTTATCTATACGATCTCAAGTCCGTAAAAACTTGATTAATATATATACATAATGAAACAAATATCAAAATAAACACAAAAAAAGCATAAAAGAAACCTTCGGAGCATTCTTGAGAGATCATGAGTGTACAAATCCCTGCAAGAAACGATTCGACTATAAGAACCAGGCAATTTTCGTATCCTGTAAGGGCTTTTAATTCATCAATGCTTTCAAGATCCAACGTTTCACGTAAAGTGGAAATTATTGAATTAAATCTATTTACTCTATCTTCTTTATGATAGTTTTTTGTGTCAAAATTAATATCTTTTTCATGCTGTTTATACCAGTTCTCATACTCTTCTGCAAACTTTAGCTGTTTTTGTGTAACGACTTCTTTTTGTTTTTTGTATCGATCAGATATTGAAAAAATTATAGTTCCCGCTATCGCTAATGTGAAATAAAGAGACGCAAAAGAAAACTGATTTCCTCCCAACCCATTTAAATTAAAAAAATTATTAGGCTCAAAACAAGATATAAAACCTATGAACATATTGGTAAGAGATTCATCCTTCGTTTGTAATATCAGTGAAAGAACCCAGAGGAGAATCGCATAGGCAAATACAGATATAAGAATAACAAATGAATTAAATTGTAGTCCTAAAATAAACTTAAGAATTAACTTCTTCAAGCCAATTTTTATAAATGGGGATTTTTTGTATTTCAAGTAAATGAACGCTAAAAGGTACACTAAAATAGTAGGTAGTACAAGAATTAAAACTGGGGACAAATAATAACTAAACTGTATTTTGATCGATTCAAAAGAAAAAACGTTACTTAAAATTTCATTTAGGAATTTTAAATTTCTTGGATAGATTAATATGAAAAAACAGTAGCAGTTAATGTAGCAAAAATAAAATTGTACCAATTCTTTATATTTGTACCCCTAAAATATAAGTTCTGAAGTAAAATTTCTTCGTCAGAATGCTTTAAGTTGTCTCGAAGAGTGCCAATTATATTACTTTTTTTATCATTATTTATTTCATTCTTTGAGATCTTAGAGCCTAGATTCGGCAGGTTAACGTAATTAGAGATAGATATTTTCATATTTCTCTCCCATTAGACCCAGTATCTTCCAGTGAATCTCCTCCATATTCAATATTTCTGACTTCATTTGTCCTTTGTTCTGAGAAATAAGTTCTGTAATTCCCTGAAAATTGAAAAATATCCATCTCATTGTAGGTCTTTTTGTTGGTTTCCCTTTTTGATCTGGAATCGTTTCATTTTCTTCTTCTAATTTTGTCCTTAATTTCCATTCTGCAATTGAATAAATCATTAAGCAGAGAACCATTATCATAGTCATCGCTTCAATTCTCTTTTTGTTCTTGAGGTAAACTTTCGATATGCTAAAGGTGTTACTTTTCAAGAATCTGAATCCTTTTTCCACGTTATCCTGCCCTTTGTAATACTTCAGCATATCCTCAGGAGAAAGATTGATATCATTACTTGCAAGAATAAAAAGTCCCATTTTATCCATTTCATTTAAAACAAAAGCATCATTAACCTTTATGATTCCATTAATCCTGCAATAAGTCTTTAATTGCTCATCTTTTGAAGGTCTGCCTCTTTTCCCCAACTCACGTTTTTTAATGGATTTCACATCTACTTTTTCAAATGAGACAGAAGGGAAATCTTGAATCCATTTTTCTGCAGCTTTTAATGCATCCTCTTCGCAAAAAAAGTCCTCTCCTTTCAGTTTTTTAAAAGACTTCTCTGCTTTTTCAACCTCTTTTTCAAGCTTCGTCCTGAGAGTTTGCTCTTTCTTCTCTTTCATCTTGTGAGAAAGCAGCAAAACCCACTTTTGTTTGACTCCACCATATTCCACAAAGGTTTGATAAAATGAGTATCTTTCGTCGCTTTTTAGCGTTTTCAGGTTCAGATTTGCAGTTAGCAGTTCCTTTGCCTCGGTAATTGTTGCGGGAACACGACTGATCCAGAATGACTTTCCCATGTTCTTGATATTATTGTCTGTGTAAAAGGAACTATCAGCGACGTAGTAAACTTCGCTTTCAGGTCTTAAAACTGATTTGAGAGACTGGATCGCTTCCAGAATTGTGTTTTTGTCGGAAGAATTTCCTGAATGTGTGTTCATGAAAAGAGGTATCCCATGCTGATTAACAATCAAGCTAAGTACAAATTGTTTGAGGTCCCATCTTCCGTTTTTGGGAATTCCAAAAGTAATGTCAATAGACTCAGTTTCTTCGTCATCATAATCCCCATAAACGCTGACACTTGTAGTGTCAGCGTGTAAACAATGAACAGGAATAGGTAGATGAGTCATGATGTGAAGAGCAATTTCCGTAAACAGTTTTGTAGGGCCATATTTTACGATTCTGTCAAGAGTCTCTCCGATAACGTATTGATTCAGATCCTCTCTTGTTATACCGTCTCCGAAAAGCCTTTCCGTAGAAATGTTTTTAAAAAAATCAGGAAACAGGTACAGACGTTGCCCTACGAAACCAAGACCATTGAGCAACATGGCAAGGATGCAGACTGAGTGAGGGACAGTATGATCCCTTTCTTTGGGAAGTTTTTCATCGATCAGATTGTCAACCTCAAGTTCTCGGAACACTCCAACTATCAGACCAAGGTGACCTAAGAACCTTGTACGTTTTAGGGAGGATTCAACTCTTCTACTGCTGTCTTTTTCTGCCATGGGAAAACCAGGACAAAGATATAAAATTAATAATATTAAGATATTTGTTTACCTGCCGAATCTAGGTTAGAGTATACGCTTAAAAAAGATTTTTCTGATGAGTTTAAAGTATTAGCGATTTTTGTGATTAAAATACTAAAAAATGAATAAAAAGTGAATAATGCAATGTAATTGTAGGGTAAGAAAAACGAGACAATCAATGAACCTATTAGAAGTATTATTAACTTTTTATCCCAAGAAATCATTGTATTTTTAATATTGCTACATCTAAGCATCTCGATCCGTCTCAGCCTTCAGAGTTTCATATTTTGAATTGTGCACTCCGCGTTTTAAATTTTGTCACAATAAAATATAGTTGCTACATTGAAAGGTATTTGATTGTAGACAATATATAGAACCGATCTTTTAATTTCACACTGTCATTTATAACATGCCTGAATGTTTTTCAAACTCTCACAAACGTATAAACACAAATAAATTTATATTTGTTAACACCGTTAACACTATAAACGATGACTGTTCTGATCGAGGGAACGACGTTCCCTTTGGACAAGAAAAACGCTAACGACTGGGGCGTGCCCACGTCAGAGGCAGACAACGCTCTCTCTTCTCTCAAATCTGCTGTGGTCCGGATCTGCTCTCGCGCATTTGCTCACATCTGCGACATAGTAGAGGATCCTAGCTCGGAAATTGGCAGGGTAGCAGACGCCTGGAAGGAAGGTAACACCATCGTGGCCAGAGCATCGATTACTGACTCGATCGCCGAGCGGAAGATTTCAGAAGGGACCTGGGAAACACCTGGTCTGTGTATGCCCTTGGAGATGACGATGGGAGTGGCTGGATAAAAAATATCGAAGTCAGGTCAATGACTCTTGTCCGGAATCCAGCCTGGAAGGAAGCACAGTGGTCGGTTGTAGCTTCAAAGAAGGACCCGGGTAAAAAAGAAATCCGATTCATTTCTCGATTCAAAATTTCAGCATCAAAAGGGGGTATAAACATACCTGAAAACGATCCAGAAAACAACCTAGATGCCACTAAAATGGCAGCACTCGAAGCTGAGAACAAAAAACTCAAGGAAGATATGGCAGCATTGACAGCTTCTTTTGAGGAGCTGAAAAAGAACTACGACAACGCAGCAGTAGCTGCAGCCTCAGGAATACCTGCAGATAAATTCCAGGAAATGGTTGAGACTAGGTCAAAGGCTATCGCCAGTTCCATGATGGAAGCCTGGAGGGAAGATCAGGCCAAGAACGCAGCTACGCAGAGATACACAAGAGCAGCAATGTCAGCTGGCCTTGAGCCAGACCTGAACCTTATTAAGAGTCTGACTGCAGGTCAGATCGAAGATCTCGCTGCATCGTATGAAAGTATAGCTCCTGCAAGTGTATTCGGTAGCGGACCGCAGATCAAGTATCCGGCAAACAACGGTCCGAAGCAGAGCTGTGTCGGCAGATGGAATGAAGCTGAAAAGAAATGGGAGGACTTCTGATGGTAACTCCTTTCAAAGGAATCCAGGCCCCTAACAACGATGTTGTGATGGGCGGAGAAGAGCCTCTTGAGTATCTCACAGCAGAAGGGGCCACAATAAAGCCGGGTCACCATGTGAAAAAAGGATCTACCGACGACCTGATAACACCTGGCGACGCCTCAGGAAACTCAATCGGTTGGGCAGGATACGGAAAAGCCGGAGTGTTCAAACCAACTGATACGACAACAGCCTACGCAGCAGGAGATCTCGTGCCAGTACATGAGAAACCGGGCCTTCCTGTGAAAGCATGGCTTGCTTCTGGGGAGACTGTTGTCAAGGGGCAGCCTTTGAAGCCAGCTGCGAATGGGGAGCTTGCAGCAGCAACCGTAGGGACGGACGATATCATTGCCAGGGCTGCAGAAGATGCTTCCGGGAATGTACAGTTCATGATCAAATCAATGATCTGAGGTGAAAAACGATGTCAAACGCACTTTTTGAAGTTTCGCGGACAATGGATACAATCATCCACCCACCGCTCAGGCAGATCAACAAGGCAAGGAAACTCGTCAACGTCGTTCCAGGGGAAGGAATCGGAGAGCTCAGTGTAGATTGGATAGAGTTGGAGGCGATGTCGGATGCGATGATAGCCTACAGCTTCAGTACAGGAGCAGAAGATACTGTTGACTTCTCTTTGCAGAACAGTAAGATTCCCCTGATCTGGAAAGATTTCACCTTGGACCGCAGGCTGTACGAGGCGATGAGGAGAAAGAACACTAACGTCGACGCTTCCGCTGCGTTAGAGGCAGCCTATACGGTTTCCTCAGCTGAAGAAATGATGATACTTCGAGGTATCACAAGAAACGGGACTACCTTTGAAAAGAACGGTTTGTATGAAGGAGCCGGCCAGGACTACAGCACACCCAAGGCTATTGGAACTTACGGTGGGATCCAGGATGCGGTTACCGATGTGTATGAAATGATGGATGACTCTGATGTCCCGACAGACAGCCTGCGTTGGAACCTGTCAATGTCTCCAAACATCTACAACAAAGTGAACAAAAGCCGGAGTGCTAACGACGTTAAGGAAATGAAAGATCTACTCGAGCTCCTCGGGACTCCAAACAATCCAGGTAACGTGTTTAAAAGCAACACACTCCCGAGTGTAAGCACAACCGGATCTGCACTTCTCACACCAACCCCGGATACCGGTAGCCAGTACTTTGACTACTACCTTTCAGCTGAAGTCCAGACTGAACTAGGCCAGGACGGCAAACATCCAAGAACCGGACCTATTTCCGGAAGAATATTCGAGTCTGGAGTTCTCCGGATCCGGAAGAATGCAGTAATCGGAAAGATGACTGCACTTTCGACGGCAGCTTCAGTATAAAGGTGATCGCATGGTTCAGAAATTCAACGTGGAAGTCATGGTACATCACCTCAGGATCGGCGACAACACATACAAAAAAGGTGAAAAAGTTACGTTCACAGTCGATGAAGTGAAGCGCCTTGGTCAGTCTGTCAAGATCCTTGCCGAGGTCCCTGAACAAAAAGAACATAAGGCCCAGAAGGTAGCTGCTGCACCAGCTGCTCGGGCGACAGCAACCACACCAGCTACAGCCAAGAAATCTGGAGTATCCGAACAAACTGAAGAAAAGAAGTGATCCCTATGGTCCTATGTTCTGTGGAAGAAGTTCGTGTTGAGGTGTCTCCTAGATCGTTAACGAATGCCGATATCGCGAATATCATCGCGAGGACCTCACGGTCCGTGGCTACCCAAACGGGTGGGAGCGCAGATGCTTCAGACAATGATCTCCTGAACTTGGCCTGCATCCACATCTCTGCAGCTGCAGTTCTCCGCAAGATGAGAGTGAACGGAGAACTTGCAGCCCGGGTGAAGATCGGAAACAGTGAGCAGCAGAACACAATTGACAAGGACATCCAGGACCATGAAAACCAGGCAGCCATATACATGAAAAAGTACCGTTACTCCCCGGGATACAGAGTTCCATACGGGCGTTCAGGGCCCAGGACAGTGAACAAAACGGACTGAAAAAACATGAACTCGCTGACGCTTGGAATGATCCACACCTGCAACGTACTGAGTATCTCCCAGGACCAGAAACTGGAATTTTCGAATGGTTCAGTAGCTTTCACAGTTGGAGCTCTCCTGACGGGAGCAGACTCGGCAGCTACAGGAACCATCAAGGAGATATTTCTCGAGTCCGGATCCTGGGCAGTCTCTACGGCTACAGGCCATCTGATCCTCTCAAACGTTTCCGGAACATTCCAGGCAGGCGAATATATTCACGATGAACATGGGGGGGCCTCATCTGCCTCCGGACCGGCCGAGCCAGTGACTGACGGGGTAGGAACTCCTCAACTCACCACAACTTCCAGACACTGCCCGTCCTGCAGGTTCTCGCAGGCTAACCAGTCCGGAGGTACAATCCAGTCTCAGGATAGCGGAGATTACATTGTCGCCGAGCCTCTTCTATTCCTTCCTGTTGAAGCTGTGATCCAGGAAGGAGACTTTGTCTCAAGCAATGTTCCCGGGTACACAGGTCCTTACAAAGTCATGCATGTTGGAGCTGAGTATGAGCTGTTTCTGAACTCAAGCGGAGATCCTGAAATCGATCACCTCGAGGTCGAACTGAAGGTGGTGAAAAAACGCAGTTGATATTCACATGCCCAGAAGAAGAGCAAAGAGAGCTCATCAGGCAGGGCAAGGTCAAACCTGTACAATTCATCTTTTCAAAGGAAGAAAGAGGAAAACTCCTGGCTGAAGGAAAGCTTGCCTCGGTAGACGGGCAGCTGCTCATCACCGCTGAGGGAGAAGATCTTTCTGAGTTAATTTTCTCCGGGAGGGTGAAAGCGCTCGAATATAACATGTCAGTAGAGCTGAAACACCAGTTGCTGCTCGAAGGAAAAATGATTGCTATCATAGAGGTGGATGGTCAGCAGGTCCGATGGAATCCAGCTACAGAACCGGATCCCAGGATCAAAGGCAACGAGAACGGAGGAGGGCGTAGAGGAAAAGGAGGGTTCCGATTCAGCCCATATTTCCATAAGAAAGGAATTTTCCTTCAAGATGTTGCGAAGCTTGGCATGATCAAGGCAATTGATACTGCACACAGACAGATCGTTCAGGGCTACGATCCCGAAGCATATGTTTACGAGGACCCCAGACTGCTGGATCTAAGTGCTTTTTTCAGGTATTTCATTGCCGAAAAGTTCGGAGATGATGCAAGAAAACTGAAGTTCATGTATCAACTGGCTGACATCATTCTCTTCCTCATGAAAGAAGATGTGTACTACCGTGCACGCTTTTTCTCACTATTCAAAGATATCCCCAGGCACGAACTCACCGAGCCGGAAAAGGAGAATATTCAGAGATGGCACTGATCGGCTGGGTTCTGAGTTTTTTCCTTGCTCTGAAAAACACATTCGATGAATGGGAGAAGGAAATGAAGCAATTCGCTGAAGAGCATCCAGTCGGAGCTGCAGCGATGCGAATGTATGAAGATCAGTACTACAGAGGTTTCTGAGATGTCCGACCCGGTCTACATCACAATCGAGCAATGTGAGAAACACCGTGAAAAGCTGCAGGGTTCCCTCTGTGATTCGATCAGCAAGGAAAGGGAAGACAGGAAAGAGGATCAGGACAGGCTTGAAAGAGGCATTGAGCGGCTTGAAAACCGCATGGACCGGATGAACTCAAAACTGTCAGCGGTCGTGATCGAGCTCCTCATCGGGCTTCTCCTCGGGATCCTGGCATACATCGGAGGGAAAATCTGAATGGCTGACGTGTTCCGGGTCGATGTCAAAGGAATCAAGGAACTGCAGGCAAAGTTCAGGCAGATCGACTTCGAGATGCAGCAGATCCTTTCTCAGGCCACCTCAGCCGGAGCTGCAGTCGTTGTTCGTGAAGCTAAGATCAATGTGGGCCGAGGACATCCTGACTATCCGGAACGGATCACTGGCGCTACCATGCGAAACATCCGCGAAGTCAGGAAAGAGAAGTCTGCAACCAAGTGTGTTTCTCAGGTCGGAGGTACTCTCGAGCATATGATGAGGCTCGAAAAAGGTTTCATGGACACCGACCGCATGGGACGCAGATTTCACCAGCCTCCGAGACCATTCCTCAGGCCTGCGCTGGACGAGAACGAGGAGGAAATCAAGAAGGCCTTCGAAGAAAAAGTGAAGCAAGTTCTGAGGAAATACGGATGACGATCATCGACGAGGCAGTCCGAACAATTCTGATGAACGATGCAACTGTCACGGGTTTCGTAGGGACCAGGATATTTCCAAAGAAACTACCTCTTACATGCACTTTCCCTGCAATTTCAATCCACAAACCGTCAAACCCATACAATCAGATTTCGAGATCCCCGAGGTTTCAGATTTCCTGCTGGACTGAAGATTATCTGCAAGTGCAGCAGCTCTCCAAGGCTGTTGAGGCTGCCCTGGAAGGATTTTCCGGGATTGTCTCAGGCATTGAAATTATCAGAATTATCCCACTGGACGCTCCGGATCAGGACGAGGACCTCCCTGGAGTCTATCACATCCCTTACGATTTTCGAGTAATATTCAGGAGGTAAAAAATGGTAAACTATCAAACCGGTGTGAAGAACCAAAACACTATCCGCTTTGGTTCTGCCAAGATTGAGGTCGGTGAAACGGAATCAACTCTCATAGATCTCGGTATTGCAGAAGGCATCTCTTTCACAGAAGAGTTCGAACCAATAGAGGTCAAGCCGGACAATGGTCCAAAACTAACCCTCGGTACCAAGAACCATATCGCAACCGTTGCGTTCTCCATGATGGAGTTGAACCTGGAAAATCTCTACCTGATAAGAGGTGGGATTGACACAAAAACAAACGTTGCAGGATCCGCAACCCCTGTCACAGATGAAGAGCACATCCTTTCAGGTGTCGAGTTTGCTCGTCTGGACCACAAGAACGGTGACGGGTCCATCGTTACTTCCGTCACTGTGGTGGATGCTTCAGACAACGCCTGTGTCCAGGACACAGACTATATTCTCGCTCTCGATCCAGAGGGGTACACCTGCATAGCAAGGGTAGCGGGGTCAACTGTTCTCACGGATGGGGATACGGCCAAGGTAGACTACACATACACGCCAAACGCCTCAATCGAACTCAGCTCAGGCGGTCTGAACACGATCAACCCGCGGGTGGCAAGACTCACAAACACAAACGCAGCCGGGAAAAAGTTCGAAGTGACGGTATACAAGGCCTCTAACAAGAATGGGATCAAACTTGAATTCCCAGCCGACGACGCAGCAGACGTTATGAAGCCGGAGATCACTCTGGAAGGAGTTGTCGATACAACTCGCACTGCAGGAGATCAGTTGTTCAAGATCGTGGACGAGCAGGGGGTCCTGGCATGACTGAAGACATTCTGAAAGACTTTGACGTCTTGGAGCCTCCGAAACGAACGGCTAAGATCGGAGGAAAAGAAGTTGATGTTTCGAAAGTTTCTCCCCGGGTAACAGCGCACTTCCTTAGAGTTCTAAAATAATGGGGAAACAATGCGCTCGATGAAACACAGGGGATGGACCCGGAGATGGTAGAAGACATTGCAGACGTCGTCTCAATGATCTGTAAAAAATCTTCTCCGGAAATGACAAAAGACTGGTTCCTGGACGACATCGACATTGTTCCCTTTATGGAATTCGCAAAATTCATTTTCGAGCCGATGACGGCAAGACTGAAAGAAGTGGGGTCAAAAGGGTCTGGAGCTGAAGCAAAAAACTTACCATCGCAGATATCGTCGCCCAATTAGGCATGATGTATGCCTGGGCAACTCCCGAGTACGTCCTTGATAAAATGAGCATGGAACAGGCAATTCTGTTCTACCAGAAAGGCATGGAAGCAAAAAAAACAGACGCAGTAATCTTCTGGGGAGTTCTCGGGCAAGCCTTACGGGGAAGTGAAGGTGAAAATATCCAGGGACTTGAGAAGTTCAAGGAGCTGCACCCGGACGGGATCCTGAAGGACGGTGCCTGGGAAGTTAGCAGGTGACTTTATAAAAACGGTGAAGTGGGGGAATTATGACCTGGGAGAACTGGGTTCAGAAAGCTCTCCTCTACGAAAACGGAGAGCTTAAAATCGTTTCTGAAGTCGAAGAGAAACAGAAGTATGCTGACACGATAAAGCAGCTAGACGAATTGAGACGACAACAAAAACGGTGAAGTGGGGGATATGTCAGTCGGCGAGCTCGTAGTCTCTATCATAGGGGACATGAAAACCCTTAGCCAGGCTTTCACTAAAGTCCAAAAAGAGATAGGGGACGTCGGCACGAAATTCAAGGCAGCTGGCGCTCAAATGAGTTCGGCCGGCTCGGCGATGACTTCTGCAGTAACGGTCCCGATAGCTGCTATTGTTGGGTCTGGCGCCCTGCTTGTGAACTGGGCTTCCGACGTTGAAAAGTCTCAGGGACAACTCAGGGCATCTCTCGGGCTTACAGCTGAAGAGGCAGAGCGTTTAGAAGAGACGAGTATCTCCGTCTGGAAAAACGGATACGGAGAGTCGCTGGACGAAGTTAATGCGGGAATCGTCTCGATTCGGCATAACATGGCAGGGCTGGCGGATAATGAACTTGAATCCGTCACGACCGGGGCGCTAACGATTGCCCAGGTATTCGAGCAAGACGTTGACGAAGTTACTGCAGCCGCAGGCGTCCTGATGAAAAACTTCGGGATATCCGGAACTGAAGCTCTGGATACTATTACTGTAGGCTTTCAGAAAGGAGGGGACTTTTCTGGCGAACTCCTTGACACCCTCCGAGAATACGGTCCACAGTTTGCCAGCATTGGTCTGTCAAGTGAGGAATTTCTTTCCACCCTAATTGCCGGGGCTCAGGCAGGGGCCTGGAACCTCGACAAGGTCGGTGATGCTGTCAAGGAATTCAACGTCAGAGCTCAGGATGGCAGCGACACCACGGCAGCAGGGTTTGAGGCAATTGGGTTAAATGCGGCTGATATGGGTGCAAAAATAGCAGCTGGTGGTGACGCTGCAAAAGAGGCGTACATAGCAACAGTGACAGCACTCATGGCAATGGATGACCCTATGCAGCAGAATATTGCTGGAGTTGCTTTATTTGGCACTCAGTGGGAAGATGTCCGTTCTCAGGTCATTGAAGCCAGTGCAGCGCAAATAGAAAGTATCAAAGATGTATCTGGCGCAACGGCAGCAGTCACGAAAGAGATGGACGATTCCAATCCTATGCTCGCCCTGACAACGGCGATGAGAGAGCTACAAGCCGCTATGCTTCCTGTAGTGCAGGATCAATTAATCCCTCTCGTTCAAAACGACCTTCTCCCTATCCTTACAGACACTCTCGTCCCATTTCTCCGTGACGCTGTAATCCCTGTGTTATCTCTGCTGCTCCAAGGGTTTGCCGCACTGCCCGAGCCGATACAACTGCTCATAATAGGTGCGACAGCTCTGGTCGCAGCCCTTGGACCCGTCCTGATGATTGTGGGTTCGGTTTCATCAGGCATTGGAGCACTTGCAGGGCTCTTTGGTGCAGGTGGTGCCCTGGCCGGAGCAGGGGCTGTGATAAGCGGGCTCATAGCCGGACTTACTGCGCTGGCAGGCCCCATCCTTATCGTGGTTGCAGCAGCTGCAGCTTTCTATTATGGATTCACTCACTGGGAAGAAATTTCCGAAATCGTTTCTGATGTTCTGGGCTTCATTGAGGATGCGCTCGAAGATGTCTGGGGCTACTTTACCGGTCTGGATATGGCCGAGAAAGGCGGGGACATGTTCCGGGAATTTGTTGACGGAATTACCGCAGTCCTGCGAAACCAGCCTAAACAGATTATTCAGCAAACTCTCACAGCTGTCTGGCATTACCTCACGTCCTTCAGCCTTGTGCAGCCCGGGCAGAACCTGATAGTCACCCTGGCGCAGGGAATCGCTACCGTGGCAACACTTCCGATGAGGATGTTCCTTGACGCTCTGAACCAGATCTCTCAAGCGATTTTCGGATTCGATCTGTATGATGCAGGAGAACAGCTGATCTCATCGTTTTCCAGTGGAGTTTTCGACACTCTTTCCAAACTGTACGATTCTGTGATGGAAAAGGTAAACTCCATAAAATCACTGCTAACCGGGGCTAGCAGCACTTCAAGTTCATCGAGCTCGTCAAAATCGTCCAGCTCCTCCGGACTGACGTCCGTTTCAAAGAGCGCTTCGAACACTGCTGTAAAAACCGCATCGAGTAGTGTTCTCAGCGCAGTCTCAAGCGTGGCGTCAAGTGCGGTCGATGCTGGTGCTTCACTAATGTCAAACATTGCGTCTGGCATTACTTCCTCGGCTTCAACTGTATATAATGCGGTCTCGTCTGCCCTATCTTCTGTTAGCAACCTCTTGCCTCATAGCCCTGCAAAGGAAGGACCTCTCGCAGAGCTCCCGAATTGGGACGCCCTCTTCGCAGCTCCCGCCGAGACCAGTCTGGAAAACATGCAATCCAGTGTCCAGGCAGGCCTGCAGAACGTATCCCAGGTGATCAACAATACAACAAGCCAGGCGACTACCCAAAACAACTACGGAGGCAATACTATCAACCTGGGACCGAACACGATCGGATCCGAAATGGACCTGGAGCGGATCTTTGAGTATGTTTCAAAGCAGTTAGCTTCTCAGAAAAGAGCGAGAGGGTCCTGATGACAGTCACTTTCGATGGAGCTACAGTCAATGTGATCGGTACGAAAAGCTACGGGTACAGCATCATTGCTAATGCAACTCAGCTCTATAACGGAAAAACATACGCTGAACTGTCCCCTGAGACCTCTCCCTTCCCGAAAGAGTTTGACTGTTACTGCACGAACATTTCTGAAATCACAACGCTTGCAGGAAAGATAGGGTCATTCTGTACCCTGGTCATTGACTCTGATAGTTTTACTAATTGCTACATCTCCAAGCTCGGGGACATCAAAGAAGTCGAGGGAGACTTCCCAACTGGAAAATGGACTTACACTATTGAATTTTCGAGGCATACCGCATGAACGCCGAACTCAAAATTTCAGGAACCGGAACTATCCAGGTAATCGAAAAAAAACAGGATGAGGTAGACAATGGCAACATGTACACTGGTGATAACGAACGCAGGTAAAGAAGCTCTTGCCCGTAGAGCTGTCGGAGTAGAAGCTACCGCCGAATTTGACTACATCGGCACCGGGACAGGATCTTCTGCTGCAGCAGATACAGATACTGCACTGGAATCTGAGAACAATTCTAATGGGGCAGTCCGGACACAGGGCATTGCCACATATCCGGAAAACTACAAGGGCAGAGTTGTCATCACCCTTACAATTACCGGGAATGTAACCATTCGGGAGATGGGTATTTTCAACGCAGCTTCCGGAGGAACACTCCTGGCAAGAGGAATTTTCACAGAGGACCAGAATTACACCGCAGGTCAGCAGGTCCAGATAACCGGAGACACCAATTTCACGTCTTCATGAGGTGTTAAAAATGGTACTTGTAAATATAATACCGGTGGGAACTTCACCTTACTATACAGTTGATGATGAAGGCGTAATTCATATAACCCTAAAGGAAACTTTGCATAGTTACTCTGATGGGAGTAACCCTCAGCATGAGTTCACAGTAACAGTTGTAGAGCAAACCTTACAGGGTCTAAAAAATGCGCTTTCTCTCGCTATGGATGATGCGATAGATTATTTCAAGAAAGAGATAGACGCTATTGAATATAGAGAGCTTGTTCTTTCCGGTATGGCTGCAATAACAATTGATAATCCTTTGTTTTCGGCAGATACGGACACATATGAAAAAACTCAAAAAGTATCTGACGGTAATGGTGAAATTATCATTTCAGATACAATAAAGATTACAGAACAAACAGATCCTGTATATCTTGTATCTGCCTATGTGATGGATGCAGGAGAAACAAGGGACGACGCTATAGGAATAACAGTTTTGTGGAACTCAAATACAGGACACTCAAAACTAAAAGAAGGCCTTATATCTAAATTCAGAGAGATTAAAGATTCGTCTAGTACATTACTTGAAGATATAAAGTCTTCCATAGGGGTTACGTTGCCAAAAACTATATCGTCTGGGAACGGTGAGACAGAATGACAATAGGGACACCTGTTACTAAAATCATAGATAACGTTACCCTGTCTGCTTCCTCTAACCAGGACTCTGACGGTATAGATCTTTCCTCTGCGTTTGGTCTTTCGATAGGGTATGAACTTACATTTGATGGATCAGCTACTGGAGATGTAACACTTGAAGCCTATTCTGACCCAGACGGGGCAAGTTCTAGCTTCAGTATAGGAGCAAACCAGGATTACTTTTTCAGGAAAACAATACCGGTAGATGCAGGTAATCAAGCATCGAATGTAATCCCAATTCCTCCAAATGGGAAGTATGTTAAAATAAGGTTCGTTAATGCAGATGGCACATATTCAGTAACCGGTCTGAGCGCATGGAGTCATGTTAAGACAGGATAAAGTGATGTAAGATGTTTCCTCAATATTCGTGTTGGGATTCTTACGGACTTATCAAACTTGATTCTGTTGTTTCCATAGACGGACTACAGGTATTAATCTCTGTACCTAAACAGCCGGAGATGCAAGACGACGGCGCAGATCTCCGTTTTTGCACTCCCTATGGCGAGGAGATAAAATACGCTATCGAAAGCGTAGAATCCACATATTTTTCTGTATGGGTAAAGTTGCCAATCGGAATCGGAGAATTCCTTTTCTACTATGGAAATCAGGAAGCAGAATCTGAAAGCTCTCCAGATGATGTGTTTGATGAATTTTTTGATAAAAACTCGACTTCTGGATGGGATACGTCAAATATTGCAGTAACAACATATGGAGAGTATCTTAGGTTTTATAATCCTACATCTTCTTTAGTAGGAGGCGCACAGAGGTACGATCTTGATCTTCCTTCAAAATATATTATGGAGATACGAGCAAACCAAGTATCTATCCTTAGTTTGACATTTCTATAAAAATAAATACTCTTATTTTCGTTATTGGTTTGATGAATCTAAAAACAAAAATAAGAGCATTCCCTACTATTCCTAACAAGAATATATGTGTTCCTATCGGCTCGATGCTTGCTGTCCAATACTTTTATGAAAAACTTAATTTCTCTGATGTTTTTGGTAAGCATAAAAGCCGAGGTTTAGATCTCAATAGTTTATTAATAGGCTTGGTGAGCTACAAGCTCACCGAGAATTTTAGCATTAAAGAAGCTGGCAAATGGTTAAATCAGAAAGAAATTCTCGAGATTTTGAATCTCGAGAGTTTTCATGAAAAGGTTCTTTACAGAACACTTGAGATCCTGGGGCGCAACAAAGAGGAGATTCTTTCTGATATTTTAGGCAATCTATTTTCCGTTTATGATTTTGAAGAGACAGATATAAACCTTGACTGGACAAGTATAACTCTTTACGGCACAAAATCCAAGCTTGGAAAGTTTGGATATAGCAGAGATCATAGACCTGATAAGCTTCAGATAACAGTTGGAGTAAGCGAACTCAAAAAACCAATTAACATACCCATTGGAGTTACAGTAAACAAAGGAAATGTTCTTGATCTGAAACATTTTCCTGAGACGTATAACAAGGTAAAAAGTAAACTCAAAAAAGGATCTCTTATTGTTTTTGATAAAGGCGCTAATACAGTTGAAAACATAAAGCTGATACAGGAAGATAAGATGACATATCTTACTTCCATGAAACTGAATTCAAGTGACGATAAAATCATTGAGAAATTTGATGTAACTAAAGCAGAACAGATAGATTCTGAGAAAGGAATTTATGGGATAAAAATAGTCAAGCCAAATAGCATTAAGTATTTCTATTTATCAGAATCATTACAAGAAAAACAATTGGAAGCAAAGGCAAGAACTGTTCTGAAGAAGTTACAGGAAGCAAAAGAGATACAGGAGATAATTGTCAAAAATAAAAAGCTTCCCAAAAAATTCAGAATAAACAATGAGTTGATTGAGATTGACTATTCTTTTAAGACTAAGCTCGAAGAGCTTAGTGATGATGAAGCGATAGAACTCCTAAAGAGTTCCATAATTAATGGAAGAGAAGGATTTTTCTGCCTTATATCAAACAAGAATTTGACACTTGAAAAGGCACTGGAAATATATCGAGAAAAGGACTCTATAGAGAAAATATTCAACTCGCTTAAAAACGAAATACAGATTAAGCCGTTAAGGGTTTGGTCAGAAAATAGCATTCATGGAGCTATTATGATAGAGTCGTAAAAGTAGCTAATGGTCAGCCATCATAAAAATTTCAGCGCAAGATTTTGCACTTCATAAATATCCTCCAATTTTTGGAGTAATTTTCATCAAACCAATTCATTCTTTTCATCCTTTTCTTTCAATTTTTCATTCTTTTTACATATTTTATGATGCTAATTGATAGCCACAGCTATTCATTGTGATAAATCTTTTTACGTTGACCACAATTGCACTCATTGTTGCTTGTATATTCATCTTTGGAAGTCCCCAATATTTTGCCCTCACCAATCCATGATATCTTTTCATTTCTCCTTGCTTTGGTTCGATATGAGCTCTTTGTTTCATATCTTCCTTAAAATGATCAGTTTTATTGTATTCTCTTGCTATTTTTAGTAGCTCATAATGTTGACTGATGGTAATCGTCCTTCTTTTCTGGACAGTACATTTTTCCTTTAATTTGCAGTTTCCGCAATCATTTTTATTAAAATAGAACGTGATTGTTTCAATCTTTTTATTGTGATTCCATACCATTGTCCTGCATCCTGCAGGACATGTAACCCCATGTTCCTCGATTGTAAATTTGCTTTGTGGAAAAACCCCCTTATTAGTTTCCTTTTTAAAAGGAGCTATAACAGTTATCCCTTTGAGCAACAGCTTATTCCTGTTGTCAACTTCTCCATAAGCGGTATCTCCAACCACCTCACTTGCATTAAATCCATGTTCTATCATTTCATCAATTAAAGGGATAAGTATGTCTCCATCATAGGAATTACCTGGAGTTGCATTTATGTTTTTTATGAATCCGTCTTCCGACATAATTGAGTTTACTTTGTATCCCGTAAACTTTTTCTTATCTGATTTAGCACCATGTCTTGCATCTTTGTCAACAAGGCTCACGAGTCTGTCTGCAGTTTCATCTTTTTTTTTACGATTTTATTTTCATTTTCTTCTACGTTTTCATAAAGAATCCGTTTCAGTTGCTTATTTTTTTCACTTACTTTTCCCCCAATACATTCGGATTTCTGGTTGATCTCTCTGGCTTTTTTAACCAGTTCGACCAGCTTGCTTTCTTTTTCTTCAGGCCTTAACTTGTACACCTTTTTATCATCGTTGGCAATTTTTTCCCCACCAAGCTCCTCATATAGATCGGGATCTATCTCCTGAATAGCTTTCATTACATCTTTAATTCCCTGTCTTAACAGGTTTATTGTACCTGGAATTGCAATGTTTGCTATTACATGAGTAGCGTCTACATACGCTTTACCTTTAGCATATCCAGCACTTTCGATTTGCTTTAATAGCCTGAAGAATATCTCTTTCCATTTATCTTCCCCCAGAAGATCTCTGAAACGTCCAAGTGCACTATGATCATAGGAAGAGTCGTCAAGATTCAGACCAATGAACCATTTTACCATTATATTATAGCGTGCTTCGTATTCCATTTCTCGATCTGAGTAATTATAGAGAGATTGAACAATAGCTGATCTAAACATGATTTCAGGAGTGTTCGTTACAGGTCTACCCATATTTTCTGAGTAAAGATTACGACATTCTTCATTGATGAAAGTGAAATCTACTGACTCATTAATTTTGTAAAGAAGATGGTCTTTTGATACGAGTTTCTCATAAATCTCAGGGCCATAAATGAAAGTAGTCTGCTTTCCTTTTCTGGGAGAAAACATATTATCACTCAAAAAGTATGTATTTTATGTGATGAAAGTGTTAGCAATATATAAGTGATTTGATTTGTGATAAAAAAGAAACGGAATCTGCAACATTTTATCATAAATTTAACAGTCCTATACTTTTACGACGCTATCATTATACTGGGATTTATTGCTCAATTATTCATATCGCTGATGCGATATGAATTTGAGGAAATCAAGCACAAATCCACAAAATTCATCAAAAAAAGCTTGAAAAATTTGACACTTACAATAAAGTTCGTGAAAAATGGACTCAGAAATTATATTTTTGCTAATTTTGATAAGATCAATAGTTTAATTGTAACAAAAATGGGCACTATTCCATAGAATTTATTATAAAATTAGATGGATTCATAACCTTGTGTCAAATTAGTTTGAGCTAAGAATAGGATAGATTTTCAATATCAATTAGTGGATACTGTCAAATTAAGGATCTATAGGATCATATGATCAAGTAGCTCTGTATCTATGCGATGGATCTACATCAAACAGAAAGATAGCTGCAATAATCCCAGTACGTGATTCTCAATCATACTGGAATTACAGAGAGTCAGGAACATGGAAGACAGGAGGGTCATATTCCGAAGGAGAGTACATATTCAGATGTGTGGCTGACGATTCCGATTCATCTACAGGCTCAAATTATTATCTTTTTGACACTGATTGGAATCTGCAGAGTTCGCAGGAAAATAAGGCAATCGGTGTTGGAACTATCACAGATACAGATGGAATATTTATTGGTGACACTACCTCTACAGGATATTGTGACCTCCGAGTATCATATATTAGATTCAGAAAGTATGTTTCCAGCCCTCCAACAGCGTCTTTAGTATGCGTATATCCAAATTCCCAATTTGTCCCTACCGAACCACTTGTTATAGATGATTACTTAGACGCTTCTGGAAATATAATTGTTTCAGGTTCTGGAAATGCTGATGTCCTTACAGATGCCGGCACTGGAACCGGAACCATTATAATTTCAGGGGACGGAGAAATTTCAATATTGAGAGATGTTCTTTCAGGTTCCGGAACGGTCATTTTTTCAAGTTCTGGGAATTCTTCTCTCTCACTTGACACTCTTTCGGGGGAAGGGTTTGTTGCTGTTTCTGCTTCTGTTCTCCCACTTCAAAAAATTATCAACATTGCAAACGCAATTGGTACTGCAACAAAAATCTCAATCACTCGTTCAATTTCGGATGCCTACTGGAGAATGTCAATTTCCTATGCAGGTGAAATTGACATTGACGAGTATTCGCACTGTTACTGGAACGCAACTGACAAATCTGGCAACCTGAATAGGATATTCTATGGAGTTGTTCCGGCTCCGGATCTTGCATATACACACGCGAGAAAGTCAGGCAGTATTGAGGCGTTTGACTATGGGATTTACCTGGCAAAACAGTACATCCCCACGGATGCGCAAGTAATGTCTCTGACGGGATCCCGCACTACATGGGATCATTGGATCTCTTATCTCCTCGAAGAAACCGGTATTGTCCCGTACAAGATTTCAGTTCCAACAGCAGGAAACAAGGAAATTTCCCTGACTGCGAAAACTTCCAAGCTATCTGCGATACAGGAAATTTGTGACTGGTGTTCGTACATTTTCTATGTATACTGGGACACGGACCCCTCCGGGGACCTTGAAGCCCGGGCGTATTTCATTCCCGAGGACGATATCGACGATTCCGAGAACGGTCTCGGATTAACTGCCGAGACAATCAACTGGGAAGAAGACCTTCTTGTTGATATCCCTAAGATAAGTGTTTCAGTAGAAGAAAGGATTAACAGGGTAAGGGTTAGGGGCTGCGATGCATCCGGAAACTGGTATGCGGCCGTTCAGGAGAGTGCTGCAGTGACTGCAGGCGAAGAATGGCCAAGAGAGTATATCGAGGAACCCTCATCATTTGCCGGGTCACAGACTGCAGCTGATTCTCGGGCAGCAATTCTGTATGATTATTTTTCAGTCAGACCGGTAACGGTTGAATTAAATTTCAAAAAACGGCATGATCTGCGCTTATATCAAAAAATTCAATTCACAGATTCACGATTTCCAGATAGTATCACGAGTCTGGGCTGGCTCCGGATTACGTCGATTACGTACAGTCTGGAAAT
The DNA here is from genome assembly GCF_000007345.1 of Methanosarcina acetivorans C2A. NCBI lineage: Archaea > Methanobacteriati > Methanobacteriota > Methanomicrobia > Methanosarcinales > Methanosarcinaceae > Methanosarcina > Methanosarcina acetivorans. The sequence goes on along the minus strand of NC_003552.1, from coordinate 4,683,111 downwards.
GGCGAATGAAACGGTCTCGGTGACTGCCCAGGTGGAGAGGAACAACGCTATCAGAAGATCTATTTCTATCAATGACGATTTGCTTTCGACTATATCCTCCCTGATCGAGACCGGGCTGGATAGCCTGTCAGAAGCTGAAGCCGGGACCGTAACTTCCGTGGACGGTTCAACAGTAACCATGGAAACAAATTCCGGAAAAACAGTGACTGTTGAGGTAGATGACTGATGGCAGAGTCGGGAGACAGAAGGGCGTTCATCCAGACGAAAACGGGATTTCTTTCTTGGCCGTTGAAAACTTCTTTTGCGGTGGGTGACCGTGTTATCCTTGTTCCGTCTTATCGGGGCTATGAGGTCCTCGAGAAACTTTCTGGGCCGGTTCCAGGTGATAGGGTGCTGCTTTTTCCGCAGAAAGCCGGTGGGTACGTAGTGGCATCACAGACGCATTTACCGATCAAAGTTTGTGACTATTGGCACAGATCCGCGGCATATATGGGTGAAGTTGTAGACCTCGGAACTTTTATCTTCTCATGGAACGGATATGGACTTATATATCTTTCATCGAGCAAAACTGTAGCCGCAAATCTGTACGTGGATGACGCGATCAGAGCGATCACCCCACATGGTACGCTGAATTTTCAACAAATAGGATTTAATCCATTCGGAAATGAGCAGTTCTACGGCCTTGCAAACATTACGAGCATTTGCAGAGCTGGAAACAATAGCGTGACTGTTCAGATATACGATAGGTTCGGTCAAGGTTTAGGATATTACCCAGACGAACTATGGCTCATCAAGGTTTAATATCGTGATTATAATGGCAAAACGCCCTCAAACAATCACCCGCTGCGAAAAAAAGGAATGCCCTCACCTTTCTAGGAAAGGACCCCGGGGATTTTGCGAGCTGGCGGGAAAGAGTCTTGTGAAAATTTCGCAGTGTCCTTTACCAAATACTCCACCTCCTGAGGGTTTCAGGCCTTCTGTTCGCCGTTGTACGAGCCAGAAATGCGAAAAACTTGTAAAAGATAAGACTTCCGGAAAGTGGATCTGTCAGATATCGGGAGATCCTCCGTTGTGGATGAGGAATTGCCCGAAAACTGACTCATGTGATTAAGCGTAAAAACCTCCGATCCTTTAGCTGTGTAGCAGTTCGCTTACGACTCCGAGGATTTTCCCTCAGCGGCCACGTTCCATAGGTCCCGGAGCTCTTTATTCTTCATCAGCTGTTCAAGGATTTGCGCCATTGCATCTTCACGCACCTGGACTTCCTGCACTGCCTGCGGATCGAGAGGCAGGCCGCACTGAGCGCAAAATGATGAAGTAGGCCCATTCTCTTTTTTGCAGCGTGTGCATATCCGGCTGGTAAGTTTTGGCATGGTGTCTTCTTTTTTCTTTTTCCCGTAGATCCCGAGGATAGCATCATCAATCTGCTTTCCTGAAAGATGAACATATGTCCTGGGCATCTCTGAGCCCTGAGCCCAGCCAAGGTGCTCTTCCATCTGAGCTTCTGTTAGATATTGCGCGAGCTCAGTACTCCTCGAATGCCGGAAAAGGTGAAGATGGATTCGCTTTTCTATACCTGCTGCTTTTGCTATTTTCTTGAGCGTGTACTGAAAAGCTTGATATTGCATCTGCTCTCCTTTCTTTACTCCCTCCAGATTGATGAATACGAAAGCTTCAGACTTCTCTTTATAAGGATGTACATCCAGCCAGGCTGCCAGATACGATGCTGCAAAAGTCACCCTTACACGCCTGGCCCCGGTCTTCCCTGACACCACAACGACGGCACCATACTGGTCGAATGTGATGTTCTTGATCTTAACGCCCCCGAGTTCCCCTATCCTGCACCCGGAGTCGTACAGTAAAGCGATGATAGCTTTGTCTCGGGCGTTGCTTGCGGCCTCTATCATCCGCTTCACTTCATCCTCGGTGATCATGTATTCCGGCAGCTTCTGATCACTGACCTTCTTTGAAACTTTTATCCATGCCGCCGGGCTCTTATCCCCCTTCAACCATTTAAAGAAGCGTCTGATGATTACCTTGTAATCTCGTTTTGTCGATGCTGCGAGCTCAGATCTTTCAAAATCAGCAATTATTTTCTGGACATGGTGCTCGTTCATTTTTGAAAAACTTACTGAGGATCCACTCGCGATCTTATCCAGGACGAATAGATATTTCAGGACTCTGAGGGACTTCAGGCCCTCTGAAAAAAGGTAAGTTTCAAACTTCAGAATGAGGTCTCTGTTTCTCTTGGGGTAGTCTGCAGTCCGAATTTTCTCCTCTAATTTTGGAAGCCAAATATCGGTATAATATTCGTGTATACTCATAGTCTCTACTCTCCTTAACGCCAGCCAAAATAAAGGCTGAGTTAGCCGGGTGAAAGTAAAAGCACTAATAAGTCAGACCGGATTGTTAACTGGAAACTAAAAATACTATGGTCTACCTATTGAAGAAAAGTTTCGGAGAACCCGGGAGTAAATTCGGGAATATTCCCGGATAGAATGGGGTTTCTGAGATAAAATATATGTACGATTATAGTGAAATGAGTGCTGCAAAATAGGGTACAATTATATAATATTAACAATTTTATTTTTCCCCTGTTCTGCAAAATGATCTATTGAAATAAAAACCAAGACTGAGGGATTATATTATTCGAAAACATCCACTTTCTGGATACTACTTTGAGAGACGGTGAACAAACACCTGGCGTAGCCCTGACCAGAGAGAAGAAACTCTTAATTGCCCGGGCCCTTGATGAGATGAGAATTAATGTAATCGAGGCCGGCTCTGCAATTACTTCTGCCGGGGAAAGGGAATCAATCAAGGCCGTAGCGAATGCTGGGCTTGATGCCGAAATCTGCAGCTACTGCAGGATTGTAAAAATGGACGTTGACCATGCTCTTGAGTGCGACGTCGATTCGATCCACCTTGTAGCTCCAGTTTCGGACTTGCATATCAAAACAAAAATCAAAAAGGACCGGGATACAGTAAGGCAGATCGCAGCCGAGGTTACCGAGTATGCCAAAGACCACGGCCTGATCGTAGAGCTGAGCGGAGAAGATGCCTCGCGTGCAGACCCGGAATTCTTAAAAGCCATTTATTCCGACGGAATAGATGCCGGAGCTGACAGGTTATGTTTCTGCGATACTGTAGGGCTCCTGGTGCCTGAAAAGACCACCGAGATTTTCCGGGACCTGTCTTCTTCCCTGAAAGCCCCGATAAGCATTCACTGCCATAATGACTTCGGTTTAGCAACTGCAAACACGGTTGCTGCACTTGCGGCAGGAGCAAAGCAGTCTCATGTGACAATTAATGGTTTAGGGGAAAGGGCCGGAAACGCCTCGCTTGAGGAAGTCGTAATGAGCTTGGAGTGGCTCTATAAATATGATACCGGTATCAAGCACGAGCAGATATACCGGACTTCAAGGCTTGTAAGCCGGCTTACCGGAATTCCCGTATCCCCCAACAAAGCCCTTGTAGGAGGAAATGCGTTCACTCACGAAGCAGGAATCCACGTGCACGGACTTCTGGCTGACAAGTCAACCTATGAACCGATGAGTCCCGAATATATCGGACGACAGCGCCAGATCGTACTTGGAAAACATGCAGGAAGGAGTTCCATCACTCTCGCCTTAAAGGAAATGGGGCTTGAGGCTGATGAGGCCCAGACTGAAGAAATCTTCAACAGAGTCAAGCAGATGGGCGACCAGGGCAAGCATATCACTGATGCAGACCTGCAGACCATCGCAGAAACCGTGCTTGATATTTACAAAGAACCTATTGTAAAATTGGAAGAGTTCACCATTGTATCTGGAAACCGGGTTACTCCAACCGCTTCCATAAAGCTCAATGTAAAAGATAAAGAAATCGTACAGGCTGGAATCGGAAACGGACCCGTGGATGCTGTGATCAATGCTATCCGGAGAGCTGTAAGTTCCTGTGCTGAAGACGTCGTCCTTGAAGAGTACCATGTAGACTCTATTACCGGTGGAACTGACGCTCTTGTAGAGGTAAGAGTAAAACTTTCCAAGAACGGAAAGGTAATTACTGCAAGCGGGGCAAGAACGGACATTATTATGGCCTCTGTAGAAGCCGTAATGAACGGGATGAACCGCCTTATCCGGGAAGAGTAAGTCACAAAAGGATGCGGAACTTCAAAGGTTTCTCAGGAGGACTTTTCTGTCCTCTCCTCTTTTTCCTGTTTGAAGAAATTTTTGAAACAGGGGATCTCTGGCACTCTTAAATCCCGGAGAGACCCTCATCCATATATAACATGATTGATTATGATGTATTTACTAAACCAGTAATAAAAAATGTGAGTGTGAGAGATAAAAAAGTATTTCTTGTAAACACACCCTTAACTGGAAAGATACCCACCTGGGTATATCCAGTTAAACTAAGAGATAAGTAAGGAGATAAATAATGACAACCGGGTCAACAGAAAAAGTCAACGGCGCAAAGGCTCTAATAAAGTGCCTTGAAAAAGAAGGGGTTGACACGCTCTTCGGGTATCCGGGAGGGCAGATCATTCCTTTCTACAACGAACTCTATGATTCAGATCTGCGCCACATACTTGTACGTCACGAACAGGCAGCAGCTCATGCTGCGGACGGGTACGCCCGTGCTACTGGAAAGACCGGGGTCTGCGTTTCTACTTCAGGTCCCGGAGCAACTAACCTGGTAACAGGTATTGCCACCGCATATATGGACTCAGTGCCAATTGTAGCCTTAACCGGCCAGGTACCAAGGCCCCTTATCGGAAACGATGCTTTCCAGGAAGCAGATATTACCGGCATCACTCTGCCAATTACCAAGCACAATTATCTTGTACAGGATGCAGAAGAAATCCCGAGGATTGTAAAAGAAGCCTTCCATATCGCTTCCACCGGAAGGCCTGGCCCGGTATTAATTGACCTTCCAAAGGATGTACAGAATATAGAGATTGATTTACAATATCCTGACAAGGTAGAACTCAGAGGCTATAAGCCCACTTACAAGGGTAATACCCAGCAGATAAAACGAGCCGCTGAAGAGATCGCAAACTCCTGCAGGCCCATAATCTATGCAGGAGGAGGAGTAATAAGTTCGAACGCGAGTGCGGAACTTGTTGAGCTGGCCGAGACTCTCATGGCTCCGGTTACCACTACCCTTATGGGGATAAGCGCTATCCCGACCGAGCATCCCCTCTATGTCGGAATGCTCGGAATGCACGGGTGCAAATACGCAAACTATGCAGTCCAGGAGTCCGATCTTATTATTGCTGTGGGCGCAAGGTTTGACGACCGGGTTACCGGCAAGCTCGAGTCTTTTGCCCCCAACGCCAGGGTTATCCATATTGATGTTGACCCTGCCGAGATTTCCAAGAATGTGAAGGTCCATGTGCCTATTGTCGGGGACGCAAAGCAGATACTCAAGTCTCTTATCAAATATATCCAGCGCTGCAATTCCGCGGAATGGATTGAAAAGATAAACCAGTGGAAGAAAGAATACCCTCTTGCCTACAGGTATGTGTCTTCGGATACTATAATGCCCCAGTTTGTTGTCGAGCAGATTTCCGAAGTCTGCAAAGATGCGATCATAGTTACGGAAGTCGGGCAACACCAGATGTGGGCAGCTCAGTACTTCAAATACCGCAAACCCAGGACCTTCCTTACTTCAGGCGGGCTCGGTACAATGGGATATGGGCTTCCTGCAGCCATGGGAGCCAAGGTCGGAAAGCCGGATAAGACCGTTATCAATATCGCAGGCGACGGCTCTTTCCAGATGAACTCTCAGGAGCTTGCAACTCTGGTCCAAAACGATATCCCGGTTGTTTCCGTGATCCTGAACAACGGTTACCTGGGCATGGTCAGGCAGTGGCAGGAACTCTTCTATGACCGGAGGTATTCCCACACCTTTATCAAGGGCAGTGTTGACTTCGTAAAGCTTGCCGAAGCCTACGGTGCGCTCGGACTGCGTGCGGAAAAGCCGTCTGAAGTCAGGCCTGCAATCGAAGAGGCTGTAGGGTCCGGAAGGCCTGCTGTTGTTGAAGTGATTGTTGAATGTGAAGCGAATGTCTATCCGATGGTGCCGGCAGGAGCTGCAATTAATGAGATCATCGACCTGGAGGAGCACTGATGAAGCACACACTTGCAGTCCTTGTGGAAAATAAGTCAGGTGTGCTCTCCAGAGTTGCCTCCCTTTTCTCAAGGCGCGGATACAATATAGACAGCCTGGCTGTGGGAGTTACCGAAGACCCTGATATTTCGAGAATAACCATTGTTGTGCATGGGGATGACCATGTGCTCGAACAGGTAACAAAACAGCTCAACAAGCTTATAGATGTCATCAAGGTCTCGGATATCGGGGGCGATGACGCAGTTGAGCGGGAGCTTGCCCTTATCAAGGTCTCGGCGGATGTGAACACAAGGGCAGAGATTATCCAGATTGCAAATATCTTCAGGGCCAGGATAGTGGATGTTGCCCCGAAGTCCATGACCGTTGAGGTAACGGGGGACGAAAGTAAAATCCAGGCAATCGAAAAACTTCTCCGCCAGTTCGGGATCAAGGAAATGGTCAGGACAGGCAAGATTGCAATGGTGCGAGGACCAAAGAAGGTTTAAATATTAAGGGCAGGTAATGAGAGGTAGCAGCTCAATTCTTTTTCACAGATTGGGGCAGCCGGAAGCCTTTTCGAATCCTAAAGGTCTTCTAATAAACTTTCCGGGTTTCCGGCCTCCCCTTATATTTCAGAAGGCTGTCCGGATCCAGAAACATTAACTTTTCGGAAATCAGTTTAATTCTCGGGGAAACCTCTGTGTTTAAATTCAGGTACTTCCCTGAATAATGCAGGGAATTTTCATTAAAAAATTAAGGAATATATCAGGAATATATCAATAAAACGGATCAGTAAAATCAATTAGTAAAATTAATCAGTAAAATCAGTAAGGACAATTCAGTAAAATCAATCAGGAGAATTAAGGAATGGCAACGATAATTTATGATAACGAAACAACTTTTGATGCACTTAAAGATAAAACAATTGCTATAATGGGCTACGGAAGCCAGGGTCATGCACACGCCAGAAACCTGCACGAGTCCGGGCTCAATGTTGTGGTCGGGCTCAGGAAAGGCAGCTCCAGCTGGGCAAAAGCCGAGTCTGACGGCCTGAAAGTTATGACTGTTGAAGAAGCTGCAAAAGCTGCAGACGTTATCATGATCCTCCTACCTGATGAAAAGCAGGCATCTGTTTACTATTCTCAGATTGAACCCAGCCTGGAAGCCGGCAATGCCCTTGTTTTTGCCCACGGCTTCAATATCCACTACAACCAGATCGTGCCTCCGAAAGACGTTGACGTCTTCATGGTCGCTCCCAAAGGCCCCGGACACATTGTCAGGAGAACATACACAGAAGGCATCGGAGTGCCGGGCCTGATCGCAGTCTACCAGGACGCAACCGGAAAAGCAAGAGACCTTGCTCTGGCCTACGCAAAGGGTATCGGCGCAACCAGGGCCGGAGTTTACGAAACTACCTTCCGTGAAGAAACCGAAACCGACCTTTTCGGAGAACAGGTTGACCTCTGCGGAGGACTTTCCGCACTTATCAAGACCGCTTTTGAAGTGCTTGTGGAAGCAGGCTACCAGCCTGAAATGGCCTACTTCGAAACCTGCCATGAAGTCAAGCTCATTGTCGACCTTATCTACGAAGGCGGGCTTGAGAGAATGTGGCACTCCGTTTCCAACACTGCCGAATACGGTGGCATGACTGTTGGTCCGAGGATCATCAATGAAGAATCCCGCGAAGCTATGTACGAGGCCCTCGCAAGGATCCAGAACGGGGAATTTGCAAAGGAATTCGTCCTTGAAGGCATGGTCAACCACCCAGTACTCAAGGCCATGGAACGCCAGGAAAAGGAACACCCTCTTGAGGTTGTCGGCAAGGAAATCCGGGCAAACATCCCCTGGCTCAACAAGAAGATTGATGACGACTGAGCTTTAAGTTTCTTTTTTTCGGTTTCAGGCCACCTATCGGGTGGTTTGGCAATTTCTTTTTTTCGATTTTTTCTGTTTTTCCAGTTTTTTCTGGACTTTTTCTGACTGCTGGTCCTTCATTAACGGGTTGATCTATTCCGAGACCGGAGCCAGAAGCTTTCAAATTTTCTTCTCCGTGCCGGCAGGGTCCTGGCCGCCTGCCAACCAGGTAAAAGTGACCCTAAAACTCGACACTGTAGTTGAAAGGGACCAATATTGAATCTAAGGAAACGACTCAGGGATGAGAGGCGGTTTTCCTTTCCCATGAAAACGTTTTTCAATTATGTTTTATAACCTGATTTCAATCTTTTAACAGAAAGTTCATAAATCTGAAATTGAAAATTCAACCCGGAGAGAAAATATGCCAGTAACAGGAGAAAACAAAGTCATTGACACTATTCTCAACAGAAGGAGTGTCCGGGAGTTTACGGACAGACCCATCAGCAAAGAAGAAATCAACACGATCCTCAATGCAGGCCGCTGGGCTCCTTCCGGTTTGAACAACCAGCCCTGGCGCTTTGCAGTTGTCAGGAACCCTGAAACCATCCAGAAGCTCTCGGAATGCACACATTATTCCGGCATCGTGGCAGGAGCCGCCCTGCTTATCGCAGCTTTCCTGGATACAGAACATTCGTACAACAGGACAAAAGATATCCAGGCGATAGGAGCTTCCATCCAGAACATGCTCCTTGCCTGCTGTGGACTCAGCTTGGGGGCAGTCTGGCTAGGGGAAATCCTGAACCAGCATGAAAAGGTTAATTCAATCCTGGGCTGCTCATCAAAGCTCGAACTTATGGCAGTGCTTGCCATAGGAGAACCCGCTCCCGGAAAAAGAACTTCTACACGGAAAGCCCTTCCGGAACTTGTGTTTGAAGAAAAATACGGTCAAAAGTGGGAAGAATAAGGTCCTGAACTAAATACTAAAACATCGAGCTCATCCCAAAACCAATTTAATTCTCACATCGATAAAAGTCTCAAAACCATTTTCATGATCGGAAACTCGATTTATAATTTGGAATTTGAAATTTAGAAACAATTTTGAGTTTTGGGATAGGTTCATCCTGAACTCAATATGGAACCTGAAATCTTTGAGTTAGCCTGCAGCAAGTTTATTTTGATCAACTTTCTTTAAGAATATTTATAATTTGATTGAGGATTAAATTTATAAGCTATTTGGCACTATAAACAGCCAGTTAACTGATCACATTCCTGTAAGTCAGTTAACCGGGCGTAACTTTTTCACGATGAAGGTCTGTGGTGTAGAGGATATCACTGGAGCCTCCGGAGCTCCGAACCTGGGTTCGATTCCCAGCAGACCTGCTATTGAATTTTTCCTGCTGAACTTCTATAAATTTAGGCTGCAAATTTTTGAAAAGGATATGGGTTCCAATTTTTATTCTGTCTCCTATCTGACCTCTTTTGCTCTCTACTCAGTGGTTTCAATTTCATTTCTGGCTAACCATCTGAAATTTTTTGGGATTTATTCTTATCTACGGGCAAAAAATATAATAAGAGAGTAGAAGTTAATATATACAAAAGAGAAATACAAATGAAAAATCTGGAAGGTTTACAGCATGACTCACGGATTTAATCGGCGCTCTCTGCGCGTAGGAAGAAGAAAACTTTCTTTAGTACAGTTAATTTTGATCGCGATAATACTGTATTTCCTGCTTCGGATTCTTCTACCACTTGTGTGGACCTTGTTTGTGATCGTTGCTTTAGTTGTACTTTTAAAAGTGGTTCTTGAAAACTTTTAATTTCTATTGGCATCTTTTTTTTATTTTATTTGTCCCTCTTTTATATCACTCTATCTGACTATTTTTATTCATACTTTCTATATTTGTAGAAACATTTATCTTCTAAAACTCCAAACTAGTTATTGTTTTCTGGAGAATGTTTCCTTATATAAATGTCTGAATTTCTATAAATTGTCGTTTCATTGCGGGAAACACGAATCTCTGCAAGTTTAATTTTCCTTTAGTACTTTGGGGGGTTGAAATATGGACACAAGAAAGAAAGAACTTCTGGGAGGAAGTGGTCTTGTTCTTATGGGGCTCTTTTTAACAATAATTTTTTCAGGATGTGTAGAGAACGAAGTTTCTGCTGCAGAGGTAGATAATAAAGTTTCTGCTGCAGAGGAAATCAATACTTCTTCTTTACTTATTAATAGAGCTGAAAACAGAAGTATATCCGTAAAAGAAGATATGGGCTCAGGTACCTATATCACTGCGAAAATGAGTCTGGACGCTTCCGAAACAGATTTCGAGGAAGCCTTAAAGATTCTTAATAGTGCCTCTTCGGATTACGAAGAAGAAAGACAGGATATTAAGAGATATAAAATTTTAGCTGAAGCTGGTCTGGATAGGGTTCATTCTCTACAGAGTTTTATCATAGCTATGGAACATTTCGATAAATCTTTTGCATACATGTATTCAGAAGAATTTGACTCGAGTAAAGAAGAAATAGACAAAATGAACGAAGCTTTAAATGATTCTGCTGTTTTATTAAGTTCAGCAAAAGAAAAAGTGTTTATGCTCGATCTTGATTCAGTACCGGTAGAGGAGAAGAGTTCCATTGTTCTGTTAAGAGATGATCTGGAAACCAGCGAAATTATGTATGCGGAACTCAGGGCTTTAATGAGTGGGATGTATCCTTATATGGAAGGGTTCAACTTTTTTTCGAAGGGACTTGAATATTTTAAGGCCGAAAGCTGGGGTGAAGCCGCCGATGAATTCGGAAAAGCTTCCGAGAAATTTTCCGAATCCCAACAGATTCTGGAGAAGCTAAAAGATTCGGAGTATTCAGAAGTTTCTGTGGGAGTTATCCAAATATGCGGATTTTTGGCACAACTCAAAGAAGACTTGCCACACCTTGAAGCCGGCTGCAGATATATGGAAACAAGCCATTATGCTCAGGCGGATGAGGAATTCAATAAGGTTTCTAACCATTACGAATGAGCAAATAATAGAAACCCAGCAAAAGAAGGTTGAGATACAAGAAATAAAAATTAGCAAGAGAAGAAATTCTAGTGCTTCGATTCCCAAATAAATCCACTATTTGGAGAGGGATTTGTTTGCCATGAGATAGATTTTGAAGTTCAGGTTTATGGCTCTAATCTGGAATCGATCCACCAGTTTTTCTTTTGTCTCATTACAACTTTATATTTATCTTGCTATTTTCTCACTTTTCTTTCAAAAACGCATCAATTGCTTTTGCAGCTTTTTTACCTGCGCCCATTGCACTGATTACGGTTGCTGCGCCTGTGACCGCGTCTCCGCCGGCAAAGACTCCGCATTTGGAGGTTGCGCCGGTTTCCTCGTCAGCAACAACAGTGCCCCGCCTGTTCTGTTCAAGTCCTTCTGAGCCTTTGAATATGATCGGGTTCGGGGAGGTGCCTATAGCGATGATCACAACGTCAGCCTGGACAAGGAACTCCGTGCCTTCTACGGGAACAGGGCTTCTCCTTCCGGACTTGTCGGGTTCTCCTAGTTCCATTTTTATGCATTCGACACCTGTAACGTTGAACTTTTCGTCCCCGAGGATGCGGACAGGGTTTGTAAGGAGCCTGAAAATTATGCCTTCTTCTTTGGCGTGTTCGATTTCTTCCCGGCGGGCAGGCATTTCGTCTTCTCCGCGGCGGTAGACTATGCTTACCTCGTCGGCGCCAAGGCGGAGGGCAGAACGGGCTGCATCCATCGCTACGTTTCCGCCTCCAACGACAACCACATGTTTCCCGTGCCTGACCATTGTATCATATTCGGGGTCATAGGCTTTCATGAGGTTTACGCGGGTCAGGAATTCGTTTGCGGAATATACGCCGTTTAAGTTTTCTCCTTCGATTCCCATGAAGTTCGGGAGCCCTGCGCCCGTAACCAGGAAAACGGCGTCGAAATCGTCACAGAGTTCGTCCAGGGTCTTGATCCTGCCGATGATATAATTGGGCTTGACCTCTACCCCAAGCTTTTCGATGTACTCTACTTCCTGCCGCACAATTTCTTTTGGCAGCCTGAACTCGGGGATGCCGTAACTCAGGACTCCTCCGGCTTTGTGCAAGGATTCAAAGATTGTGACCTTATGCCCGAGCTTTGCAAGGTCTGCTGCGGCAGTAAGCCCTGCAGGGCCTGAACCCACAACTGCTACCTTCTTGCCTGTCGGGGGCATGACTTCAGGAGCCTTCACACCCTTTTCGCGTTCATAGTCTGCGCAGAAACGCTCAAGCCTTCCGATTGCAACAGGCTGGCTTTTCTTCCCGAGTACACAGCGGGCCTCACACTGGGTTTCCTGGGGGCAGACACGGCCGCAGATTGCAGGGAGGGCGTTTGTAGCTTTGATTCTCTCGATCGCCCCTTCGAAGTTTTCCTCGCAGATAAGTTGAATAAAGCCCGGAATGTCCACATTCACAGGGCATCCCTCAACACACTTCGGGTCTTTGCAGGCAAGGCAGCGAGAAGCTTCGGCAAGGGCATCTTCTTTTGTGTATCCGAGGGTTACTTCATTAAAGTTTTTCCTGCGCTCTTCTGCAGGCTGTTCCGGCATCGGGGTTCTTTCTTTCTTTGCTTTTCCCGGTTTTTCTCCTTGTACTTCTTGCATTTTTCATCCCCTCCTGCTCAGTGCAGTCCGCACCTGCATTCCGCTTCGTACTTTTCCACGGCTTCTGTCTCTTCGCCGCGGTACATTGCAAGCCTGTTCATAAGCTGGACAAAATCAACCTTCCGAGCATCAAATTCAGGGCCGTCAACGCATGTAAATTTCGTTTCTCCGCCGACCGTAACTCTGCAGCCTCCGCACATCCCGGTTCCGTCTACCATTATGGAGTTCAGGCTGACAAGAATTTCCACATCATAGGGGGAAGCGACCCCTGCCCCTACTTTCATCATGATAGGAGGTCCGATAATTACGACCCTTGCAACCTTTTCGCCGCTGTCCAGGATCTTTTTCATGATATCGGTTACGAACCCATGGTGTCCTTTTGACCCGTCATCGGTTGCTATGTACAGTTCGGAACTGGCTTTTTCCATCTCATCTTCAAGGATCAGAAGGTCTTTGTTTCGAGCACCGATTATTGAAATTACCCTGTTGCCTGCACTTGTGTAAGCCTTTGCCTGGGGGTAGATCGGGGCAACTCCCACTCCTCCTCCTACAAGAATTACCGTGCCGAGCTTTCTGATGTCGGCAGGGGTTCCGAGGGGCCCTACAAAATCTTCAAGGTAATCGCCTGCAGAAAGCTTTGCAAGCTGTTTTGTGGTTTTGCCCATTTCTTGATATATTACAGTAACCGTACCCTTCTCTTTTTCAAAATCCGCAATTGTAAGAGGAACTCTTTCCCCCCTTTCATCAATCCTGAGGATTATGAACTGTCCGGCTTTTGCAGCCTTTGCCACATCCCGGGCCTCTATTATCATTCTATGCACCGATGGGGCAATTTCTTCCTTTTCCAGTATTCTATATGCCATGAGATCACATTTTCCTGAGTAAAAGCATATCTTCTGAACAAATGATAGGATCAATTTAAGTGTAACTGAGTTTTGTGCGGGGTCCTGTTCTTTTACCTTTCCGCATGGACGTTCTCCTTATAATGATTAATGGGATATATATTCTCCCAAATAATTTTAATTATACCACCTGTTTTGCCCCATCTTTTTAGTAAATTTATAAACACCTGTTTTTTGACAACTTGTTTGGAAATAATCAACATTTTTTTCAGGTTCTTTTGTCTTTTTTACAAAAATTTAATAAATCTGTGAGGTGTAATAAAATTGGGGGCAAATTTCCCAAATCCGTTTTATCCGGGAATAGTAAAAAAGGAGGAATGAAGAGAAGAAGAGGTAAGGGGTCTGAAATAGAGCCACCCGGTTCAAAGACAAGTAATCAATTATTAATCAGGAGACTGTTTGCTCACCGCGATGGGATCTGATAATCTGTCTCAAAATCCCATAGATTGAGGGTTGTTGAAAATGCAATCCGATGAGGCCTGAAAACTGGGAATCCTTCAAAGGTTAGCAGGGTCCTGGGACATTGGATTGAAACTTAAGATAAAAGTATTATTTTCAAAGGCGTAAACTGATTAGGGGAGTTAAATCTATGCCAGAACAAGAGAAAAAGGAAGAACCGCAAGAAACAGAAGAAGCTAAAGTTGAACCGATACACCCCTCCGAAAAGAGGGGAGGCAAGAAGAAAGGTCTTCTTGACACCTGCAAGTAAGCAGGCCTTCATCTTTAATTTTGTTTTTTCTTTTCAGAGTTGAGACAAATTCTCTGAACAAGAATGAATTACAGTAAACTGATATGAATTGCTCAAGGAGGGTTAATTTTGACAGAGAAAGCTACTGTTGAGCCTATCGATCCTATGGAGAAGGCACGGGGAGGCAGGAAAAAGCCTCTGGTGAGCTGCGAAAAATACGATGAGGAAGAAAGAAAGGCGCTTTTAGGGGAAGAAGAGCAAGAAACAGAAGAAGCTAAAGTTGAGCCTATACACCCATCTGAACAGAGAGGGGGTAAAAAGAAAGGCCTGCTTGACACCTGCAAGTAAGCAAAGCAGGTTTTTACTTTTATTTTTTTCTTCTGACTACTCTTTCCCCAAACACTTTTAGTTTCAGATCTTCTTTTAGTTTCAGATCTTCTTTTAGTTTCAGATCTTCTTTTAGTTTCAGATCTACTATTTCTTTCCAGGTAAGCTTTATCACAAATACTATATGGGTAAATGTACATATGCGCATCTAATCATGCTTGGTAGTAAAGTAAAGTTCTTTAAAGCTCTCGGAGATGAGACCCGGCTTACTATCCTTTCTTACCTGCTGGAGCATAGTTACTGTGCCTGTGATTTTTCTTCCCTTACAAAAAAAGACCAGACAACGGTTTCAAAGCACTTGAAGGTTCTTGTTGAAGCCGGAATTTTGAAGTATGAACGGCAGGGCAGAAACATCATCTACAGCATCAAAAACGAGGAGATCAGGGATTTGCTAGTATCTCTCGGAATCCGGGATATAAAACCCTGTTGTGACGGGCGACAAACTTCCGGGGTTTGTTGTGAGGAAATTGAAAATAAACTTCAAGATAAAAAAGGAGAATCTGAAAAATAAGGACTGGGGTAAAAGAATGGATGCCGCTGAAAAAAAAGAAGTTATCAAAAAGAAGTATCAGGAAATTGCAACTTTAGGAGGTTCCTGCTGTTCTGGTGGGGGGTGCTGCGGGGACTTGAGTGCAGCAGACCTTTCCAGATCTCTTGGCTATTCGGAAGCGGATGTTCAGGCTGTGCCTGATGCAAATCTGGGGCTTGGTTGTGGCAATCCTACTGCTTTTGCAGAACTGAAGCCCGGGGATATCGTCTTGGATCTGGGCTCAGGTGCGGGTTTTGATTCTTTTCTTGCTGCACAGAGAGTCGGAAGCCTGGGAAAGGTTATTGGAGTCGATATGACTCAAGAAATGGTTAAAAAAGCTCAGGATAATGCCCGAAAGTATGGCTACTCAAATGTTGAGTTCCGCCAGGGGGATATTGAAGCTCTTCCGCTTGATGATCGTTCCGTGGATGTTATTATCAGCAACTGCGTGATTAACCTCGCGCCGGATAAAGAAAAGGTTTTCAGAGAAGCTTTCAGGGTTCTGAAGCCCGGGGGCCGAATGTATGTTTCGGACATGGTTCTCTTGGAGGATTTGCCCGAAGACCTTAAAAATGATTGCGACCTGCTTGCGGGCTGTGTCGCCGGGGCTTTGTTAAAAGAGGAGTATCTGGGACTTTTAAAAAAGGCAGGTTTTTCGTTTAAAATCCTGGCTGAAGATTCGGATGTCAGTAAAAGACAGTATGAAGGGCTTCCAGTTGAAAGTCTCAAATTAAAGGCCTGGGTATGAACATAATTTACGGGTTCATGTGTTAGAAAGGAGTCTGAGAAGTGAGGTCTGTTTGAGAAGTAGGGTAGATCTGAGAAGCGAGGTCTGTTTGAGAAGTAAGGCAGGTCGAGAAGTAAGGCAGGTCTGAAAAGTAATGTAGGTCTGAAAAGTGAGATCTTTTGGCTTCTTTCCTTCTTTTCCAGATCCAGAGGGCTTATGTCCTTCCAGGAAGAGAATTAAATGGAAGGTTTTATCAGCATGATTCCTCAGAAACTATGCTTCAATAAGTATATCCCTCAATCTATTTATATTACTATTCAATTATTATTTTTTAATGATATGGTGTTCCAGACCCGGGACTCCATGTCTGGTCTTCCGAATGCAGGGGCTCTCCTGAACGTGGGGTAACAGGAGACGGTCTCTTTGAGGTGATACTGCTGAAAACCATAAGAAATGTAAAAATCTGTTTCGCAATAGGTTTTGTACTTTTGTTGCTCAGCTCAGGCACTGCAGCTGCCAGGAGGATCACTGTGGGGAGTGATGAGAATAAGGATTTTTCTTCAATTCAGGAGGCTGTAAATGCTGCCAGTCCCGGAGATACGGTTTATGTCTACGAAGGGCTTTACATAGAAAATATATATCTTGACAAAGAAATTTCTGTCCGTTCTATTTCTGGAATTCCCGATATGATTAATATAACGGCAAAAAACTCCAATGACCATGTTTTTCATGTAAATGCAAACAATGTAACTATCAGCGGTTTTTATATAAATGGTGCCAGTGACCCTTTAAAAGCAGGGATTTATCTGGAAAACACTCACGGAATCCTGATCAGCAATAATAAACTTTCCGACAACCACCTGGGAATTTACCTCGATTCTTCGACCACAAACATGCTGAATCTAAATAATGTTTCAGGGAATGAAGTGGGAATTTTCCTGAAAGCTTCGAAAGACAATTGGGTTATCAACAATAAGGTGAAGGTGAATAGTCTGGATGGCATTTTGCTTGAAGCCTCAGACGAAAACCGTGTTACTGGCAATCTCCTTAATTACAATATCGGGTACGGCTTTGTGCTCTCAAACAGCAGTAGAAACCTCATTTACAATAACTTCTTCCAAAATAATATAAACGTCGGGTACGAAGGAACTAACTCCGAGAATACCTGGAATATGACCCGGAAGAGGGGAATAAATATTGTGGGGGGTCCTTACATCGGTGGAAACTACTGGACTGGTCCTGAAAGTATTGCACTGTGTGCAGTTGACGATCTGGATGACGATGGATTCTGTGATGTTTCCTATGATCTTGGGGAAGGAAATATCGATTACATGCCTCTCATACTCCATCCCTCTGCTTTTCAAGGCAATGAACGGTCTATCACGTTTTCTCTTTTAGGATTTGCCTTATTTGTATTTGCCGTCTCAATATTCATCGTAAAAAAGGTAATGAGCTGGGGCAAGGGCGAGCTTCCAGAAGATGATGTAAAATAAACCCAAGGAAGCTCGTCATTAATTTTTTACCATCTTATTTGAGTTTATCGTGTTTATATTTCATTTATTCATAGCCTGTTCCCCTTCCTTTTTTCGGTTTGAAGGTTCGAATTTGATAGTTTGATACACTTATTTTTCGGCGTTCTCAGAGCCAAAGATTATATATTAACTCCTTATCATATACTACTAAAAAAATTATCAAACTCCAAAAATAATCCAATCTTAAACTCAATTTATTTATTAAGTAGGCAATCCAAAAAGCAATATAATCATTAGTGATTGATACTAAAGAACGTATTACCTCGGATAATTGATACCAACTATAATAGAATCTCAAAGTAACTGATTCCAAAACCAATACATTCTATAATCAATGATTTATATTCAAAGAATGGTTTCTTCTATTTGGAAAATACATCAAAAAATAATCATGTCCTGAAAATAACCTTCTTCCACAGCATATTTACATTTCCTTCCTCCAAGACAATGTTGAAAGGGTTTTGTCTTGAAATACTTTGATTAAATATTTTTTAAATCAATTTCCATGGAGATGAAAGGCATTAAGTCAATAATTCTAGCAGGCGGTTCAGGGACAAGACTCTGGCCTCTAAGTCGGGAAATGTATCCCAAACAATTTTTAAAATTTGGTGACACTTCACTTTTTCAGGAGACAGTGCTTCGATGTCTTGAGGTTTCAGATATTTCTGAGATTTTTGTTGTAACGAACGAAGCCCAGAAATTTTTCGTGATTGGACAGATCAAAGAGATAGGCTACTCAATTCCTCCGGAAAATGTCCTGATAGAGCCAGAAGGCAAAAACACTCTTCCCGCAATCTTCTTTGGAATGAAAGAGATTGAACAAAAATTCGGAAATTCAATCGTAGGGGTATTTTCCTCCGACCATGTGCTTGATAGAGCTGCAATGGCAACGATTTTTTCAGCCGAAAAACTTACTTCGGATTATCTGGTCACTTTCGGGGTTGTTCCCGCCTTCCCTCATACGGGATACGGCTATATTAAAGCCGCCGAATCCTGCGAACCCGGTTACAGAGTTTCGGAATTCAGAGAAAAGCCTGATTTCGAAACTGCACAAAAATACATTGAAGAAGGCTGCCTCTGGAATAGCGGGATGTTCCTTTTTGAAACAAGGCTCTTCTTTGAAGAAGTCAAAAAACATGCGCCTTCGATTTTTGCCTGCTTTGAGAAGGGAGGCAGTATTGATGAGATTTATGCGTGTGTGGATAATGTTTCTATTGATTATGGCATAATGGAAAAGTCCGATAGGGTTGCCGTTGTAAAGCTGGACCAGAAATGGAGTGACCTTGGAAACTTTGCGGCAATTTATGATGAGCTTGAAAAGGATTCAGTAGGAAACGTAGTCCATGAATGCGACTCCATGCTTCTGAACTCCGATGGGAACCTGGTGTATTCGAAATGTGGCAAAATAGTTTCTCTGATTGATATTAAGGACATGGTTATTGTTGACACAAGCGATGCCCTCTTAATATGTCCCAAATCAAGCAGTCAGAGAGTAAAGGAAATAGTCTCCGACCTGAAGGGTAGGAACGATGAAAGAGCATTTATCGGGCAAACAGTCTACCGGCCCTGGGGTTCATATACGCTGCTTGATGCCTCTCCCGGCCATAAGATCAAGAATATTACCGTGCTTTCCGACCACAGGTTAAGCCTTCAACTGCACTATCACAGGAGTGAACACTGGGTGGTTGTAAAAGGTATGGCCTGCGTGGAAGTGAATGGAGAACAGTTTTTCCTGAGACCCGGGGAAAGCACGTTTATCCGGGCCGGACAACGGCACAGACTGTCAAATCCGGGGAAGGTCCCTCTGGAAATTATTGAGGTGCAGTTGGGAGAGCTTGTGGATGAAGACGATATTGTCAGGTTCGATGATGAATATGGGAGAAGCTGAGGGAAACGTATGAAGCTGATTAATACTGAGATAAAAGATCTCTTCATACTCGAACCTGATGTTTTTGGGGATGATAGGGGTTACTTTTTTGAAAGTTACAATAAAATGAAACTTGACGCTCTTATTGGAAAGATGTACCATTTTGTTCAGGACAATGAATCCAAGTCTTCTTATGGGGTTATTCGCGGGTTGCACTATCAACTGGCTCCTTTCAGTCAGACGAAACTTGTGAGAGTTTTGCAGGGAAAGGTATATGACGTTGCCGTAGACCTCAGGAAAGACTCTCCTACTTTCGGGAAGTGGTTTGGAGTTGAACTTTCCGGCGAGAACAAAAGACAGTTCATTATCCCAAAGGGTTTTGCCCATGGATTTTCAGTACTGAGTGAAACCGCAGTTTTTGTGTACAAGTGTGATGAATACTATCATCCCGAAACTGAGGCAGGAATCGCATACAACGACCCTTCATTGAATATTGATTGGAAAGTAAGGGATGAAGATATAAAGGTTTCTCCAAAAGATGGTCTGCTGCCCAGATTTGAAAAAGCCGAAATTAACTTTTAATGCACAAATTTTTATCTTTCAGAACAGTTTGTTTATTGTTGGTTTATTGTTGTGATGTATTATTTGCAGAGGCGACCTGAATGAAACTGTTGGTAACAGGAGGCTGCGGATTTATAGGCAGCAATTTCATCCGTTATATGTTGGGAAAGTACCCGCATTATCAGATCATAAATCTTGACAAATTGACATATGCCGGGAATCCCTCCAGCCTCAAAGATATCAAAAATAATCCGAATTATTTTTTTGTCAAAGGAGATATCTGCGACCCCATCGTTGTGAACGAAGTAATGAAAAAGGTGGATCATGTTGTTCATTTCGCTGCCGAAAGCCATGTTGATCGTTCAATTGAAGATGGTTCGGTTTTTGTAAGGACAAATGTACTAGGTACAAACACCCTTCTCCAGAGTGCGCTTGCAAATAATATAAAAAAGTTTGTACATATTTCTACAGATGAAGTATATGGAAGCATTAAAGAGGGTTCATTTACAGAAACAGACAAACTCAACCCTTCAAGCCCTTATTCTTCAAGCAAAGCAGGTTCAGACCTTCTTGCAATGTCCTATTACACAACTTACGGACTTCCTGTTTGCATTACCAGGTGTACAAACAATTTTGGTCCTTACCAGTATCCTGAAAAATTAATTCCTTTTTTTATCAGCAGGTTAGCGGAAGGAAAGAAGGTTCCCGTCTACGGCACCGGCCTGAACATAAGGGACTGGATCTACGTCGAAGATCACTGTTCCGCAGTAGACTTTGTTCTCCACAATGGCAGTAGCGGAGAAGTCTACAACATAGACGGCGGAAACGAGCTCACCAACCTTGAAATTACTCACCGCCTTCTTAAAATGCTCGGTAAAGACGAATCTTCAATCGAATATGTTGAAGACCGAAAAGGTCACGATTTCCGTTATTCCCTTGATGGCAGCAAACTGAAAAAAATGGGCTGGAAACCTCAATATGATTTTGATACTGCCCTTGAGCAGACAGCCAGATGGTATGTTGAAAATCGATGGTGGTGGGAGCCATTAAAACGCTGATCCTCGGCGCAAATGGGATGCTAGGCTTTGATCTCTGCAAAGCGTTTCCCGATGCTATCAAATTGACTCACAGGGAACTTGATATAACAAACAGAGATCAGGTTCTGGAGTCTATTCTACGAATAAACCCGAAACTGGTAATAAATGCAGCTGCCTATACTGATGTTGAGGGTTGCGAGGATCAGCAGGAACTGGCATTTCAGGTCAACGGGTATGGGCCCGGATATATTGCCGAAGCCTGCAATAAAATAGGGGCGATACTTGTACACTTCAGCACAGACTACGTGTTTGATGGTTCCAAAAAAGAATATGTGGAATCTGATGCTCCAAATCCGATTAATATATATGGCCATTCAAAACTTCTCGGGGAGAAGAAAATTATTGAGAGTATGGATGATTACAGGATCATCAGGATTTCCTGGCTTTTTGGTACCCATGGAAGAAATTTTGTAGAGACAATGCTGAAGCTATCAGGTGAGATAGCTGAGGTCAAGGTTGTAAATGATCAGTTTGGAAAACCCACCTATACTGTGGACCTTGCACATAAAATTTCGGAGCTTGTTGAACTTGACCCTGGAATCTATCATATTACAAATGATGGGATCTGTTCCTGGTACGAATTTGCGTCTTCTTTTATAAGGAATGCTGTTCCATGCACAAGTGAAGAATTCCCTAGAAAAGCAAAACGTCCGAAGTACTCGGTTCTTGTAAATACTAAAATAGAGCCTATGAGGCACTGGAAAGAAGCACTTAAAGCCTATTTGAAGGAGCGAAATATATGAAAGGCGTAATACTTGCAGGCGGTACAGGCAGCAGGCTTTATCCCCTCACAAAGGTTACAAACAAGCATCTGTTACCTGTTTATGATAAACCAATGATCTATTATCCTATCAAGACTCTGATCGATGCAGGCATCAAAGAAATTATGATTGTATCGGGTAGGGGCCATGCCGGACATTTTCTTGAACTGCTTGGTTCAGGTGCGGATTTCGGTGTGAAATTTACATATGAGATTCAGGAAGAAGCGGGAGGCATTGCCCAAGCTCTTAGCCTTGCCGAGAATTTTGCTGATGAGGATGATGTGACTGTAATCCTTGGGGATAACATTTTTCAGGACAACATTAAAGAAGATGTTGAAAATTTCAACAACGGTGCCAAGATCTTCTTAAAAGAGGTACCTGATGTTCACAGGTTTGGAGTAGCCGAACTGAAAGGAGATAAAGTAATAGGAATTGAAGAAAAACCTGCTGTACCAAAGACAAATTTGGCAGTTACAGGCCTTTATATTTATGATTATGATGTTTTTGATGCAATTAAAACACTCAAACCTTCAGGAAGAGGAGAACTTGAGATCACTGATGTAAATAACTATTATGTCAATAAGGGAGTAATGGAGTACAGGGTGCTTGAAGGGTTCTGGAGTGATGCAGGAACATTTGAAAGTTTGTTGAGAGCAAGTATGATGGTAAAGGGTCTCCTTGAAAACAAAAAATGACTTGAAACTTTTGGATTGTTCCAGTAAAACTATAAGCAAACGGTTTGTATTTTTAGACTAATATTCCTGCAAAATATAAATTGCTGTGAATAAAAGCTCAATTCAAAAATGGAGATGTATATGAAAATAGTAATAATTGGAAGTGGTTTTGCAGGACTTTCTGCTGGGTACAAACTATGTAAACAAAATGATGTTGTAATTTTTGAAAAGGATGAAGATCTTGGTGGTATGTCTTCCAGTTATCGTATCAACGACTATGACATTGAAAAATATTATCACCACATCTTCAGGTCAGATAAAGAACTTTTGAAGTTAATAAATGAGCTTGGTCTAAGAGCGTGTCTTAAAATTAAACTTAATCCTACAAATGGGATAGGACTACATGCATTTGAACCGAAAAATGGTAGCATTTAGAGCCTATCCGAAAAGTGTTGTGACCTACTGTAACTTACCATTAGCAATATGCAAAACCGAAGAGGAAGCCCTGCTATTATAGACCTGCTGTAATTTTTCGATCGCATTACCGACTTTTCGGATAGGCACTTAATGTCTAATGTGCTTTATTTTATACTTTGAGTTAGTATAGTCCTATGGGAGAACGGGAGTGTCACGATTTTGCTGTAAATTAGAAGTCATATTATCCAACTGGGGAAATGGTTTGAATTTTAAGACAGCCTCTTATAGATTTCATATGTAACTTTTTTGAGGACTCAACATCTTCAGCACTCATCCACGATCATTTCCTTCCCAAAAGTTCTTATTTTAAAATAATATTCCAGAATACTAATAAAAAGAACAAGGAATAAGCAAAAAACAATAGACGTTGCATAATTTCTATATTTCAAACATTGCTTCCTGACTTCTTTGAAGACACGATAAATGTCCTTAAAAGGAAAATTAATATCCCTTACAAGGTTAAACCTTTTATTGTTAAGAGTGAGGACTACATGGAAAATGTCCTTCCCTGAAATCAAATACTTGCTTTTCAAAATCTTAAAAAATTTAGAGGATATCTGGGGAACCTTTTTGAATTAAACCCTTCGCTTGATTCTTATTTCACTAACCTACAAGTTTCAATGGGATATACGTCTCAACTTGAAGTATTGGCTTTTAATAATATTTTCAAGTTAGAAGTATCAAAATGCAAACTTGGATATTCTAATCTTGAATCATTTATCAGAAATTACAACCAGAACCAAGCTCTAAGGAATGAATTAAAAATCAAAAGCGGAGATAAGATTATTCTTTCTTGTTATCGACGAAACCTAAAAATGATTTATCCTTATCTGGACAAATATGCAGAATTACTGATCCAAGAATGTAGAAATCTTAACCTTATTGGTGACAAAATCTGGATTTGGGATCGAAGATTTTTTGGGTGTAATTGCAGTGGTTTGAAAAATAAAGAGACTGGACAACTTTCCGATCCAGATGCTGGCCATTATGTCAAGAAAACAGGTAAATTTAGTGTATTATCAGGAACAGGATACACTGATACATGTATTGTTGATAGCTGGTGGGGTTTACCTGTTTATTGGGATGCAGTAAATGCTAGTACATCGATTCCAAATTATGGGAAGAATTGGACTTTGAAATCAGCACTGGTCAATGTTTTTTCTATGAGAAAACCACAAGCGGACAAGAATAAACACGAATTGAAAATATTTGTGTTCACTTGTTTTTATTCATGGTTTATTGAGGATATATGGAATCGATGTACTAGTAAAAATGACAACACTATATTTCAGGATACAATAAACCAATGCATGCGTCTTCGGTTAAGTGTGGAATCGTAATAAATTGCCTCCATTCTCACAACAGTTGCCAATAATTTTAATGTGTTGTGGACTGGAACTGGGTATCGATTTCATGTAATAAGGCCAAAATTTAAGGCAGCCTTTTGGTGCAAAATCGATAGCTTTCAGGCAAGAAAATTCCTTAACCGATGACCAATATAAACCAATGTATGAAATCAGCAACAGAAAAACCGTTTTTTGTGATCGCTGATGCAGGATCTGATAGTAATCTTTCCAATGAAACCGTAATTGAGAAAGGGGTTATTCCAATCATAGCAGCAAGAGCGAATAGTGTTGGAAATATCTTGAAAACAGAAAAGGGGAGCCACTTCAGAGCTCAATACATACCACGAATTTACCATAGATTGCTTGGTAAATTGTACAATCTAAGAACTCCTGTTGAAAGGAAAAATTCAAACGATGTTATTGGGTTCAATAGATCAAAAACACCAACAAGAGGAAGTGAGTGGGCTAAAATCTATGTATCAATAAGCAATATTGTCTCGTTACTTACGGCACTTACGGCTTTTAAGGTTGGAAGACATGACCTGATAAGAGCGCCAGGAGCTTTTAGAAGGTTGAATATATGAGTAAGCAGAGGTAATTTTTTTCAAAAAAAGGGAATTTAATACTTTTAACCTACTTTCCGCACTATTTTTTCACATATAATATTTTTCGTACTTTTCTCCCATCAGTTTCAGCACTTTAATGTTTTCCTCATCTAGATTCAATACCTTCTTTATCCTTTTTCCATCAATTTCGATCACTAATTCTGTTATTCTTCTGAACAGGAAGAATACCCATTTCATCGTTGGAGTCTGTGTTTTCTTCTTAACCTGGTTTCTAATAGCTTCTTTTGCTTCTTCCAATCTTGTTCTCAGTTTCCACTCAGCTATTGAATACAACAATAAGCACAGAACCATTACCATTGCAAGTGCTTCTATTCTGGACTCTTTTTTCAGGTATACCTCAGACACTCTGAAACTCTTATCTTTAAGGAACCTGAACCCTCTTTCAACTGTTCCCTGTTCCTTGTAGTATTCTAGGAGTTGATCTGGAGTCAACTCCAGATCATTGGTTGCAAGAATGAACCTTCCTAACTTTGCTCGTCTTTTCTGTACTTTCTCCTGATCATGTTTAATCCCTGCTTCTATCATGTAGAAAGTCTGTACCTCTTCATCTTTTCTTGGTCTTCCTCTCTTGTTTCAAGCCTGCGAGACTTAGTTTTTATATCAAGTTTTGTGAATTCATACGATTCATTCTCTTTCAACCATTGTTCAGCAGCCATTCTTGCGTCAGCTTCACAGGCAAATTCACGATTAGAAAGCTTTTTAAGGGATTTTTCTGCTGCTTCAAGCTCCTTAATAATCTTTTCTTCAAAAGTCTTCTCTTCCTTCTTTTTCATTTCCTCTGAACAGAATACAACCCATAACTGTTCAACTCCGCCATAACAGGACTTTGTAGAATAGCAAGAATAACGTTCATCAGAGCATGTTTCCAGAATTAAGTCGGCTATTAAGAGTTCCTTTGCTTCATTGATGGTTGCAGGAGCTCTCGATATAAAAAAAGCGTTAGTTCCTATTTCTTTCACATTATCTTCAGTATAAAATGCGCTGTCTGCAACATGGTAGACTCTTTCATCAAGATTCAGGTTCTGTGTTAGTTCCTTTATGGTTTTGATGAGAGCTTTCTTGTCGGAACTGTTGCCATCTAATGCTCTTACGAAAAGAGGAATTCCTTTCTGGTCAGTAACCATGGAAATGGAAAAACGAAGTAAGTCGACTCTCTTGTCTTTCGGATGACCATAAGTAATGTTGATAGTTTTGCCATCATCGTTTTCATAGTCACCATAAACACTGAAATTAGTAGTATCTGTATGACAGAAACGGGGATTAATGGGAACATGTTTCATAGCTTGCAGAATTATATAGTTGAAGAGTTCGGTTGCTCCGTGTTCATAGATTTTATCCAAAGTTCTGCCAAAAACATCGTCATTAAGGTGTTCTGGGAGAACACCTTCTCCCAGTAACCTCTCAGTGGGTAAATTTTCAAAAAAGTTTGGAAACAGGTAAAGACGGCGCTCAGTGAATCTTAAACCGTTAATGCACATTGCCTTGATAACAGTAGAATGAGGAATGTTATGGCCACTTTTCTTGGGAAGGAGAGTGTCAATCAAATCTGAAATATCAAGCTCGTCAAATACGCCAGCAATAAGACCATAATGACCAAGATGAGTTGTGGATTCAGAGCTAGGGGAAAGAGTCATCAAGGTAAATGAGAAAATATTTTATAAAAAATAATTGGAAGATTTAAAAAATATAAAATCCTGAAATTTTACTGCGGAAAGTGCGTTTTAATTTAATTTTAAAGTATTAATAGAGTCTACCCCAAAACTCAAAATTTGCTTTTTTGGATCTCTTAATTTAAGTAACCAACAAAGCTTCTGATTACGAAAGCAATCTTGAATTATTTTGATAATTGAGATTAAAACTGGGTTTTGGGATGAGCTCATAGTGAAATTGACAAAGGCTCAAACTATTCTTGATCATATTAACCCAAGTTTGACAGTTTAAGTTTCATTAACGAAAAAACTTTGAAATTTGAAAAAAATCCTGAAATAAATTTGACAGATTCTAAAAATTGAGGCTAACTTTGACTCAATTTTACTTGGAAACTGTCATGTTATGCTTAGAATTCAAACATAGTAATAATTCTGGTGATCGTTTCTAACATAAATGCATAAAAAATTATAAATAATTTTACTTATGTAACAAGTATCAAATTAAAATTTGCCAAAAAATTGATCTGTCAAATTTAGGTATTAATACAAAATACAAGGTGGTTCATTTACGGAAATTTCGCTAATACTCCCTGCTTATAACGAATCCCAAAGAATCATAAATACAGTGGAAACAACCTTAAAAGCGTTAGCTGAGATTAGTCCTTCATTTGAAATAATTATTGCAGAGGATGGTAGCAAGGATGGAACTGATAATATTGCGAAAGAACTTGCACAAAAATATAGTTGTGTGAAACATTTACATTCTGATGAACGTCTAGGGAGAGGTACTGCTTTAAACAGGGCCTTTAAATATGCTTCTGGAGAATTCCTCTGTTACATTGATGTTGATCTTGCGACGGATATGAAACACTTAAAAGAACTGATTGATTCCCTTCGTTTTGAAGGATTTGATTTTTCAACAGGTTCACGGCTGATGTCTCAGAGTGATGTGAATAGACCTATCAAAAGAGATGTTGCAAGTAGGGGATTTAATTTTATTGTACGTACCTTATTTAGATCAAAATTATATGATCATCAGTGTGGATTTAAAGCTTTTTACAGAAAACCATTATTCGAGCTACTAGATTCCATAGAAGATAAACACTGGTTTTGGGATACAGAATTGCTAATTAGGGCACAGTATAATGGATACAAAGTAAAGGAATTTCCTGTTTGCTGGAGGCATGGGGGGCTAACCACAGTAAACCTCAAAAAAGATGTAATAGGTATGGGTTCACAAATTATCCGTTTATGGCGGCAATTATATGTATCAGGTTTCTCAAAAAAAGAATAAGATTTACATTTCTGCTATTTTTGCGATTATTATATTGTCCTCAGGTGCATCTCTTACAGGAGTTCAAGATATTGTTGAAAATTTAAAAAATATGTCAAAGCAAGGGATTATATTTGCAACCTTTATTTACGCGACTGAATGGCCTTTGAGAGGCATAAGGTACAAAACGATTTTAGCTAGACTGAATAAACATTATGGTATATTATTTTTAACTGAATCAATATTTATCAGTCAATTAGCAAATGTCTTGCTCCCTGCTAGAATAGGTGATATTGCTAGAGTTCACGTTTTAAAAAGAAAAGTTGATCTGCCAGTAACAACTGGACTTTCATCTCTTGCAGTTGAGCGAATTTGTGACATTACTGCAATCACATTAATTGCCTTTCTAACTATATTAATGGTTTCCTCTATGGTTACGGTATATCTTTGGGTTATATCTACAATTTATCTAGGTGGGATTATTGTCCTTGTTTTCTTTATTTTTTTGTGTGCATCTGTCATCATCAAAGGAAACATATCTTATGGTTTAATTGGGAAAATTTCTAATCCTTGTAATTCTGTGAAGTATTTGAATAAAATTAAACATTTTATCTTTCAATTAATTCGTGAAATTTTGATTTTTGCCTCCGATCCAAAATCATTCATATCATCTCTGTTACTGTCGATTTATATCTGGATAATTGATATTATAACTTGTTTTGCGGTTTTAGCATCATTTCAAGAAGTTCATTTTTCAGTTTCTATGGTAGCACTCATCTTTCTCGCAGTTGCTGTTGGAACCATAACCAAAATGTTTCCAGTTACTCCTGGTGCAATAGGGACGTACGAAGTTGCAGTAGTTGCAATATTTGGATTAGCTGGTATTGAACCGAGCATTGCTTTTATTGTTGCTGTAGTTGACCATCTTATTAAGAATTGCGTTACAGTATTTGGAGGAGGAATTTCTCTTTATAGTCTTGGTATAAAGTGGAATGAAGAATCAATATCTCTCCAAAATACATTATAAATGTGCATAATAACAAAATGTTCCAACATTCAGTGACTGTTTGCCTCACATTTGATCACTGTATTTTGGAACAGTATTGGTAAAGTGGCCAGAGGGGGAGTACACAATGAATACAAATTCAATCGAATGTCAACAGATAATGAAAGAAGTTAAAAAAAGATTATTCAATTTGAACTTAAGTAGTATCTACTATTTCTATCTCCCAGTACTGCTAATATGCTTCATTTCATATGTTGTCACCCCTTTCACAGCAGACACAAGAGTATTCTACAGTTCAGCGATCTTGGCAGATCAGTTAGGTAATTTCCCATACAATATTGATGCCTCTTGGGAAATCAAACCTATTGGAAATCGTTTAATCGTATATTTACTATATAAGTTCACACTTTTATTTGTAGAGATTGACGAGAAGACAAATTTTGAAATCACTACAAAAATAATCTTTTCTGTAATATCTTTAGTTGCGGTTTTAGCTTTTGTATATAGAATAAAAAATTTAATAAATAAATATTCAGTTACAGTGACACAAGTGTTTATTGTTACAACTTTTTCATTATTCTCAATCTCATATTGGTGTGCCCTACAAGCTGAAAACTTTTGTGTAATATTAATACTTTTTTCATTTTATTTAATACTCTCCAAATCCAAAATTTTAAATATTCTTTCTGGATTTACACTCGCCTTATTATTTCCAATTAAAGGCATCACAATCATATTAGCACTTTATGTTTTTGTAGCAGTATATTACTTAGGGGAAGATTACCGACAAAATTTAGTTGTTTCACTAAAAGGTTTTATTGTTTCAATGATACTAATCGTAATTTCAATCGTTTTTGTATTCCCTTATGCGCTTAATGATATGTCAAATTCAACGTTGTATCAAAATACATTCCAAGATTTCAATATAGTATCCCGACTAATACTTTTCTCTGAAGGTTATATTAGGAATTATCCTCATATTCCAGTCTTACTACCAAGTATTTATGTTAGTGTTATAACACTTAGCTACCTAATGTGGGGGAATAAATTTAATGAAGTTGCCATATATTCATTCTTTTGGTTAATAGGCGTAATTCCAATTGTTGTTCAAGGAAAATATTTTGGCTATCACTATTTTCCACTAGTTATCCCTGCTATATTTTCATGTTTTTACTTTGAATATATCTTCAAAGAGTTTATTTCAACTCTAAACGAAAAACGCTTAATTTATTTGAATTTATTATTATTTTTGATAACCTGTAGTGCTTTATATGTTACAACTCATGTAGGGGGATTCGGTTATAAGTTAGGTACCAATTTTTATTATCTATATCCCGGATTAGTTGCAATTGTATATATTATATTTTCAATCTTGATCATAACAAAATACAATTTAGATTCCCCAGGGGAAATAAAAGGATGTAAAACACTACATGTGTTACTAATAATTGCAATATTAATATGGGCAATTTTCAATTCTTTTTCAGGATGTTTATTTAAACCTTATTACGAATACTCTGTTCAAGAAATAGAAGTGATGCAAGAATTAGATAAAAGCTATGAACTATCGTCAGAACCTTCTATTTTATATCTTTCCGACGGAGTTTGTTCATATTACATTAATTCTAAAAGTTATTGTAGATATTATTACCCTTTACCAGTTCAAAGAGCAAATTACAATCCAAATCTTTATGAAACTCAAGTGTACAAAGAGACATTTGATTGTATTTTGAACTACTCAGGAGACTTCATCGTTGTTCAGACAGATTGGTTTGACCTAAACTTTGAAAAAAATAAACCAATAAAAGAAAAAATATATTCAAGCTATGGGGTAGTTGATGAAACTCCTACATCTAAAAGGCATTACGTTATTTTCAAGAAAAAATGAAATGTGTCGTATCTAAAAATTATCATGATTAGATTGGATTATAGAAAATAAATATGAAATTATTAATAGCAAAAAAGAATAGGAGGAGAAATGGACAATATAAAAGTAATTGCTGAAATCGGGTGCAACCATAAAGGCGAGATGGAAATTGCTCATGAAATGATAAAAGTTGCTGCCCAATTTTGTAAAGTAGACATTGTTAAATTCCAAAAAAGAACTCCTGTTGAACTGCTAACTCCAGAAGAATATAATGCTCCCCATCCGGTGCCTCACAATTCTTACGGAAAAACATATGGTGAACACAGGGAATTTCTGGAATTCAATCTTGATCAACACAAACAGTTAAAAAAATGGTGTGATGATTGGGGTGTCGTTTATTCTACGTCTGTCTGGGATCTGACAGCTGCAAAGGAAATTGTCTCAATAAATCCTGAATTGATCAAAATTCCTTCGGCATGTAATCTTAAGTTTGATATGCTTGAATATCTTTGCAAAGAATATGATGGAGAAATCCATTTATCTTTTGGAATGACAACAAACGAAGAAGAAGAGAAAGTTGTAACATTTTTTGAAGATCGAGGCCGTGGAAAAGACCTTATAATATACAGTTGCACTTCAGGTTATCCCGTTCCTTTCGAGGACATTTGTTTGAAGGAAATACTAAGAATTAGGGCAAAATTCGAGAAAAGAGTAAAAGGCATTGGTTTTTCAGGTCACCATCTTGGTATTGCTGCGGATATAGCAGCTCTTGCATATGGTGCGAAATATTTCGAGAGGCATTTCACATTGGATAGGACCTGGAAAGGAACGGATCACGCTGCAAGCCTTGAACCAGATGGTATGAGAAGGCTGGCAAGAGATTTGAGGAATGTATCGAAAGCGCTGACATACAAGCAAAAAGAAATTTTGGATATCGAAGAAATTCAAAGAAATAAACTAAAGAGGTTCTGACTTGAAAAAATACATAGCGCTTATTCCGGCAAGAGGAGGAAGTAAAAGCATACCTTTGAAAAATATAAAAAAAATTGCCGGTAAACCATTAATCTATTGGACAATCGAAGCTGCAATTAATTGTAGTAAGATTGACAAAGTATACCTATCCACGGATTCAGAGAAAATTATTGATACGGCAAAAATGATTGAAAGTAAAAAATTTGAAATTATAGGCCGGAGCCCTGAAACTGCCACAGATACTGCAAGTACAGAATCTGTTATGCTTGAATTTGCCAGTTTTCACGACTTTGAAAACCTAATTTTGATCCAGGCAACTTCCCCTCTTTTAACAGCAAAAGAATTGGAAGAGGCAATAGCAATATTTGAAGGTAGTAAAGCTGACTCTCTCTTGTCAGTGGTTGAACAGCAGCGCTTCATATGGAAGAAATCCTCAGATTCTCTTGTAAAACCTTTGAATTATGATCCACTAAATAGGCCCAGAAGGCAGAATTTTGAAGGTTATCTGGTTGAAAATGGTGCATTTTATATTACTTCTAAAAAACTGTTACAAGAAACCGAGTGTAGGATTTCAGGGAATATAACCTATTACAAAATGCCAGAAGATACTTATTACGAAATTGATGAGCCTGAGGATTGGGAAATTATCGAAAAATTGCTTCTTTCCAGAAAGAAGATAAATCAAAGCCTGGGAACAAAATTAAAAAATATCAAATTACTCATCACTGATGTTGATGGAGTTCTTACTGATTGTGGAATGTACTATTCCGAATACGGTGACGAGTTGAAGAAATTCAACACAAGAGACGGAATGGGAATCCAGCTGTTAAGAGAATATGGAATCAAAACCGCGATAATTACAAAAGAAAATACAAAGATTGTAGAGAGCAGGGCTAAGAAATTAAAGGTCGATGATGTTCATCAGGGAATTGATAATAAATTAATTGTTTTTGAAGAATTGAGAAAAAAATACAACCTGGACTATTCAGAAGTAGTTTATGTTGGTGATGATATAAACGACATCCCTGTCTTAGAAAAAACCGGAATTTCGTTCTGTCCGAATGACGCTATAGATGAAGTGAAAGATGTCTGTGATTATGTTCTTTCTAAGAAAGGTGGAGAAGGAACTATTCGTGAAATTGTGGAATTAGTGATTGGGGGACGGTTGCCTTGAAATGCATTATTTGTAATAGTCGAAATGTTAATGCCCTAAAAATGGTTTCAAGAGACGATAGTGAAATAGAATTGATAAGGTGCAAAAAATGTGGTCATTTATGGCAACCCATTGAGAATTATATGGATATTTATTCAGAGGGGGAGTTCTCAAACATTGCAAGAAATGGAAATGCGCCATCCTCTGAGAAAATGAAACAGCTTGATAATATGGCATTTTCACGATTCAATTTCTATAAAACTTATTTGGACAAAATGGACAATATACTTGAGGTGGGGAGTTATGTTGGTTCATTTGTTAACCTTTTAAAAATTTATGGAAAAAACGTAACGGGATTAGAGCCCGATCCAGATTATTCTGCATATTCTGAAAAGCAATATGGATTTAAGCAAATTACCAGTCTGCTAGAAAACTTTGAGGCAAAAAATAAGTACGATGGGATAATTAGTTTTCATGTAATAGAACATGTTAAAAATCCACATATATTTTTGAAATCAGTGTTTGATTTGTTGGATAACAATGGGAAAGTATTATTTGAATGCCCCTCTTTAGACATACATTTGAACGGCGATATAAATAAATTTATTTGGAAACCTCACATTCACTATTTCAGTCTTACTAGCATTTATTATTTATTTTCTCTTTATTTTAATGTATTAGCCTTAGACATAAAGCAGGATTCTTTGTACATATATGCAGAAAAAAATAACAATAAACCTAACTTTAACACCCTTACGTTTACAAAGTTAAAAATTGCTTCTAGGTGTATGTATTCTTTAAATAACTCAAAGCTGGTACCTTTATTTGGGAAAAAAATTACTCTAGCACTTTTAAGGGAACCATATCAATCTCTAAAACAAGCTAAGTCGATAACAATTAAAAAAATTAACTATTTTTTGTATGTCAAAAACGAAATGAAAAATAAAAACAAAATTCCGGTTTCTCATATATCGGTATATACATTAGGAAATGTGGGAGACACAGTTTTATCCAAATGTGTGAGAGATACTTTCAATAAGATCTGTAGTAATAAGCTAAAATGGAACCTGTATTCTGTATGGTCTCCTGTAGATCAAAATCTTATTGAAAATATAAATAAATCTGAGTTTTTATTAATTGGGGGTGGTGGTCTTCTTTTACCTGACACAAATAAAAATTCGATTTCTGGTTGGCAGTGGGCTTGTAGTAAAGAGAATTTAAAAAATATTAACAAAAAAATCATTGTTTTTGCGATTGGATATAATTATTTCAAAGGGCAAGAACCTGAAGAATTATTTATCGACAATCTCAGAGAGCTGGTAACTCGAGCTAGCTTTTTTGGAGTAAGAAACAATGGAAGTTGTGGAAAAGTTAGAGCGATAGTTGGAAAAAATTTAGAAAACAAAATTGTGTTTCAACCGTGTCCGACTACATTGATAAGAAAATTGTATGAATTACCTGATAAAAACAAAACTAGAAACATAGCTTTCAATATAGCTTTTGATAGATATGAACGAAGATTTGGAAGAAATATGTATTCAGTACTTGATCAAATTGCACTAGCTGCAAAAAAACTTAGCAATAAAGGATACAAAATATATAACGTGGCTCACGTAGATAATGATTTGATTTTTGGTTTATCTTTACAAAAGCATGCTGTTCCTTACAAGACAATTTTACTAGGTGGAGAATTCCCTGATAAAGTGTTTGATTTTTACAATAAAATGGATGTAGTTATTGGAATGAGAGGACATGCTCAAATGATTCCTTTTGGATTAAATTGCGGAATAATTACGTTAGGAAGCCACGAAAAAATGAGATGGTTTTTGGAAGATATCGATTTTTTAGATTTGTACATTGACCTTGATAGTAATATCGAAATTATATGTCAAGAAATTATTAAGAGATTTGAACTTTTTTACTCGGAAGAAAATTATTATGAGACTATCCAAAAAATTAAAGCAAAGCAAGAATATTTGTATAAAATTACGTTGGAGAATGTTGATTATATAAAAAATATTGTAACTATTCATTCTGGATAAAACAACACCAATAGCCATCTTTATTGAGGTTCAACAGACAAATTTCTATTAATTTATTTTCTTTGATTGCTAGCGTTTGATCACGTTTTTCCATTTCTCAGATACTTCGTTTTCAGAGAAATCAATATTAATCGATTTGTTGTGGGAGGTTGAATAGTTACAATTTTTTTTTAATAATCGCTAATTTTTTTTTAATAATTGTTTCTTCATATTCAAATGTTTTGAATATATGTAGAACTATAAAATATGCAATCGCACATATTATTATTGTAAAAAATATTTCGATAAGTGTTGATGGGTTATTCAAAACTAGTATTACTGACATAATAAGTGAAGATACTATTATTTTTAAAACAGATCTATAATCAACATATATTTTAAAAGAACGTGTTGATCTCAATATTAAGATTAAACTGACTGTGAAGGCAAGTAATGTTGTAAATGCAGCACTTATTATTCCAAAACTTGGTATGAGCACGACATTTAATGCTATGTTTATTAAGGCTGAGATTAACCAAATTTTAGCGCCGATACTTGTTTTTTTTTCTAAGACTACAATTTTTTGGAGTATTGTATAAATTCCTAAAAATAAAGAACTTAATGCGACAAAAGGTGTAACTAAATATCCTCTTGATGCGATCTCAGGGGTTGTAAGAGTAGTAAGCAATGATTTAGATAGAAGTGATATACCAAAAAATGAAGGAACTGCAATCAGTAAATAGTATTTAAGTGAATTACTTAATATGTTCTTAACTTCATCTATATTGTTATTGTCATAATACCTGGATAATGTGGCTGGTAATATGAAATTCAAAGGGAAAGAAAACATATCTAAAATACTTCCAAGTGAATATCCTGGCGAATAATAACCTACTGATGCAGGGCCCAGATAATAATTAATGACATAGCGATCACTTGCATTAACTATCCAATTAGATAAATTGCCAGGAATCGTGGGAATGCCAAAATTAAGATATTCCTTTATGTTTTTAAACCTTGGAATTTTCACACCAATTTCTGAAATGATTATATAATTTAACACAAGAAATACTGATACTGAACTGCATAATAATCCTATTTCTGCACCTATTATTCCCTTTCCAGAAAGCACCAGGTAGGAAATTAAGGTTATTTGCAATATTGTTTTTATTAAATTTAATATTGAGTATTTTTTTATTTGTTCTCTTGCTCTAAGATACCCAATAAGAAAAGAACTACAACACTCAAAAAAAACAATCAATGCCATAATCTCTACTATTAAACTATTTCCTTCAAATAATATTGAAGCTATTTCTTTGGAAAAAATAAAAAATATTGAACTAACCAGAATACTTATTAGAATTTGTATGACGTATATTGAATAAAATATTTCAAGTATTTCTTCCTTCTTATGTAATGGAGCTAAAAATCTAACTAATGTAAAAGGCAACCCAAGCATAGCTAATACTGTTACTATTCCTACAGTAACTCCAATCTGGACCCAATAGCCGTATTCTTCAATAGATAAAGTTTTTGTAAGAATCGGCAATAGAATAATTCCACTAAAACTTAGGAGGAAGTTGGTAAGTCCTATTAGTCCAATTCGTTTAACTAACAGGAGATTTTCATTATTACTTTTAATTTTTTTTTCATTCATATTATTCTTTCCAGCGTGAAGTAGGAGATCTACGGCGAAGTAGAAGATTTATGAAACAAAATTATGTTAAAAGTAACTTTGATATC
This sequence comes from Methanosarcina acetivorans C2A, assembly GCF_000007345.1. Taxonomy (NCBI): domain Archaea; kingdom Methanobacteriati; phylum Methanobacteriota; class Methanomicrobia; order Methanosarcinales; family Methanosarcinaceae; genus Methanosarcina; species Methanosarcina acetivorans. Next base: position 4,646,656 of record NC_003552.1, on the reverse strand, counting down.
GATGCCATCAGTTATGACTTCCGTCTAAACAAAGAAAACTATGTCCAATACGCATACTTATAAATAAATTTAATGCCTAAACATATCTATATAAGAATTTCTTCTAATAGATCTTGTGCCAGAATTGACAAACTTCTTTAAATGTAAAAAACAGATCGGCTTTGTAGAATCCTATGAAACAACAAATCTACATTAATTTGAACTGAATAATATTATCTATATTTTCATAGTTAGTTTCAGTCTCTTGACGCTGATTGAGATAGGTTTTCTATAAAGCCAATAGATCATAGCTATTTATTTATCCAAAAAGTACATTTACCATCTCAAAATCATTTTTAAATAGTTACTATAGTGAAGAGTCTTATATTTGATCCGGTATATCTCTTTTTTTCCACAAATCTATGAGTAGCTATTCCAGCTAAGATAAAATACAAGAGTGATAGCTTAAAATATTGAGTTTACAATATTGAGTTTACAATATTGAGTTTACAATATTGAGTTTACAATATTGAGTTTACAATATTGAGTTTACAATATTGAGTTGAGGGCATTATGAATGAACAAGTCATGAATGAATTATTAAATAATGATCTGGATTTTATAGCGTTTGTGATCTCACCATTTCATGCTTTGGGGGTAGATGCTTTTGCATATGATCTTTTTACTAAATATAATCGAAAATTGAATGGATTAATTGTTGTTTATCCACATTCTAAAAATGGAATATTAGTAGATGAAACTCATTTTATATGCACAAATTTTTCTGATGTGAAGCTTATTTATGCGCAAAACTCAGAAAAATTAAGTTGTTTCCAGCAGTTCAGAACTGCAATTAAATTAATAAAAGGGTCAGAAATAATATTAAGAGATAAATGTAATTTGGGCAAAAACATATATATTATTTCTGTAATGAACATTACATACACAATTTTAGAAGCTTTTGAAAATGAAAGTATTGCAAAAAAATATTCTCCCCAGTTCATTTTGATTGATGAGGGAATTGGAACATATTTTAGTAAAGATTTTTGGACATTAACTTCAAAATATGATCAAGAGAATGTCGAAAAAAAGAGGCTAACTGATGTTGTTAGTGATTCTTTTCAATTAATGTTTTTTCATGCTTTAAATGCAGTTTTCGAAAAAAAATTGAAAGTAGGAGATCGTTGCTTATTTTCCCATAATTCAAATTGTTTGATTCAAAATCGATCTGTAATTGAATCCTATCAAAATGTACTATCATTAAATAAATATACTAGTCCAGAGATGGAGCAAATTTTATCTAATAATAACTGGGCGATTATTGCGACTCAACCGTTTGTGGAATATAATCAGGTTGACATTAACGATTATATAGAATGTATAAATGAAACGATAACATTTCTAAGACAAAAAGGAATTATATGCATAATAAAACCGCATCCAAGAGAAGATATTTTTAAATATGATATGATAATTTCTGAAAATGAAAATACTATTCTGTTAGATAAAAGCATTTCTTTAGAAAAAATATTGTATCTGCATCCAAATCTGGTTGTTGGTTTTACCAGCACGGCATTAGTCACAGCCAAAATTTTTTATAACGTTTTTTCTGTTAGCATTATTGATAAATTAATGAAAAAAACAAAAGATCCTCTATTAGATGTTTCCAGAACAGAGTTCAAAAATTTATTTGGAAATATTGTTTGTTTCAAAACTTTAGAAGAAATAACAATTGACATTCATGTGTCTCCGGTTAAGTGATAAATCATGAGAAATTACTTCAACTTATATAATATTTACCAAACGTTCACTCCTGTTGTAGACTTGAACTGGTATTGATTTCATGTAAATAGGCCAAAACTTAATGCGGCTTCTGGTGCAAAATCAATAGCCTTTGAGTATGAAAATTCTTTAACAGATGACTAATGCACAAGAATCTCCCCAATAGTGGAATATATTTTGAAAGTACCAATCTGAATGGATCAACTTTTCAAGTAGACTGGATTTTTTACTTAATTTCGAATGAAATTTTGTGATTCTTTTTGAAATCAAAGAAAAACCAGAAAAAATTAAAAAGACTCTAAAATCATTATTCGATTTTAAGAGAGATATAGGGGTAAAGATATTCCTTATACCGAACAGAACTACATGGCGTAGATCCAAAAAGGCAAAGGAATTTTATCAAAATAACAAGCAGTGGTTGAAAATACTATTTTTCCCTCCAGCTGCTCCAGATAGAAACCCAAAAGAATTTTGCCGGAAAACAACAAGAGAAAAGATAACATCAATAAAATGAGGTTTTGCCATTTTTCACATAATCCCTTTATTTCCGCTAATATTTAACAGCATAGCTTATCTCGTAAAAAATTTACCTAATAACAACTTAAAATCCATTTAATTTGTTATTTTTATCTATAATTAAAATTGAAGTAATAAATAACTCATTAATTAGGAAATAAACTTCATTTAAGCTTTCAAAACATAATAAGTATTTATGTTTTTATGTAATTTATGGAAATAAGTTGCAATAAATTCTAATTTTTGAAGTAAATGTAATATTATATCAATTTTTGAGCTTAACTCGTATTCAAAGACATTTTGAAGTATTATTTTAGAGGCTTTAAAGGTAATTTTTTATCAAAATAAGTGATTTTGACCGATTTTTTTGCTTTTAGAGTATTTTTATCAATTTTGGTAGAACCTCAAATCATTCAAAAATATTAAAGTATTGAAACAAGAACTGGATGACTTCTGGCAGAGACGTACATTTATTGTCAAGGGCGGTTAACTTTTTTGAGACTTTTTATTATTTTCTGGTTTTTCGTTTTCCCTCTATATCGTGCAAAACAATAAAATTTTAATTATATTGATATATTTTTTCTATTTATGGGAAAAGGAAACATTGCAATAGATAAATCAATGATAAAAACGATAGTTGACGGCAAAATAATAATTCCTTTGCCAAAAGTTTTGGTTGAAAATCGATACTATCCTATGTTCTCTATATTCTCCCCTACTCAGTGTGATAGTTGTGGAAGTAAATTACATGTTAACTCTCATCACACTCGTTTTATTATATCACGTTACGGCACTATATCTCTCAATGTTACATACTGGCTTTGTCCCACTTGTAAGAAACATTATCATGATCGGGTTATTGGTGTTCAGGGTTCTGCAAATTACAGTTCTGAATATTATGATACACAAATAAATGTCAGATACGATGGACGATGCAGTCTGCACAATTCTCGGCGAATTGGGGAAACATATACAGAAGGAGTAATAAATGTCTGTGGAAGAGCTCCTTGTCCCACTTCATTGTGGTTATATGAACAGAAACTAGCAAAACTTTCAAAGCAAGAACTTTTGAACCAAGGAGTTAGCTTTGAAGAAACATTGTATGTTGATGGGAATTGGATCAAGAATGGATGGAAAAAAAAGCTTGAAGAATTTATTGGAACGAAACTCACAAAGAAAGAATGGAAAAAAATGCGATATAAATCTGTTTACGTTGTTGCTACCAAAGAGAAGGTCATTTTAGATTTTGAAGTAACTGAGAGGTTACCAACAATTGAGGCTCTGATGCCTCTTTTTATACGAATAAAGAACCGATTTCCTGAAGATAAAATCAAAAAGATTGTTTCTGATGAGGATAAAGCGATCATTGGAGCCGTAAAAATGGTCTTTCCTGAAGTGACTCATTCTTTTTGTGTGTTTCATCAATTAAAAAACGTTAGTAAGAGGTATTATGAGGAATTCAGTTCTGTTGAAGAGATTCCAGATAACGATAAGATTACCTACAATGAGATATCTCAATTGATACTTTCTGATACGGTTATCAGTGCTGTTGCGCATATTCAGAAGATACGAGAATTTAACTCTGATCTTGAACTTTCTGAAGCGTCTCATAAAGCGATTTCTTATGCCGAAGAGATTTTCAGCAAGAATGTGAGCTTCTTGAAAAAAGGTTTTACACCTGAGACAGATAATACAATGGAACAAATATTTTCTTTGATATGTGATATAGTAGACAAAGTAAGGTCATTCAAAACCGATAATGGACTAACTAATTTTTGTTACAATCTATTTACTTTTTTCAACAAACGGTGTTTCAGCACTGGAAAATGGAAAGGTTTCTCACCTTTAATGAGAGCAAGATTCCAATATGGATAATGCTAGAATTGGAGAATAATTAGTTCTTAAACTTGATGGCTTATAGCTGTAGCTGTCGGAAATTCCCACAAAAATAGTTCCACAATTTGGAAAATTTTGGTGGATGCTTGTGTGAATGAATCAACATTTTTAAATGAGTGAATTGATTTGCTCAAATTGGGATAAAATTTTGTGGTTGTCTTGAGATTGAAGAAAAACCAGAAAAAATTAAAAAGACTCACTTTTTTCCATTTTGGGCGGTTTAGAATTTGCCAACCTTTTAATATAAATTTTACTCAATTTTTCATAAACTTTTAGAAATTACTGGCATATATTTCCTGTTTTTATTCCCTGTTTCTTCCTTTCTTTCAGCCTGTAACTTTCCCCTTTGATGTTAATCGTAGTTGAATGGTGGAGAATCCTATCAAGTACAGCAGCCGCTATTACATGGTCCTTGAATATCTCTCCCCATTCTCCATATGATTTATTTGATGTCAAGATCGTTGAACTCTTTTCATACCGTCTTGAGATCAGCTGAAATAGGCAGTGAGCTCCTTCTTCGTCAAATGGGAGATACCCTATTTCGTCAATTATCAGCACTTTATATTTCATCAAGTCCCTTAGTTTCTTTTCAAGCATTCCTTCTCGATTTGCTATTTTCAACTTCTCGATAAGGTTTCCTGTATTGGTAAAGTAAACCGAAATCCCTGCTTTTGCTACTTCAATCCCAAGAGCGATTGCAAGATGAGACTTTCCAACTCCGGGAGGACCAAGGAAAACGACATTCTCTGAATTATGAACAAATCTCAAGGTTGCAAGGTCTTCGATTGCTTTTTTATCAATGGATTTCTGAAATTCAAAATCGAATTCCTCAAGAGTCTTTTTAACGGGAAAAACTGCACTTTTCATCCTTCTCTCAATTGCAACAGCTTCTCTGTGTTTCTTTTCCTGTTCAAACAAGTAATCAAGGACTTCCATTGTTGTCTTGTTGTCCCTTGCAGCAATTTCAAGGTAGTTATCCAGAAGCTCTTCGATAGAATTAAGTTTCAGGTATTGCAGGTTATTGTGAAGTCTCTCATAGGTGAAGTTGTTCATTCAAAACCACCTTCACTAAATATTTCATAGACATCAAGAGACCTTTTTTCAACTTCGGGATCTGAGAACTTCAACGGGATCTGTGAATCTTTTTTGCATTTTGAGTTCTCTTTAAGAATCTCACTCAGGAGACCCTGGAAATGTTCCTTTTTCCTTGAAACTCTGCAGTTTCCAGGAAGGATTTCATGTTCACAGACTTTCTCATAATCAACATAGACCTCGAATATTCCTTCAAGGATCTGAAGCTCTGCAGTTCTCCCTGCAAACCTGTAAGGAACAGAATACTTATTTCCAAGGAACGAAATATAACAGTCTCTGGAGACCTTTCTGGTCTCCTTATGGACAACTTTGTAAGGAGGAACCTGATCCAGAGGGCTCAGTTTCTCCTCCTTAAAGCGTTCAAGAGGGATTTGATAGGTTGTTCCGTGGACAGTTGAATTTACCCTTTCCAACCATCTGTGAACTTGGGCGTTCAGGTCTTCGAGAGAGGTAAACCTTCTTCCAAGGAAGAAATCCCTCTTGACGAAACCGACTGTATTTTCAATTTTCCCTTTTGTCTGAGGCCTGTAAGGCCTGCATAACCTTGGAATAAAACCAAAGCATTTGAAGAAATCCTCAAACTGTGGGTTCCATTCGGAATCTGATGATTTTAAGGCTCTTTTGATAACAACCTGTTTCATGTTATCATAGAGGATCTCCTGTGTAAATCCTCCAAAGTACTCAAAAGCGTTCAGATGACACTGAATAAGAGTGGGAGTGTCTATGCTCAGTGTAAATTCAACATATCTCATTCTTGAATATCCAAGAATCATGTTGAAGCAAAAGAGTTTCTTTACCTTTCCATCAACCTCAACTGTTCCCATCTCTGCCCAGTCAACCTGAGCCTGTACACCTGGTTTTGTTTCATAGCGGAGTACAGCAGGGACTCCCTGTTTAGGTCGGACTTCTCTTACGAAGTCCTTGACTATGGTTTTTCCTCCATCAAAACCCATTTCTTTGATTTCCCTATAAAGGCGAACAGCAGTATAAGGACCTTCTTTGAGTTTTTCTTGTATGTAAGGTTTGAAAGGATCAAGTTTACTCGGTTTTGGCGGACGTTTCTGAGGTTCTGGGGCAGTTTTCTTTTTAAGATATTTCCTCACAGTTTCCCTAGCATAACCTGTTCTTCTAGAGATCTCACTGATGCTGAAGCCTTGTGAATACAAATCTCGTATCAATAGCCATTCCTCCGTTTTCAGCATTATCTACAATCCTCGAACTTTTCACAAGGATTGAGAATTGGAAGTTTTTAAACCGCCGAAATTGGAAGATTCTTAACCGCCCTTGACATTTATACACAAAATGCCATACTATTTAAATGGTGACTATATATACCTATCTCTTTGTGTTAATTATGATTATTGTGATTTCCATGAATTATATTTTCTGATAACGATAGAATATTAGTTTAAATATTTTTATAGCTCGAAGATAACCTCAAATGTTGGTTTTATAAGGTTATCGTCAGAGTAATAATTAATCAACAAGTATATGAAATTTTAAACATAATGGAGATTATATAGATATTAGAGATTTGAAAAATGAACCCAAAAGTCGCCATCATAATTCTCAACTGGAATGGTTGGGAAGACACCGTAGAATGTTTAGAGTCTGTTTATCAAATCGAGTATCCCCTTTACGAAGTTATAGTAGTCGATAATGGCTCAAAAGATGGCTCTATTCAAAAAATAAAAAACTATGCTGATGGAAAAACTAAAGTTAAATCTACATTCTTTAAGTTTTCCCAGGAAAATAAACCAATTTATGTCAAAGAATATTCTAAGGCTGAGCTGGAAAACTCAGTTCCAATAAAAGAAACAATTACAAATCCAGTTTCAAGAAAAAATTTGATTCTTATAAAAAATGATAATAATTATGGTTTTGCTGAAGGAAATAATATTGGTATTAGATTTACTTTAAACAATCTCAATCCAGATTACATTCTCTTACTTAATAACGATACCGTTGTTGATCCTTATTTTTTAAATGAAATGATAAAGGTGGCAGAGAACGATTCGCATATAGGAGTACTAGGGCCAACTGTATACGAATATAAAAACCCTTTTGAAGTTCAGTCTGCTGGTGCAAAAATTTATTGGAACAAGGGTGAAGTAGTTAATCTGACATCACGTGAAAGTAAATATTCTGACGAGCCAGAGGATGTCGACAGTGTAATAGGTTGTGCATTACTTGCAAAAACTGAATTATTCCATAAAATTGGGTATCTGAATAAAGATTATTTTGCATATCTGGAAGAATCTGAGTGGTGCGTACGTGCTCATAAAGCATCCTATAGAATAGTTTACGTACCAATAGGGAAGATATGGCACAAAGGTGGAGCCACAAGTAATAAAATAACTGGTTTTACTCTTTATCATTACACAAGAAATCGATTTTGGTTCATGAAAAAGCATGCATCAAAGAGCCAGTATGTCTCTTGCCTAATTTATTTTTTTGGATTTCGAATGTGGCTTGTTGTTGGTGGCATTTTTTATCGTCAAAGAACTAAGGAAATGTTGCCATCTCTTATTTCATTCTTTAAGGGGATTAGAGATGGAATTATGACCTGAGGTTACATTTCTCTGTAAACTTTCAATGTTTTTTTTGCTGAATTCTCCCAGCTAAACATTTTCGACCTTTCCAGTCCTTTTCTGATCATTTCTTCTTTGAGTCTCTCATTGGTCAGTACTTCATACATCTCTTCAGCAAATTTCTCAACATCATAAGGGTTTATCTGAATTGCAGCATCTCCCACAACTTCAGGTAGTGAGGATGTGTTTGAGGTTATGACGGGGGTTCCGCAAGCCATTGCTTCTAAAGGAGGTATTCCGAATCCCTCATACAAAGATGGAAATACGAACAAGTCTACAGCATTGTATATTTCTGCCAATGCGAGTTCCGATACATACCCTGCAAAGATAATGTCTTTCTGCAGGTTTAAAGACTCTATTTGTTGAATGAGTTTTCTTCTTACTCCAGGATAATTTGGCATCCCAACTTTTAATAATTTTACTTCTGGAATTCTTTTCTTTAAGTTGCTGAATGAGTTTATTATAAATTGAACGTTTTTTCTCGGCTCTTCGGCTCCAACATAGAGAATTACTTTCTCGTTATCCTTTATCCCATATTTTTTTAAAATCATTTTGTTTCTATTTCGATAGTACAAATTATGATCCACTGCGGGATGTATGATCTCAATATTTTCTTCCGGATATTTTATATATTTACCAATTTCCTTTTTGGAGAATTCTGATACAGTTATTATTTTTTCTGCTTTCCTTAATCCTTTTCCATTAAGTTTCCAAACAGGGCTCTGGGTCTTATAATATGATATCGGTATGATGTCGTGGCAAGTAACGATGGTTCTTTTTAATTTCATCAATACTAGGAGAAATGCTAGATCTTGACGGGTCACATGCTTAATATTATTCTTAATTACTTTTTTTTTTACAATAAATGGATATACAGAATATTCTACAATTTTATTAATTCCAGTTACTTTTGATATATTAGGATATTCTATCCGATTTAATTTTACATTTTCTAACCTCTTATGAATCTCACTTTGATATTTTGACATCCCGAATATCTCATCTGTTTTCAGGCCGTTTATATAATCTATTTCCATATTTCGTTTCCTCTAAAACCTGGGAATAATTCATAAAATTTCTTCCCTAACTAAATAATATATTATTTATTCTGAATAATTATTTCAATGTCTTTGTATAGTTTCTCGATTCTCACTGAAATATCATTCCAGTCAACTATTCCTTTCAGTCTTCCAGAATTCCATTCTCCTTCATTTATCTCAAGTTTTTGAAGAGTTTCTATCACTTTTATCACTTTTTTTACTGTTACCGGGTTTTCAATCCCCACACAGTTCTTCCCATCCACAAACTCTTCAAGCGCACTTCCTTTTGCAACCACACAGGGAGTCCCTGCAGCCAGCGCCTCTGCAACTGTTATTCCATATGCTTCATGAGAAGAAAGCATCAAAAACACATCAGATGATGCATAACATTCAAGCAGTTCTCTTCTTGACAGGTTTTTTAACCACTCAACCCTCTCAGATACCCCCAGGTCCTTTGCCATCTCGTGGAGTTCTTCTTCATAGGGTCCCTTTCCAACAACCCTTAGCCTGAAATCCCGGAGCTCAGGCAGACTTTGAATAATGTACTGTACTCCTTTATATTCTTCCAGGCGGCCCACATATAGGAGGATTTTCTCTTCATCTTTCTTTTGATGGCGCTTCAGGTGTTCAAACTCTTTAAAGTTAATCCCGTTTGGAATTTTTACCGTTTTTCCCTGAACCCTGAAATCGGATTCAACAAGTTTTTTTTCGTACTCAGACACACAAATTATCGTGTCTGCCCGTGAAAAAATAATATTTCCTAAAAATCTGTACGGCTTATGCAGCAGGTTTCTAAAAGCGGTATGCCCGCTCCGGTGATAATGTGGGGTAAACACAAATCTTCTTTTACGTTTTCCCAGGGCTGCAAATAACGCCGGAAGTGCGTGATAGCTATGTGCGTGAATCACGTCATAATTGTGTTTTTTAAGATAAAAATAGATCTGAGGAGCAAAATAGTATGCATTGCCGGGGGCAAAAGACCTGAACCTGATAATCTTTACCCCGTTTATGGTGTCCCTTTTGTTCAATTTTCCCGTCGGGTCTGTCGTTATGACCTCAACGTCGTGCCCTGCCTTGGCCAACCTCTCGCTAATCTCTTTGACATGCGTTTCTACTCCTCCAATATCAGGGAAATAGCGGGGGCAAATCTGGGCTATTTTCAAAACTGAACCTCTCTATCCAGGTACTTATACAGTCTAATGCATTAGCTTAATATAAAGATAATGTGATAGTTAAGGTCAATGGCATCCCACAAAAGCATTTGCATAGTCGGACCTTCTAAGCGTTTTTTAAGTGGTATCAGTTATTATACAATTCGTCTGGCAAACGCGATGTCTGCGGAAAAAGATGTCTCTGTTGTCTGCTTTCGGCAGCTCCTGCCAACCTTTCTTTTCCCAGGTAAATCTCATGTAGGAAAAGACATTTCAGACCTGAGTTTTTCACCTGAAATTTCCGTTTTTGATGGAATGGACTATAATAATCCTTTGACGTGGGTCCGAGCATACAATTTTATTCAATTACATAAACCTGATGTCATAGTTTTACAGTGGTGGACTTCTTCAGTTGCGCACATGCACCTTTTGCTTAAGTTCTTTGCAAGTGTACTTAACAAACCTAAAATAATCATTGAGTTCCATGAAGTCGTGGACCCTTTTGAAGAGTCTATACTACCTATCCGTTTATACTCAAAAATAACGGGAAAATTGCTCCGTAAAAACCTTGATGCATATATTACCCATTCCGAATCTGACAAAAAGCTTGTTGCAGAAAGGTATGCAATTGCCCCTGAAAAAATCCATGTAATTCCTCACGGCCTCTATGACCAGTATGGGAAAGTGCTTGACAGTAAAGAAGCAAAAAAAACTCTCTCAATAAAAGAAGAATTTGTTATCCTTTCTTTCGGTTTAATTCGCAAATACAAAGGTATCCCTTATCTTATCAGGGCTTTCGAACAGCTTCCTGCTGAAATCCTTGAGAAAAGCAAACTACTGATTGTCGGAGAAATCTGGGAAGACCGCAAAGAACTTCTTGACCAGATCGAAGCTTCCCCTTACTCCGGCAGGATTACGATTGTGGACGAATATGTCCCCGATGAAAAAGTAAGCCTTTACTTCAGCGCTGCAGATGTGGTGGTCTTGCCCTACCTTAGAGCTTCCCAGAGCGGAATTGCGCATATAGCCATGTCTTTTGGAAAACCGGTTGTGGTTTCTGAGGTAGGCGGCCTGAAAGAATCTATGGCTGGATATGAAGGTACTTTTTTTGTTCCCCCCGGAGATGTAGAATCCATCCGGCAAACTATTCTGAATCTTCTTGGAAAGAACGAGTGTTATGAAGCTCCGGATCAAAAATGGGATAAAATTATAAACCGTTACATCGAATTAATACAATCTATTTAATTTTCTTTTGGCATAAAGGTACTTGCAATTATTTTCATTATTTGTGCTTGCTATTCGAAAGATATGTGTTTTCTGTAGCTACATATTAGTTTCACTTCCTGAAGGGGATTACTATGAGTTCTCAGGATCGTCCCACATCAACGTTTAAGTCTAAAATAAAATCCAGATTGCCTTGTACTCTGGTAGTTTCGATAATCGGTTTTATAGCTTTTTTGATCAGAATACGCCCCTCAAATTCGGTTTTCCTCTCCAACGGGTTTGTAAGGTTCGGGGGTAACGACCCTTGGTACCACATGCGGACCTTAAATTTTCTCCTTGAAAACTATCCCAGCAGGGTGTTTTACAATCCCATGACCAACTATCCTTATGGGAGTTACATCCATTTCGGTCCTCTGTTTGACCAGATGATGGCTATAACCTCTCTGCTCCTTGGAATGGGAAGTCCCGATCAGAATCTGATTACTACTGTGGGAGCTTATTTCCCTGCAGTGCTTGGAGCCCTTACTGTCATTCCTGTTTATTATATCGGAAAATATCTCGGAGGTCATAAAACCGGGATACTTGCTGCAATCCTGATAGCTTTTGCTCCGGGGCAATTTTTGCACCGTTCCGTCATAGGTTTCACGGATCATCATGTATCTGAGACTTTATTCAGTACTTTTTTCATGATGTTTTTCATGCTGGCTTTGATTTCTGCAAAGGAAAAAGGGTTGCGTTTCGAGCATGTAATTACCAAAAATCTCGATGCCCTTAAAGAGCCACTTATATATTCCATCATGGCTGGTGTCATGTATTCGGCTTACCAGCTTTCGTGGCCCGGAGCGTCTCTTTTCTTATTGATCACTCTGGTTTATGCTGTGATCCAGTATGTCCTTGATAATTTCCGTGGTGAGTCAAGTGACTACCTTGGGATTGTAGGAACGGTTACATTTCTTGTAAGTTCAATCCTTATCCTTCCCTTTGTTCATCCTGAAATGGGCTTTTCAATGTATTATTACTCCTGGTTCCACGTAGTTACAGCTTTAGGAGCGTTGGGGATTTTTGAAGTTTTAAGTTTTATTGAAAGGGAGTTCAAAAAAAGAAACTTGAAGGCTTATTATTTACCTCTGGTAATATTCGGAGCTTTTATTTTTGGGCTTATTGCAGCAAAAATTACGGTTCCATCTCTTTATTCGCTAATCATAAACGCTCCTCATTCAATTTTTGGGATCCAGACAGGGGGCCCCTCTACAATTAGGGAAGTTACCTCCATATTTTACCCCGAGGGGGGATTTTCATTTTCAAGAGTGTATGAGTATTTTACAGCTCCCGCTTTTTTCGCCTCAATCGCCGGAATGATCCTCCTGACGGCAAATATCGTCAGGAAACCAAGACCTGAAGAGCTGCTGGCTCTGGTATGGGGCTTTTTAATTTTCATGGCAATCTATGGCCAGAACCGTTTTGCATACTACTATTCAGTAAATGTTGCGGTTATGGGGGCGTATCTGGCAGGGAGGTTCCTTGAACTTGTAAAATGGGGCAGGCTCGAAGAAAGCTTCGGGACCAATGTAAAATCGCTTAAGGATTTCCCAGGTTTCTTCAAATCCGTAAAAATAGAACAGGTCTTTGCAGTTCTTGTCATATTCGTGGTGCTCGTTTTCCCGGAGTACTCCTCTTCAATGGCACAGACAACAGGCACTGGAGGTCCCAACGGACCATGGATTGAAACCTGCCTGTGGCTTCAATCCAATACTCCTGATCCGGGCATGGATTACAATGCAATCTACGAGGCTCCTGAGGACGGAGAAACTTTCGATTACCCTGAAACCGCTTACGGAGTCATGTCCTGGTGGGACTACGGGCACTGGATTGAAACTATCGGGCACAGGATGCCCAACGCCAACCCCTTCCAGGCTGGAATTGGGGGGCGCAGAGGAAGTATTGAAGACGAGAACCAGCCAGGAGCTTCTACATTCTTTACGGCCCAATCCGAAGAAGAAGCAACCGAAGTGCTTGAAGCCGTTGATCCTGATCCGGATAAATCCGGGGCTCGTTATGTGATCTCAGACATAGAAATGGCTGCTTTATATGATGGGAAATTTTTGGCTATGGCTACCTGGACCCTTGATTCCGAAGGGTACTATGCCCAGTACCAGATAGAAGGTAACTCTCAAATCCTGCCTACAATGCGTTATTACAACTCGATGGAATCCAGACTTCACTTCCTTGACGGAAATGGTTTAAAGCAGTATCGACTGGTTCACGAGTCCTGGGCGGGTCAGAGTAACGAGGTGGCGTACAAGAAGATCTATAATCTCTTTTACGGAGGCAACGTTTCCGAAGAGGATAGCGGGTATGTTAAAATCTTTGAATATGTAAAAGGTGCAAATATAACCGGGACCGCTGCTCCTAATGAAACGGTAAAAATAAATACAACAATTCTGACCAATCAGGGCAGGACTTTTGAGTACTCCCAGTCTACAACTTCGGACTCTGAAGGCAGGTATAAGTTTACCGTTCCCTATTCTAGCGAAGGTCCTACTTCCGGGGAAACCCGGTTCGATACCGCACCCACAGGTCCGTATGTCGTAAGCTACGGGAATACGACTAAGGAAGTAAGGGTTAATGAGGAAGCCGTGTTAAATGGAGAAGAAGTGAAGGTTTGAATACGTCTGAAGCATATGTTTGAGGAAGCAGTTTGATTTTTTTAACTTCTTCTATTTTTATCTTCTATTTTTATCTTCTATTTTTATCTTCTATTTTTATCTTCTATTTTTATCTTCTATTTTTATCTTCATTTTTATCTTCTATTTTTATCTTCATTTTTATCTTCATTTTTATCTTCTATTTTTATCTTCCATCTTTAATCTCTATGGATGCTCTAATCTGAGTTTTACTAAAAAAGCCGGTAATTTTTTACAGGATATCTCTTTATTTATCTGATTTATCCGTTATTTAGATATACTATTAAAAAACTTATTTTATAAGTCTAGGGTTTATTAAGTGTAGTTTATTAAGTGTATTATGTATCTTGCACGTTTTTGAAAATGTGTTATTATCTCTGAGGGAGACGGCTTGAAGAATCAATGTTCATTATGAAATCACTGTAAAGGAACTTTTGTTCCTGCGGGATTGGTGTGTCCATCCTGAAGGAGATTATTATGAGTTCTCAGAATAGTCCCACATCAACGTTTAGGTCCAAAATAAAATCCAGCTTGCCTTTTACTCTGGTAGTTTCGATAATCGGTTTTATAGCTTTTTTGATCAGAATACGCCCCTCTGATTCAGTTTTCCTATCCAATGGGTTTGTAAGGTTTGGGGGCAACGACCCCTGGTACCACATGCGGACCCTAAATTTTCTCCTCGAAAACTATCCCAGCAGGATGTTTTTCAACCCCATGACCAACTACCCTAACGGGAGTTACATCCATTTCGGTCCGTTGTTTGACCAGATGATGGCTATAACCTCTCTATTCCTGGGAATGGGCAATCCCAGTCAGGAACTGGTTAATACCTTAGGAGCCTATTTTCCTGCAGTTCTCGGAGCCCTTACGGTAATTCCTGTTTATTATATCGGAAAATATCTCGGAGGTCATAAAACCGGGATACTTGCTGCAATCCTGATAGCTTTTGCTCCGGGGCAATTTTTGCACCGTTCCATCATAGGTTTCACGGATCATCATGTATCTGAGACTTTATTCAGTACTTTTTTCATGATGTTTTTCATGCTGGCTTTGATTTCTGCAAAGGAAAAAGGGTTGCGTTTCGAGCATGTAATTACCAAAAATCTCGATGCCCTTAAAGAGCCACTTATATATTCCATCATGGCTGGTGTCATGTATTCGGCTTACCAGCTTTCGTGGCCCGGAGCGTCTCTTTTCTTATTGATCACTCTGGTTTATGCCGTGATCCAGTATGTCCTTGATAATTTCCGTGGTGAGTCAAGTGACTACCTTGGGATTGTAGGAACGGTTACATTTCTTGTAAGTTCGATCCTTATCCTCCCCTTTGTTCATCCTGAAATGGGCTTTTCAATGTATTATTACTCCTGGTTCCACGTAATTACAGCTTTGGGAGCATTGGTGATTTTTGCAGTTTTAGGTTTCATTGGAAGGGAGTTCAAAAAAAGAAACTTAAAGGCTTATTATTTTCCTCTGGTAATATTCGGAGCTTTTATTTTTGGGCTTATTGCAGCAAAAATTATGGTTCCATCTCTTTATTCGCTGGTCATAAACGCTCCTCATTCTATTTTCGGAATCCAGACTGGTGGCCCCTCTACAATTGCAGAAGTTTACTCCATATTTTACCCCAATGGAAAAATTGCAGGATTTTCATTTTCAAGAGTGTATGAGTATTTTACAGCTCCCGCTTTTTTCGCCTCAATCGCCGGAATGATCCTCCTGACGGCAAATATCGTCAGGAAACCGAAACCTGAAGAACTTCTGACTCTGGTATGGGGACTTTTAATGTTCATGGCAATCTATGGTCAGAACCGCTTTGCATATTACTATTCGGTAAATATTGCGGTTATGGGGGCTTATCTGGGAGGGAGACTCCTTGAACTTGTAAAATGGGACAGGCTTGAAGAAAACTTCGGGACCAATGTAAAATCGCTTAAGGATTTCCCAGGTTTCTTCAAATCCGTAAAAATAGAACAGATCTTTGCAGTCCTTGCCATATTCGCGGTGCTCGTTCTTCCAGAGTATAGCTCTGCAATGGGACAAACAATCGGCACCGGAGGCCCCAATGGTCCCTGGATTGAAGCCTGTCTGTGGCTCCAATCCAATACTCCTGATCCGGGCATGGACTACAATTCAGTCTACGAAGCTCCTGAGGATGGAGAACTTTTCGATTACCCTGAAACCGCTTACGGAGTCATGTCCTGGTGGGACTATGGACACTGGATTGAAACTATCGGATACCGAATGCCCAACGCCAACCCCTTCCAGGCTGGAATTGGGGGACGCAGAGGAAGTATTGAAGACGAAAACCAGCCCGGTGCTTCCCCGTTCTTTACGGCTCAATCCGAAGAAGAGGCAACCGAAGTGCTTGAGGCTGTTGACCCTGACCCGGATAAAGCAGGGGCTCGTTATATTGTTTCGGACATCGAAATGGCTTCTTTATTTGGAGAGGGAGTAAATCCAAAATTTGGGGCTATGACTTCCTGGACTCTTGATTCCGACGGATACACTCAGGCTTACTGGACAGGGAGTGGATATCAGTACTTCCCCTCCGACCGTTATTTTAACTCAATGGAATCAAGGCTGCATATTTTTGACGGAAATGGCCTTAAGCAGTACCGTCTTGTGCACGAGACATGGGCTTATCAAACTCAGGAAACCTGGCACAAACAGGTTTACAATTACATGTACGGAGGTAATATCTCCGAAGACAATACGGGTTATGTCAAAATCTTCGAGTATGTAAAGGGGGCAAACATAACCGGGACTGTTTCTCCAGATGAAACAGTCAAAATAAGTACTACAATTCAGACCGGTCAGGGCCGGACTTTTGGATATTCCCAGTCTACAACTTCGGATTCTGATGGCAGGTATGAATTTACTGTTCCCTATTCAACCGAAGGTCCTATTTCCGGGGAAACCCGGTTTGATACTGCGCCCACAGGCCCGTATGTCGTAAGCTACGGAGATACGACTAAGGAAGTAAGGGTTACCGAGGAAGCCGTGTTAAATGGAGAAGAAGTGAAGATCTAAATGGAGAAGAAATGAAAATCTGAATTATTCTGGAGCATATTTTTTGGCTTTCTACTGAATTTTTATTTCCTTCTTTTTCTTTCCTTTTTTATGGATGCTCTAATCTGGGTTTTACTGAAAAATCCTGTCTTTTTTTGCAGAAATCCTCTTTATTTCTCCTGCCTATCCGTTATTTAGATATACTATTAAAAAAGTTATTGTACAGGTCTAGGGTTTCTTAAGTGTATTACGTATCTTGCACGTTTTTTGAAGACGTGTTATTATCTCTGAGGGGGACGGCTTGAAAAATCAATGGTCATTATGAAGTCACTGTAAAGGAACTTTTTGTTCCTGCAGGATTGGTGGATTCATCCTGAAGGTCATCGGAGTTAATCTTGCGGCGAGGGTATTGAAGTTCTACTAAAAGTTAAATGTAAAATTAATCTGAAATAGTTGCATTTGAGTTTATTAAATCTACTTAATTTTCTTCTAACACAAATTATATATTTTATTGAAAAAATGTACCTCCTGAAGGAGATTACTATGAGTTCTCAGGATCGCCCTGTATCAACGTTTAAGTCTAAACTAAAATCCAGCTTGCCTTATACTCTGGCAGTTGCAGTAATCGGTTTTATAGCTTTCTGGATCAGAACACTTCCATCAGGCACGGTGTTCCTATCCAATGGGTTTGTAAGGTTTGGAGGCAATGATCCCTGGTATCATATGCGGACCCTAAATGTTCTCCTTGAAAACTATCCTAACAGGATGTTTTACAATCCTATGACCAACTATCCTAACGGGAGTTACATCCATTTCGGTCCTCTGTTTGACCAGATGATGGCTATAACCTCTCTGGTCCTTGGACTGGGAAGTCCCGGTCAGGACATGGTTAATACCGTAGGGGTCTATTTTCCTGCCGTTCTCGGAGCCCTTACGGTCATTCCTGTTTATTATATCGGAAAACATCTCGGAGGCCATAAAACAGGCATACTTGCTGCAATTTTGATTGCTTTTGCTCCAGGGCAGTTTTTTTCACGTTCAATTATTGGTTTTACGGACCATCATATAGCCGAATCTCTATTCAGTACTTTCTTCATGATGTTTTTCATGCTGGCTTTGATTTCTGCAAAAGAAAAAGGATTGCGTTTCGAGCATGTAATTACCAAAAATCTCAATGTCCTGAAAGAGCCACTTATATATTCCATTATGGCCGGTGTCATGTATTCGGCTTACCAGCTTTCGTGGCCCGGAGCTCCTCTTTTCTTATTGATTGTTCTGGTTTATGCTGTGGTCCAGTATGTACTTGATAACTTCCGTGGGGAATCAAGTGACTATCTGGGATTTACGGGTATAGTCGCATTTTTGGTAAGTACAATAATTATACTTCCGTTCGTCCATCCCGATATGGGATTCTCGATGTACTATTACTCCTGGTTCCATCTTGCTACAGCTATTGGATCAATGGCAGGTTTTGTAGTTTTGAGTTTTATCGAGCGGGAGTTCAAAAGCAAAAATATAAAAGCTTACTACTACCCTCTGACTATACTCGGAATTGTCGTTCTGGGCATGCTAGTACTAAAAATCGTATCTCCATCCATTTTCTCCCTGGTTATAAATGCTCCAAATACCGTGTTTGGAGTTCAGACGGGCGGAGCAGCCACAATTGCTGAAGTGTCTTCGATATTTTACGAGAGTGAAGCTTTTACCCTGTCAAAAGTCTTTGGAAACTTTACAGCCTCAGGTTTCTTTGCTTCTCTCCTTGGAATGTTAATACTGGCTGTAAATCTTTTCAGAAAACCGAAGCCTGAAGAAGTACTGGTTCTTGTCTGGAGTTTTTTGATCCTCCTTACCATCTACGGCCAGAATCGTTTTGCGTACTACTATTCAGTAAATGTTGCGGTTCTCAGTGCCTATGTAGGAGGCCTGCTGCTTGAAAAAGTAAAGTGGGGACAGCTCAATGAGAAGTTTAGATCCAGCGTGAAATCTCCTGCCGATATCCCGGGATTTTTGAAATTCGTTAAGGTAGAACAGGTTATTGCGGTTCTGGTTATAGCAGTTGTCCTTATTTACCCAGTATACGGTCTCTCTATGAAACAGACAACAGGCACAGGTGGTCCTGACGGGACCTGGATTGAAGCTTGTCTGTGGCTCAAATCCAATACTCCTGACCCTGGTATGGACTACAATGCAGTCTACGAGGGTCCTGAAGACGGGGAAACTTTCGATTATCCTGATACTGCTTACGGAGTCATGTCCTGGTGGGACTACGGGCACTGGATTGAAACTATCGGGCACCGTATGCCCAATGCCAATCCTTTCCAGGCTGGAATTGGGGGGCGCAGAGGAAGCATTGAAGACGAGAACCAGCCGGGAGCTTCTACATTCTTTACGGCCCAATCCGAAGAAGAAGCAACCGAAGTGCTTGAAGCCGTTGACCCTGACCCGGATAAAGCCGGAGCCCGTTATGTAGTATCGGATGTTGAAATGGCAACAGGCAAGTTCTATGCAATGACTGCCTGGACTCTTGATTCCGACGGATACTATCAGCCTTACTGGACAGGGAGCGGATACCAGTATCTTCCTTCCGAACGTTACTTCAAATCAATGGAGTCAAGGCTGCATATTCTTGACGGAAACGGCCTTAAGCAGTACCGTCTTGTGCACGAGACCTGGGCTTATCAGACTCAGGAAACCACCTACAAACAGGTTTACAATTACCTGTACGGAGGCAACATCTCCGAAGTCGATACGGGTTATGTCAAAATCTTCGAGTATGTTAAGGGAGCAAATATAACCGGAACCGCTTCCCCTAATGAAACAGTCAAAATAAGTACGACAATTCTTACCAATCAGGGTCGGACTTTCGAGTATTCCCAGTCGACAACTTCGGATTCCGAAGGCAGGTATGAATTTACTGTCCCCTATTCTACCGAGGGTTCTATTTCCGGGGAAACCCAGTTCGATACCGCGCCCACGGGCCCGTACGTCGTAAGCTACGGGGATACGACTAAGGAAGTAAGGGTCAGTGAGGAAGCCGTGTTAAATGGAGAAGAAGTGAAGGTATAAAGGAAGATCTGCAGTTAGAAGTAAAGTCAAAGTGTAAGATGTGCATTATATCCTTCTGCACATCTGCTTTTCTTCTAATTTTTACTCTTTTCTTTGCTGTGCATCTTCTTAATATCTTTCTTTAGTTTCCCATCATTTTCTTAAATATCTTTCTTAGTTTCCCATCATTTTCTTAAATATCTGTCCGTATCTATCATCATTTTTCTTAAATATCCGTCACTTAGATATACTATTAAAAAACCTACTTCACAGGTGATGTGTGATGAAAAACCCCATCATAGGCCGAGTCTGGAAATTCGGAGACGACATAGACACTGATGTGATTATCCCGGGAAAATACCTGCGGACAAAGGATATGCAGATTTTTGCAGCTCATGCGATGGAAGGTATTGCTCCTGAGTTTACGAAAAAGGCAAAGCCCGGAGATATTATTGTTGCAGGAGAGAATTTCGGGTGCGGTTCCTCAAGGGAACAGGCTCCTCTTGCTATAAAACATGCGGGAATAGCCTGCGTTGTGGCAAAGTCCTTTGCAAGAATCTTTTTCAGAAATGCGATTAACGTGGGGCTGCCCCTGATGGAGGCTGATATTGAGTGTCAGGAGGGGGACGAGATAGAAGTCGACCTGCTCAAAGGGGAGGTCAGGGTTCCCGGAAAAGGGGTGTTTGTTGGAAACAAACTGCCTGACTTCCTGCTCGATATACTCACAGACGGCGGACTTGTTTCCCATAGAAAAAAAGCGCAAAACGAGCAGAAAGAATAACAACCGCTTAATAGACAGGTTATTGTTAAATAGATAGCAAGCAGAAAAAACAATTGCTTAATAGGTCGTAACGATCTGCTTGAAAGAGTTGCTGACAAAGAACGGGATAAAATTCGAACAGATCGGATTCAGTACCCACTCATACAGCTGATTTTAACAGTCGATTCCTATGATTTTTCCTGATGAATACAAGTATGTGGGAGTAACAAAAGTCCTTCCCACAAGCACCGAGCAGCTAATTTATTTCCTTACGGAGTACCTGATCGAAGAAAGGGAAAATCCCGAAACCGGAAATCCTGAGTATGCAGTTTACCACGTGAAAAAAAGTGGAGACGGGTTTCTCAGAAAGGTTGAGGCCCTTGAGCTGATCGCCTCAGGCGATGAAGTGGTCAGGTATGCCCGGGAATTAAATATAAAAGATCGTGCCCTCCTTATAGAGACTGCCGAAAAGCTCTGCACAGGCAGGGTAAACACTGTCATCTTTACGGGTGTGGACAGACATGTTACAATTGTGCATGACCCTGATCCCTCCGTAATTCTCGAAATCGAAATTCTTGACGTTGCCCCCCCTGAGCCTGCCTGGCTTTTGCAGGTTGTAAGGAGGCTTGAAGCAAGTGGAATTTTTGGAGACCTGCAGGTCCGGTTTACTGAAAAGATAATTGACCTCAGGCAGTTCGAAGGGAAAAACACGGTTTTCCCCTGTAGTGCCTCGGGACTTGAAGGCAAATGCCTTGACTCGGATTTTCTTACCGAACATGGGCACCTGCTTGTAGGGTGTGAGATCTCAAAAACTCTTTTTGAGATGCGTTTTCCGGAACTTGAGTATTCTTTCGTAAATATCTGCCCTTTTAAGTCCGAAGTAGTCGTACCCTCAAAAACCTTTATTACGCGCTGCTGCAGGTCCGAAAAATCAGGGCTTGTAAATATTTCTGGCTTTGAAGGGGCTGTCGTCCACTGGGGAGCATCCGAATACCAGGTTGTTGAAGCGGTCAGAAGCCTTGTAAACAGGCTGAGGAAAACCGAGTGATATTATTCTGAATGTCTTATCAGGGGAACCTTTAAATTGAAATCTTTAAATTGAGACCTTTAAATTAGGAAACTTTTTAAATTGGGGAATCTTTAAGTTTCAGGAAATTCATTATCCCCAAAACCCATGTGTAAAACGAAGGTGGAGCAATTTTTCGATGTCTTTTTTAACCAATTTCCTTTTAGGGCTCGGGCTTGCAATGGATGCTTTTGCAGTTTCCATGTCAAGCGGCACCACAATCAGGCCTTTTCGGGTCAGTGATGCTCTTAAGCTGGCTGTTTTTTTCGGGAGTTTTCAGGCCATGATGCCGGTACTGGGCTGGATTGGAGGAAGTACGGTAAGTAGTTTTGTTTCGGATTATGCTCCCTGGATTGCATTTTTGCTTCTGGCTTTTATCGGGTGCAAAATGATCTATGAGGCTCTTTACGGAGATCAGGATGGAAAAGTAAACTCCCTTAACTATTCCGTGCTTTTCCTGTTAGCTGTTGCAACGAGCATAGACGCACTTGCAGTGGGCATGAGTTTTGCTTTTCTGGGGACACCCATTCTTGAGCCCGTAATTATCATAGGCTGTGTAACTTTTGTCATGTCATTTTGCGGCGCAATTCTGGGATACCGGCTGGGACATTTCTTTGAACACGAAGTCGAAATTCTTGGCGGGCTCATTCTGATCGGGCTAGGCGGAAAAATCCTTGCCGAACATATGCTCTGGATCTGAAACATCTCCTTAGGGTCTGAAAAAGTTACGCCAGATTCATATACCTCAAGCATAGATGCAGTACCATGAAACTCGCGGTAATCGAAGGTGATGGGATCGGCAGGGAAGTAATTCCCGCAGCTGTTGAAGTCCTGGACGCGTTCGGACTTGAGCTTGAGAAAGTGTCTCTGGAACTGGGCTATGCAAGATGGGAACGGACAGGGAGTGCGATCTCGGAAGAAGATATAGCCACAATAAAAGGGTGCGACGCTGTTCTTTTCGGGGCGGTTACCACAGTACCTGACCCGAGTTACAAAAGTGTGCTTCTGACAATCCGAAAGGAACTTGACCTCTATGCCAATGTGAGGCCCGTAAAACCTCTCCCCGGCATAACGGGCGTTACCGGGAGAAATGATTTCGATTTTATTATTGTCAGGGAAAATACGGAAGGACTCTACTCCGGGATTGAGGAAATAGGCCCTGACCTTTCCTGGACAAAAAGAGTAGTTACCCGAAAAGGCTCTGAGAGGGTTGCAGAATACGCCTGCAAGCTTGCAAAACAGAGAAAGAACAAACTTACCATTGTCCACAAATCCAACGTCCTGAAGTCCGACAAACTCTTCCTTGATGTCTGCCGGCAGGTTGCCAGCTCCCATGGGGTGGAATATGGCGACATGCTGGTCGATTCTATGGCTTATAGCCTTATGATGCGCCCCGATAAGTACGATGTTGTGGTTACTACAAACATTTTTGGAGATATCCTGAGCGACATGTGCGCAGCCCTTGTGGGAAGCCTGGGGCTTGTCCCGAGCGCCAATATAGGGGAGAAATACGCCTTTTTCGAGCCCGTACACGGGAGCGCTCCGGACATCGCAGGAAAAGGTATTGCAAACCCTCTTGCGGCAATCCTCTGCGTGAAGATGCTGCTTGAATGGAGTGGCAGGGGGAAAGAAGCTGCTCTTATTGACAGAGCTATCAGTTACATACTGGAAAAGAAGCTCATCACTCCTGACCTCGGGGGCGTCAGCACCACAGCAGAAGTCGGGCAGACGGTAGCGAAGTATGTAATGCAGAATCTTTAAAAAGGGATTCGTAAACAGAGATCCATAAACAGGGATCTGCAACTAAATAGCGGATCTCCCGCTGATTCTCTGTCTTTTTCTTTCCTCAGGGGAATTTTAATATTTTAAAATTCCTTTTATTACTGGCATATTTTGCTGTTAAAGGCATACAGTTCTGCAGTTGCATAATATAATTGCAATAGATTTTAATCCATTGCTAGCGAATGAATGGGGGGTTCATTCTGCCGGAGTTTTTGATGTTTCAAAGCTTATTACAGAGGAGATGGTTGTATATCCCGGAAATCCCGGACCTTCGATCGAGAGGTATGCCTCCTTACCGAAGGACGGGGTAAATGAGTCTGTTCTGACTCCTGGATGTCACACAGGCACGCACGTTGACTCAAGGCTACATCTTAGAGAAGGAAAAGAAGGAGTTTCATCCCTTCCTCTTGAAAGCTTTTATGGGAAATGCAGGGTTTTTGACCTTGTCCATGTGGAAGAAGAGATCCACAGGCAGGATCTTGAAGGGTTCCAAATCGATCCCGGAGACATAGTGTTTCTCAAGACAAGAAACTCTGCTCTTGGATACATAAAATTCCTTGAGAACTACGTACACCTGAAAATGGATGCAGTCGAATACCCTGTCAGTGCAGGAGTCAAAACCCTGGGATTCGACTACTTCAGAGTCAAAAAGCTTGAAGGGGATGACGAGGTTCATGAACTGCTTCTCAATAACATGACCCTGTTTGAAGGCCTCAACCTTGCGGGCGTGCACGAAGGAGAGTATACGATCCTGGGCTTGCCTCTTCATATAGATGCGGGGGTAGCTCCGGCAAGAATCATATTGATCAAAGAATAATTACGGAAAATCACAGTAAAATTACGAAAAATTACAGTAAATTAAAGACGCAGTAAACTCGATTATATTTATAAAAGTTAGAAAAGAAATTCGAGAGATTGCTGTTTCTGTCCTTACAGACTCTCTCCATATTTATCAGTATCCAACATTTTTTCATGTTTTTTCTTATATCTTTTTATTTAATTTTGGATTGTTTTTTCCGCTACTTCCAGACTTATCCACTCCTGTTCAATTCCACCTGAACTTTGCTGGTATTCATTTCTAAAAGATTCGAACAATGCATAATAGAAGGCTCTCTCAACAAGGTATTTGAAATATTCATCCATAATTTTTCCCTTTCCCCGTACAGTACTTCTACCTCATATTTGATAAATATTTGCAAGTTTATCGGATTAACTACTAAAAAAATTTATAGTATAAATGCTAAGAATTTTCATCAAACATCCTGTGAGGAATATGTGAGGAACATGTATGAATAAAAAAAGTCTTTTGATTGTTTTTATTCTTTTATCGGTTACTTTAGTTTCCGGTTGCAGTAGCTCTGCCGACAACTTTTCCGGGAATTCCGGCACCACCGATGTCAATCCTGAGAGCGTTGAGAACTCGGGTTCAGATATTGGCAATGGTGATATCGACGTTCTCTATCAGGTCTCAACAATCGATGCCCTGTTGCAGGGTGTTTATGACGGAATTCTGCCAGTTGCGGAACTTGAAACCCACGGAGACTTTGGGATAGGAACCTTTGACGGGCTCGAAGGGGAAATGCTTGCCCTTGATGGAAATTACTATCAGATAAAAACCGATGGAATTGCCTATCCCGTATCAGGGGAAATGACAACTCCTTTTGCCACAGTCACCTACTTTGAGGCCGATGAAAATCTCCGGCTTGAGGAGCCTGTAAACCTTACAGAGCTCGAAGCCTTCCTTGACCTTAATCCCTAGATTCGGCAGGTTAACGTAATTAGAGATAGATATTTTCATATTTCTCTCCCATTAGACCCAGTATCTTCCAGTGAATCTCCTCCATATTCAATATTTCTGACTTCATTTGTCCTTTGTTCTGAGAAATAAGTTCTGTAATTCCCTGAAAATTGAAAAATATCCATCTCATTGTAGGTCTTTTTGTTGGTTTCCCTTTTTGATCTGGAATCGTTTCATTTTCTTCTTCTAATTTTGTCCTTAATTTCCATTCTGCAATTGAATAAATCATTAAGCAGAGAACCATTATCATAGTCATCGCTTCAATTCTCTTTTTGTTCTTGAGGTAAACTTTCGATATGCTAAAGGTGTTACTTTTCAAGAATCTGAATCCTTTTTCCACGTTATCCTGCCCTTTGTAATACTTCAGCATATCCTCAGGAGAAAGATTGATATCATTACTTGCAAGAATAAAAAGTCCCATTTTATCCATTTCATTTAAAACAAAAGCATCATTAACCTTTATGATTCCATTAATCCTGCAATAAGTCTTTAATTGCTCATCTTTTGAAGGTCTGCCTCTTTTCCCCAACTCACGTTTTTTAATGGATTTCACATCTACTTTTTCAAATGAGACAGAAGGGAAATCTTGAATCCATTTTTCTGCAGCTTTTAATGCATCCTCTTCGCAAAAAAAGTCCTCTCCTTTCAGTTTTTTAAAAGACTTCTCTGCTTTTTCAACCTCTTTTTCAAGCTTCGTCCTGAGAGTTTGCTCTTTCTTCTCTTTCATCTTGTGAGAAAGCAGCAAAACCCACTTTTGTTTGACTCCACCATATTCCACAAAGGTTTGATAAAATGAGTATCTTTCGTCGCTTTTTAGCGTTTTCAGGTTCAGATTTGCAGTTAGCAGTTCCTTTGCCTCGGTAATTGTTGCGGGAACACGACTGATCCAGAATGACTTTCCCATGTTCTTGATATTATTGTCTGTGTAAAAGGAACTATCAGCGACGTAGTAAACTTCGCTTTCAGGTCTTAAAACTGATTTGAGAGACTGGATCGCTTCCAGAATTGTGTTTTTGTCGGAAGAATTTCCTGAATGTGTGTTCATGAAAAGAGGTATCCCATGCTGATTAACAATCAAGCTAAGTACAAATTGTTTGAGGTCCCATCTTCCGTTTTTGGGAATTCCAAAAGTAATGTCAATAGACTCAGTTTCTTCGTCATCATAATCCCCATAAACGCTGACACTTGTAGTGTCAGCGTGTAAACAATGAACAGGAATAGGTAGATGAGTCATGATGTGAAGAGCAATTTCCGTAAACAGTTTTGTAGGGCCATATTTTACGATTCTGTCAAGAGTCTCTCCGATAACGTATTGATTCAGATCCTCTCTTGTTATACCGTCTCCGAAAAGCCTTTCCGTAGAAATGTTTTTAAAAAAATCAGGAAACAGGTACAGACGTTGCCCTACGAAACCAAGACCATTGAGCAACATGGCAAGGATGCAGACTGAGTGAGGGACAGTATGATCCCTTTCTTTGGGAAGTTTTTCATCGATCAGATTGTCAACCTCAAGTTCTCGGAACACTCCAACTATCAGACCAAGGTGACCTAAGAACCTTGTACGTTTTAGGGAGGATTCAACTCTTCTACTGCTGTCTTTTTCTGCCATGGGAAAACCAGGACAAAGATATAAAATTAATAATATTAAGATATTTGTTTACCTGCCGAATCTAGGTTAATCTGCCTTCGGAAAACCTTTTTTACGCGGTTCGGGTCGATGGCAATTTCTCTTACATAAAAGCACGAAGTGTGCCCAGGCAGGAAAAACCCTATCCCAAACTTGCGGATGCCGTATCCTCCCAATCTGTCTTCGAATTTGAAAACATAAGCGGCACACTGGTAGGTTTCAGAACCCCTGAATATGTGAAAGGCGTGAACGTGCCTGGATATCACCTTCACTTTATTACAGAGGATAGAAGCGCTGGCGGGCATGTCCTGGACATCGAGATGGAAAACGGGGAATCTTCCCTCGACATTACAAATGCGTTCTTCATGGAGCTCCCCACAAGCGGAGATTTCTATAACGTGGAACTGGGCCAGGACCTCCAGGCTGATATGGAAAAGGTTGAAAAGTGATCTTCAATTCTCACTTTTAATGCTTTCTTTGCTTTTGGAAGACAAATTCCCCCCTTCTCCCCTTATTTTTGTTTTATTCCCGTTTTTTGTTTTATTCTCGTTACTTCTTATTAATTTTGCCTTTACTTTTCCCTCACTTCCATCTAATTTTTTTATTTTATCTCCCTTTACTTCTTCTTAATTTTATTTTTCGTTTTTCCCTTCCTAATTCTTACATATTTTTAGGTCTGTTGCTTTATCTTACTTGCTTTATTTCTTAATTTGTTTCTTTTTTCTTCTCCTCATGAATTTTTGTTGAGATTCGCATCTCAACATTCCGCCAGTTCATAGAGGTTTTGCAGCTTTTACTATCCTGATTTTTTATTCCCAATCTGGTATTCCTTGTATATGTTCCCAATTTACTATTCCCAATTTACTATTCCCAATTTACTATTCCCAATTTACTATTCCCAATTTACTATTCCCAATTTACTATTCCCAATTTACTATTCCCAATTTACTATTCCCAATTTACTATTCCCAATTTACTATTCCCAATTTTTCATATTGATTTGCTATTCTTTATTTACTATCTTGTTTTACTATTCCCTACAAATGTTAACCGGATTCCGGTCTTTACATGTTCGGTACTGAAACTTTCATCTTCAGGTCCATTCCCGGTATCTCCCCAAACTGTCCGGAAATGTAAGTGTTTCTGAAGTTTTCAAACTGTTCATAGTACTGAGCACGTTCAACTAATCCTTTGAATATCTCTTCCATTGTATTCACCTCTATTCCCAAAAACTACTCCAGTACTTATTAAGCTCCGCCAAGCAGGGTGAAAGTATTATTTGATGGGGTTCCGGAGGTAGAAACTTCAATATCTATATGGCTAACGTACCTGAAAATCTCTCTCTACAGGCTGTAACCCTATAACTGAAAATTTCAAGAGATCGGGCTGAAATTATATCAAGGGCTGAAATTATGTCAAAAAAGAGAGTTTAAAATAAAAAAGTTGTAGGGAGACTGGTTTACTGCTCTTTTGCAACAGCCGCAAGCTGCTCCCCGAGTTTTCTGCATCTTTCCAGCTCTTTTTCATATGGTCTGTACCTAATCTGCAGTCCGGGTTCCAGCACTTCGATTCCTGTATCTTTTAATTCTTTTTCTACTGTTTTTACTGCTCCTCCGCCCCATCCGTATGATCCGAAAGCCACAGCTTTTTTCTTCTGGGGGCGAAGGCCTTTGAGATATACCAGGAAGTCTCCTACTGTTGGGAAAAGCCCGTTATTAAGAGTTGGGGATCCCACTGCAAAGGCAGCTGCATCGAGCATCTCTTTCATTATATGGTTCCGGGTGTTTTTCCGAAGGTTAAGAAGTTTGACCTCAACTCCCGCCGCCCGGACCGCTTCTGCAATCTCGGTTGCCATTATTTCCGTGCTTCCCCACATAGTGTCGTATATGACAAGCACCTTTTCATTTACTTCCCCATTAGCCCATGCCCTGTATGCCTCAAGGATTTTTTTGAGGTCCTGTTTCCAGATGATCCCGTGGGAAGGGGCGATCTGCAGAGGGTCCACTCCCATTTTGTCCAGTACTCCCATAAAACGAAGCAGAGGCATGTGAAACGGCATCAGTATGTTTGCATAATACTCGGCAGCATCCGGGATAACATCCCCTACTTCGAAGTCATACCTCTTTGAGGTGGCTATGTGCTGCCCGAAACCATCGTTTGAGAAGAGGATCCGGTCTTCTTTCAGGAAAGTTTCCATGCTGTCAGGCCAGTGAAGCATTGTGGCTTCAAGGAACATGAGGGTCTTGCCTCCAAGGTCCAGTTCATCTCCGGTCTGCACAACCTCAAGATCCCAGTTCTCACTGCCCAGGCCTCTGAAATAGCCGTTAAGGATGTCAACGCCCCGTTTTGTAATGAAAATCTTTGCATCGGTTTGTTTTTTGAGCTCGGCCAGAGAACCTGCGTGGTCAAGTTCCATATGGTTTACTACAATGTAATCGAGCTTTGAAGGATCGATTATCTGGGTAATACGCCTGAGCATCTCCCCTGCAAAGGGAGCCTTTACGGTATCGATAAGGGCAGTTTTTTCCCCCACAACAAGATAGGAGTTGTAGGTCGTCCCACCAGGCGTGGTGAACCCGTGAAAATCCCTGCCGTTCCAGTCGATTGCTCCTACCCAGTAAACTCCCCTGGCAATTTCGACGGCTCCGTCAGTTTTTTCTGTTTCCATATCTCCCAACCCTCTCAGTTTTCAGGTCTGCATCCTGAACTGAGTGATATATTCAAGGTAGCTATCAATAACCTCGTAGTGGCCCCTTTCGTACCTTGACAGCATTTCAAAGAATTTTTTCTGAGTTTCGTCTTCGACTCTTTTTGCCATTTCCGAATAAAAGTCCTCACTCTTCCTTTCATGCCTCATGGCTGCCAGAAGAATGCCTGCATCGCCGAGAGTGATCTCCCCTACTTTTGTTCGGCTGGCATCGAATTCAGGGCTGAAGGACTGCCCGCTGGGAACTTCCGTGCTGATTTCAGGCAGTTCTTTTTTGTCACGGTAATTTTCAAGGTAGCCAAGATGCTTCATTTCCTCAGCCGCCAGCTCCTCATAAAGTTCCTTGAACTTTGGGTTTTCCATTAAGCCAGCCTGCTGTAGATAGAATTCCCTTGCTTCTTTTTCCCTATCAATTGCAAGAGCTATAGCTTCTTCAATTCCTTTAAGATTTCTTACTTCTTCAATTGTTTCCTTATACGCGCTTTTCATACCGCTTACCCCCTATGGGACTATTTTTCTCAGATTTCCCTTCCTTTTAAGAGTTTAATTCCCTGTTTACTTCCTAGTTTTGGATTTCTTTCTCTCTTTCACTTTTATGGTTATATCTTCAGAAGGCTTTTCAAGTCCAAATATATCATAAATGTCATAGGGACTGGCAAGTACGCTTATGTTTTCCATCTGCGCAAGTTTTTCCGAATTTGTAACGTCTACTTCGCGCATACTCAGCTCAAATGCTTTACCGCTGGGTGCAGCGGTTTTCACAGTTCCCCTTTTCTGGTCTACCGGCAGGATGAAAATAGGCGTTTTTCCTTTTGCAGTCTGGGAAACCGCATTCGTAACAAGAGTATCTGCAATCCCGTACACGATCTTTGCCACCGTATTGGCAGTTGCCGGAGCTATGAGCAGGAAATCATAATACCCCATCTGTAATGGGCCTGCAATGAACGGGGAATTGGGGCCTGCATCTACTTTGAAGTTAGGGAAATCTTTCTGGATTTTGTCCCAGAGATGATACCATTTCATTACGGTTTCGCCCTCTTTGGACAGGAAAACCATTGTTTCAACGCCTGTTCGGTCCTTAATATCTACCAGAATACTATATGTCTCAATCATCTGGTCTCCGGAACCTGTAATCCCCCATGCTATACGTTTAACTTTCTTGCCTAACGGTTCTACCAAAATAACACCCTCCTTAAGGTTTTAATCCAATCTCTGATGCCTTATTATCCTGATTATCTGACTTTTAATCGGATTTCTGAACTTCCAATCCTTTATTTCCAGTCCTAACGGTTTACTATCATTTATTTCGCTGCTTATTTGTTTCGCTGCTTCTTAACTCATTGCTTATTTGTTTCTTTTCCCGGAATTTCCGGCTTTTGAGCTTCGGGATCCGCTCCGGAACTGGCTTTTCTTATCAGCTGAGTTGTCTGAATAAGTTTCTTCAGGGTTTTTCTAAGGCTCCTCATACCTTCCGGGTCCTCGGAAACCCCTTCAGCTCCCCTGTCCTGTGACCAGAAAGTCCCGCCCAGATTTGCTCCGAAAGAGCCTCCTCCGACAGGGATCATTTCATTGATCACGTAAAAGTTCAGAATGGTCTGGATAGCCGGTTCCTGTCCTCCCATCCGATCTCCTCCGTCTGCGATCCCCATCCCTACCTTGTTCAAAAATACTTTTGGGTCTTTTGCAACGACTGCTCTGCAGCGGTCCATAATCGTTTTTGTCTGGGCACTTAAGGTTCCCTGATAGACAGGAGTCCCTATGATCCAGGCATCGGCCCAGATCATTTTGTCATACAGTTCAGCCGAAATGTCATCTTTGTGGATACAACCTTCTTTTTTCCTTATACAGAAATCGCAGTGGATGCAGAAGTTTAACTTTTTCCCTTTGGCAGAGAAATAGTCGGTTTCTGCCCCGTACTTCTCCCTTGCAATCCTCAAAGCTTCCCGGACCAGAAAATCAGTCGCCATATTTCTGGGACTTCCCGATATTCCCAGAATTTTTATCGGTTTGGTTTCAGTTTCTTGCATGTCCCATCTCCGACATCCCTTTTTAAAAATTAATCATATCTTGATATATACGTTGGTATGTCTTTTGGGCACATAATTTTATGCTCCGTAATCTGGATGCCCTTATTTTTTCATTTTGCCCTTTTTTCATGCCTTTTGTCTTTTTCTATGCTTTTTGTAAAAGCTTCCCAGAGTGAGGGCAATAAGCGTTCCTGTGGTCCCAAGGCCGGGAGTTGAGGCTTTTTCTTCCTCCGGATAAGCTGCCATATCAATTACAGGCACCGGATAGACTCCTTCTCCGAAAAGCTCGTCTATATGTTCCTGAGAGGCTGACCGGTAGTGAAGTACTGCCTTTGCACTGATGGGATTGGAAGCATCTTGAGGCATTGAAAAGGAATGTTTTTCAACAACTGAGGATTTAGGGCCGATCCTGTTGTCTGAAAGGATGCTTTCTGCTTCCCAAACTTTTACTGTGGGGTTTCCTTCGGAGTCGGCAAAAACCGTGTGATAGACCGTTGCTTCGGGGTCAATGTTGCCTTCACCGTCAAGGGCTCCTGAATGGTAAATTTCCTTTCCTTCAGCATCCAGTGCAATAAGTTCAAGCCACATCTCTCTGTCTTCGGTGACCCCGGTTGGAATTTTGTGTCCTGCCCCTGTGTTAGTAATTTCTACTTCCACTTCCACATTCTCACCCGGTTCTGCCGAATCGGGAGCCTTTACCTCGATTTCTGCGGCGTGCTGAAGGTACTCAATAGCCCTTTTTTCGTGTCTTCCTTCGCCCATGATGCCTGTTACGAAAGCGTTTGCACCCACAAAGTAATGGGTATACACATGTGCCCTTTCCGGACCTGTTGAGGCAGCTTTTCCGGGGTTTTCTTCGAAACCGACAATTCCCGGGGTCATATGGCAGGCCTGACAGTTCACTCCTTCTTCGGCATATGGGCTTTCTTCCCATTCGGTATAAGTGGCTGCAAGAGTCAGGTTATTTACCGGGTGGTAGATATTATGGCACATGCCGCAGTATGCTGACTCATTATAGAACTCATGTGCTTCTGTCTCATGGGAAGGGGACTCAGAATCCTTCCTGCTTCCCCATTTTACATCTCCGGGCTCAAGGACATAAGGGGCGTTTCCTATCCCCTCGCTTTCGGCAATAGAGTGGCAGAAATCACACTGGACCCCTTCTTTTGCAACTTCGCTGAGGTTAGAGCCGTCGAGGGGGGGAATTTCGGCCGAAACCATTCCTATGGGCGTATGGCAGCGAGAACAAAACTCCGGAGGAAGCCCCTGGGCTTCTGCAGCTACCCCGTATTCCTGAAGCATTGCTTGGTAAAAGAAGTCGCTGTCCGCATTCGAATGCATCGAGCCGTCCCATTCCCCGAAACTGCTCCCATGGCAGTTCGAACAAAGACCGGACTTGGAAAACTGGCTCGAGGTAAAGTCCCCGGGCCCGCTCGGGTCTGCCAGGGCAGAGGATGTCCAGATTCCTGTAAACAAAAAAATGCTAATCAAAAGTCCCGTGCTTTTCACTGACGTTCCCTCCAGACGTTACCCTCCGGTTTTTAGGTCTCCCAGGTGCACGTTTGCCTTTTCTCCCCCGGATATTCTCGACTTACTGGAAACCTGCCCTGAGGCCGCGTGAGTGTTGCTGTTCTCTCAGGTACGCAGGTTTACTGTTACGGATTTTCTTCTCCGTAGCCTCCTGCAAGTTTACTCTTCAGACTCTATAGTTCTCACTGTCCCTCAGGCAGCAGGCCCCAGCTAGCTTCCTCTTTTCTATGTCAGTTTCTCTTTAGCTCATCTTGATAGTCATGAACTCTTCCCAGAGCCCATGGATATTGCAGTTTTCAAGAGCCCGGAGTTTGCTCTCTTTTCCTGCCAGAGATTTGTCGGCCTCAACCGTGAATGTGGCTTCAGCCTTCTTGTTTTCTAAGGAGAGTTCCGCTCTCCTTATTTTTTTGTCGTTGAGGTAGAGTTCGATCCATTCAATGTGATGCTTTTCCTCCATTACATGAGGAATTATCCCCACTTCCACGGTCACATCAAAAGGCTCTCCTGCAACGATAGTTTCCGGTACGTTTATTATTGGGATGTGCTTTTTCTCGCCGTCGGTAAGGTTGTTAGGATCCGCAGGCTTGTTTATTTTTTCTTCCGCCATTTTCTTCCCCATCACTATTTTGTTTTAAAAATGTAGTTTTTAAATGTAGTTTTTATTTGTTCTCAAATGCGGCTTTACATATCTTTCAGCATTTTAAGAGCATTCCTGCATGCAGCTACGGCAGGAGCACCTGAGGTGATGAAGATGACTTCCATTGTCTCCATGATCTCTTCTTTGGTAGCTCCGTTTTTAAGCGCACTTTTCATCTGGGCTACGGTACAGGATTCGCACTGCTTTGATGCCACAACTGCAAGAGCCATGAGAATTTTCACTTTGGATGGAAGAGCTCCGTCCGTCAGTATTTTGTGATCGCATCTCCTGTATTTGTGCAGGAATTCCGGATCAAGATCCCCCAGCGTCTCCAGAACTTGCGGAGTGAATCCCATTTTTTCTCCCATACTCTCCAGTATCTCTTCATGCTCTGTCATTTTTCCAGTCTCCTTACTCCGATAACTACCAGCTGTTGATATTTATATTGGTTATTTATATTTATTATTAATTAATATTTCTCAAATCTGTGTTCAGGCCTTTTACTTCCTCATTCCTGTCCAAAGGCCCTTTATTAAAGTCCGCATCCTTTGTTATGGGCTGCACAATAATTTTTTCAAACGCAGAACCCGTCCCCGAGAATAGAACTGATGCATTCCTTACACATCATCCTGGGAAGCCCTTTCTTTAGAGTTTTGTGGGGCAGCGGGTACCCTCCTCCCTTCATTGGGAATTCTACCTGCTGGATATGTTCCATGCAGAGCCCTTTCCCGCAGACGATGCAAACACCTACGGCTTCGCTGTCTTTACCCTCTTCAAGGCAATCGTAACATTTCAGCATATTTGACCACCTCAGCAAACCTCATTAAACAGACAGTTCTCCTTCAGAGCTTCATGGCAGGGGACACAGACGATCCTTTTAATGTGTTCCTTGTCAGGCTTAAGTTCGATAGGATAGTCGCCTTCCCACGCAGGTGTTTCCTCATGGATAAGGTGTTCTTTGCAAACTCCTCTTCCACATACGATACAAATTCCCACAGCATCCGTATCTTTGCCCTCTCTGGCACATTCGTAACACTTCATTACTTTCCCTCCAAATCAGGAAATCCTGTTTTATCCGAATTTTATCCGCATATTTTCAGGTCTGAGATATCATAAACCCATACATATAGAGAGAATTTCTTACTTTTTTGTTATTCTTCAATGAGAGTCATATCTTCTCCGCAGCAAACAAGTGTTCCGCCTCCTACTTCTGTTACAACGACTTCGTTGCCGCAGATCTCGCAGCGGTACTTTTCTCCTTTTCTGGATACAGCCATAGCTACTTCACCTCCTTGCTTCTGAATTTAAATACCTCAAAACTTTCAAGCGGGCTTTCCCCTTCCCTGTAATCCCGAAATTACTCCGGGTTTCACCAACACTCATACATGTTAACCATTCTTTGTATATAATTGTAAGGACTTTTTAAAAAGTAACATAAATTTTTTCCTTCTATTCGGGTATGTCTTATTTTTTTCATACATTTCTGTCCGGGGTTTCAGGGCATTTCTTCTCCTCTTTTCACTGCTAATGGCCTCAATTTTTCCCCTGCCAAGCATGGAAAGGTCTGCAAATTTCGACATCCCACATTTTTACAATATAAATCTTTTCCTGCTTCCTGATGATAAACTTTCGCTAAAATAAGCTATTCAGTCTTTTTTCTGCATCCTATCCTTACCGCCTGAAATCCGGCATGGAACTACCCTATTCTGGAAAAGGTTTATAAGGTTTGATTATTTCTTTTGAATGGGTCAGGTATTTAATAGGTCTTCACTCTAAAGGACTGTTTGAGAATACATTTTATCAGTCTTTTTATATACAATTCATTTAATACAGTTAATTATATATAGATTCTTAAATACTGTTATGTGAATTCTAGTTAGGGTTGTAATTAACATTGATTGTAACGGATGTTAATTATAATTTAAAAGATATTTTTATATGGGACGAAAACAGGCCCATCTAGCCACTAAGCAGTAGTTAAAGGAGTAATCAAAGATGAAGTTCGGAATCGAATTTGTGCCGAGCGATCCTGCTTTAAAGATCGCATATTACGCAAAGCTCTCAGAACAGCAGGGATTCGACTACGTCTGGATCACTGATCACTACAACAACCGTGACGTATATTCCACTCTTACCGTTCTCGCTCTGAATACCAACAGCATCAAGATTGGCTCCGGTGTCACAAACTCCTATACCAGGAACCCTGCAATTACAGCATCAAGCATTGCTTCCATCGCCGAAATTTCCGGCGGCAGGGCAGTCCTCGGACTCGGACCCGGAGACAAGGCAACCTTCGATGCCATGGGCATTGCCTGGGAAAAGCCTCTTGCAACCACCAAAGAAGCAATCCAGGCAATCAGAGATTTCATTGCCGGCAAAAAAGTCTCCATGGACGGCGAAATGGTCAAGTTCGCAGGTGCAAAGCTCGCTTTTAAAGCTGGAAATGTTCCAATTTACATGGGTGCTCAGGGTCCCAAGATGCTCGAACTTGCCGGTGAAGTTGCAGACGGCGTCCTGATCAACGCTTCCCATCCGAAGGACTTTGAAGTCGCCGTGGAACAGATCCGCAAGGGCGCTGAAAAAGTCGGTCGCGACCCAAGCGAAGTCGATGTCACCGCATACGCTTGCTTCTCCATTGACAAAGACCCCGCAAAAGCCATCAACGCTGCAAAAGTAGTGGTCGCCTTCATCGTTGCAGGTTCCCCTGACCTTGTCCTTGAAAGGCACGGAATCCCTGTCGACGCCAAGAAGCAGATCGGTGACGCTATTGCCAAAGGAGATTTCGGAGCCCTCATGGGTGGACTTGTTACCCCCCAGATGATCGAAGCCTTTGCAATCTGCGGAACTCCTGAGGACTGCATGAAGAGGATTAAAGATCTTGAGGCAATCGGAGTCACCCAGATTGTCGCCGGATCCCCGATCGGTCCTGAGAAAGAAAAAGCAATAAAGCTTATAGGCAAAGAGATCATTGCAAAGATGTAATTTTTATTACATCTTGCATAATCATTTTTTTTACGTTATATTTTTAAAAACTTTTAAAAAACATCTTGCCGTTAAGGCAAGCTTATCGAGGCATTGGAGGTAACTGATTGCCACCAAAGATTGCAGAAGTCATTGATTATGACGTATGCGCAGCCTGCGGGGCATGCGAGGCCGTATGTCCCATCGGGGCTGTTACCGTAAAGAAGGCGGCAGGAATTCGAGATCCGAACGATCTGAGCCTGTATGAGAAAGGAGGCGGATACCAGGTTTGTGAAGGTTGCTTAACCTGTAGCCGGGTCTGTCCGGTAGTTGACGGTTTCATCCAGGACGAACTTACAAATGTGCGCAAGTTCTTCGGTGCAAGGTCAAAGGACAATGTAGGCAGCCAGGACGGTGGAGTAGCCAGCGGCATCCTCAAATCTCTCTTCAAGCAGGGTAAAATCGACTGTGCAGTCGGAATTACCAGAAATGAGAAATGGGAACCTGAAGTTGTCCTGCTGACAAGTGCGGAAGACGTGGAACGGACAAGAGGGACAAAGTACACCTCGGACCCCGTGCTCGCAGCGCTCAGGGAAGCCTTCGAAAAGTACGACCGGATTGCAGTTATCGGAGTCCCCTGCCAGGCTCATGCTGCACATTTAATCCGGGAAAATGTAAACGAAAAGATCGTGCTCATTATCGGACTGCTCTGTATGGAAAGTTTCCATCATGATGTCATGCTCGAAAAGATCATTCCTGAAATTCTCAAGGTAAAGCTCGAAGACATCCGGAAGATGGAGTTCACCAAGGGTAAGTTCTGGGTCTACACTAAGGACGGGGAGGTCCACTCCGTGCCCATCAAAGACGTGGCCAAGTTTGCCAGAAACCCCTGCCACCACTGCTGTGATTATACATCGGTCTTTGCCGATATCTCGGTAGGTTCGGTCGGGGCTCCTGACGGGTGGAACTCGGTCTTCATAAGAACCGAAATCGGAGAGAAGTACTTCGATATGGTCCGCGAGGATATGGAGATCATGGAAGACCCCAAGCCGGGCCTCGAACTTGTCGAAAAGCTTATCGGGATGAAGCGTAAGGGTAATGCTGAACATTTCCTTGAAGTTTGTGAGAAGTTCAGCTTTGAGACCGGAATCCGCAATGAAACGATCTGAGACCAGAAGATATATCCAGATATATCCAAAAAGATAACCAGTACAAATTCGAGGTGGAATCCGGGATGATGCGAGCTTTCTATATCGGACGTTTTCAGCCGTATCATTTCGGGCACCATGCCGTAATTACGCGGATTGCCGAAGAGGTGGACGAACTGGTCATAGGTATAGGAAGTGCCCAGAAGAGCCATGAAGCCACCGATCCGTTCACGGCAGGGGAAAGGGTACTGATGCTCTATAATGCGCTTGAGAACCTTCCCGTCCGTCATTACGTCCTTCCTATCGAAGATGTCAGGTATAACTCTATCTGGGTCCACCACGTCGCATCCAGAACCCCTCGTTTTGACGTGGTGTACTCGAACAATCCTCTCGTTATCCAGCTTTTCCGGGAAGCCGGGTTCTGCGTTAAGGAGTCTCCCCTTTATGTCAGGGAAAGGTACTCCGGGACTGAAATCAGGAGAAGGATGATTGCCGGAGAAAAATGGGAGCACCTTGTTCCGAAGCCCGTTGCGGAAACAATCAAAGATATTGACGGAATAA
Organism: Methanosarcina acetivorans C2A; assembly: GCF_000007345.1. Taxonomy (NCBI): domain Archaea; kingdom Methanobacteriati; phylum Methanobacteriota; class Methanomicrobia; order Methanosarcinales; family Methanosarcinaceae; genus Methanosarcina; species Methanosarcina acetivorans. Next base: position 4,608,043 of record NC_003552.1, on the reverse strand, counting down.
CCCGTCTGAGGAATGTTTCTGCAAGCGATAGCAACTTTTCTTTATAATTCGGTCTGGGCAATACTTTTCTTCTCATTAATTCCTTTCAGGGTACCGAATCTATCCAGTCAAGGGAACCCGGGCCGTATTCCTGCAGTTGTTCTTCTTTTCCGCTCAGGAGAGAATCTATGATTTTTTCCACATCTCCTGCGGTCTCTTCCGCAGTTCTGCCAGTCGTGTTTATTTCAAAAACTTTGTCACACCATTCAAAAGCTTCTGCCAGGATCAAATCTATCGATTCGGCTTCTGCGTTTTCGTTTACCTTTTCTTCGGAATATCCGCGTTTTTCCAGCCTTTTTTTCAGCTCGGGCGGATAAGCCCTTAGCACGATTACGATATCGGTTATGTAGTGGGCAAGGTGGCTCTCAAGAATTACCACTTTGTTTGCCGGCTCCTTTTCCATTTCATTAATGAGCTCAGGAAGACGGCTTCGGACAAGTTCCATATCCGCAACTACCGAATCCCTTTTTTCATCAACCTCGGTATAGAGGTGTTCTTCTTTGATCAATTCGTTAAGGTGAATTATCTTCCACTGCCTTTTTTTTTCGAGAAGCTTGCTTACCGAGGTCTTTCCCGTACCAGGCGTGCCCGTAAGTCCTATGAGCATGGAGAGGAAGATAAGGTTTTATCGCAGTTATACTTAATCCCGGTTGAGCCAGTCCGGGATGTTTTTTCTGCTGTGGGAAGAGTCCAGCTGTCAGGCTCCACAGTGCTATCAACAATCCCCCGGTTAAGTCCGTATACGGCTTCGACAACGGCTTCAGCTTCTTTATCGGGATTTTTTCCGAAAGCAACCCCCGATACTTTGCCATCTATCATTTCCTGGACCAGAACAGCCATTGCACTGTCGAGAATATCGAGCCCTATTTCTTTTCGATACAGGAGAGTCATATTCGCCCAGGGGAAAGCCCGGATAAGGCGGAGATGCCGCAGGGCAGCCTGGGCTCCGCATATATTGACATATGAGGTGTGCACCCCCTGCAAAAGAGGTCTTTGCACTGTCTTCACCCGGGAACAGTCAGACCTTCCCTGTGCAGGGTCCCAGGGGCAGAAGCTTTTCCTCCGCAGACTTTTCCGGTATTTCCCGGGTATCTCCGATAGGTACGAGCCACCTTCCCGTAATCAACCTCCTCTATTAATTTCAGGTTTGAACAGAAACACACAGCTTGAATAAAAATAAAGCCTGATTACCTCGAAAAATGCTTGATTGCGTTATAGATATCAATCCAGGCAAATATCCCAGGCCGAATAAGCAGATTAAACCGAAACTTCAACAACGTGCTGGAAACGGGTCACAACAATATATTTTTCCGCCCGTATTTTCAGAAAAACCGTTGTAGGCGACTGCAAAAAATCCACGAGATGCGGGTGCTTCATCAGATAGATTTTTTCCATTATGCTGTGTTCGAAGTCCTCGACGGGTTCGACTTTCCCGAGCACTGTCACAGCCATTGCATCTCTAAAATCTTCGATTGCGTTCTTCCTGTTGTCAATCAACAGGGAGACAGAATGATTTTCTGACAGATTTGAGTATTTTCTGGTTGCTTTCGTGGTAGAAAAAAGAATATATTTCAGCTTTTCATCCGAGGCAAATGCAACAAGGCTCACGTAAGGTGCTGTTCCGTTTTGTGTTGCCAGGACGGCAAGAAGCTGGGATTCAAAAAATTCTTTCAGTTGTTCAAGCAGTTCTTTTTTTTCGAGCCCTTTCTTTTCTACAGGTTTTTCCCCTTCCTTTTCTTCCAGTTCCTGAGGAACAGCGGATGCAATCTCATCTTTCATACTCACAACCCCCTCTTATCTGTTATCCTGCTTTTTCCTGAAACCTTTTATCCATTCGTCACAATGCCTTTTATTTTTTCAAAGTTCCGACAACCGGGTAATCCTTAAAAACCTCAGGGCCGTGGGGCGCTTCGTTGTCCATAGCGTCCGAGAGATCCTGCCCTGAATCATGGAGCCCCTGGTGAGTCCCGTCTTCCCACATGTAACTGTCTGATACGTCGTATACCTGCCCGTCATAGGCGATGTAAATCTTGCCGTTCTTCCCGTTGTACTCTGAAAGTTCTTCAAGTGTATACTCTTTCATTTTCGGTTTTCCCCTTTCTTTGACTTTACAATATTAATTTGAGTTTTCATCTCATCAAGTCCGAGTTTTGATCTCATCCAATCCGAGTTTTGATCTCATCCTGAGGCTCGTATCAACGGAGTGCGGAACTCAGACATTAAGCAGCTTTAACATCTCTCTGGTTTCGGTGGTAGGAAGCTGGCATTCATAGTTCTGGCAGACGTATGCAGTTGCTTTCCCTTCAATAGGGAGCTGTTCTTTTGTATATTCCGCAAGGTCTGCAATTTCGGGATTTTCTCCTTCGGGCCTGAAAACCAGCACCTTATTGGGTGTGAAGTAGCTCCAGAGCTCTTCGAGCATATTCACTGTATCCGGAGACTCGCGTTTTCCTGAAATAATTACTTCGTATGAAGGGCCCAGTCTGAAATCAAAGGCAGACAGAAACTGAGTATACCCTGAAGGAGTTTTTTTGATCAGCTTTGAAAATGCGCGTTCGAGCCTGTCAGCAGTTTCTTCCATTCCGGGGTCGGCAATTAGCCTGGAGAGGCGCAGAAGATTCAACATTTCAAATGAGTTCCCTGATGGGATTGCTGCATCCGTAAACTCCTTTTTTCTGAAGATCAGAACTTCGCTATCGCTGGCTGTGAAATAGAACCCCCCGTTCTCCGGATCCCAGAAATGTTCAAGCAGCTCTCTGTTCAGGGAAACGGCTGATTTGAGGTAGCGCAGCTCGAACCCGGCCTCATAAAGTTCCAGGAGCCCATGTATCAGGAAAGCGTAGTCATCGGAAGTTCCGGAAATTCCCGCAACTCCGTCCCTGTAGCGGTGATGCAGCCTTTTTTCGGGGCCGTAAAGGGTTTCCAGGAGAAAATCCGCGGCTTTTTCTGCGGCTTTCAGATACTTTTCCTCCCCGAAAACCTGGAAACCTTTTGCAAAGGCGGCGATCATGAGCCCGTTCCAGTCGGTCAGGACCTTGTCGTCCAGTGAAGGCCTTTTGCGCTCGTACCTGGCTTTAAGGAGTTTCTCCCGGGCGCTTTTTACCCTGCTTTCAACTTCTTCTACGGGGATCTCAAGTTCGGCTGCAAGGGAACCCGGCGAGTGGACCATATAGAAGAGGTTTGTTCCGGTTTTTCTGCCTCTGATCTCTTCTTCAAAGTTGCCTCCCCTTTTCAAGTTAAACATTTTAATAATCAGTTCGGAGTCCTCAGGGCCAAGGATACTCATGACCTCTTCTATGGTCCACAGGTAGTACTTTCCTTCTTCCCCTTCAACATCGGCATCCTCTCCGCAGTAAAACCCACCTTCCGGGGATGTCAGGTCCCTTAAAACATAGTCAAGGATTCCCTCTGCCGTTTCTTTATACAGGTCTTTTCCGCTAACCTGATAGGCTTCAATGTATGCGATTGCGGTAAGGGCCTGGTCGTATAACATTTTCTCAAAGTGAGGCAGGAGCCACATGTTATCCGTGGAATAGCGGTGAAAGCCCGATCCCAGATGGTCATAAATTCCTCCGCTGCGCATATTGTCCAGGGTATGTTCTACCATATCAAGGGCTTCCGGGTCCCCGCTGCGTTTCCAGTAGCGGAGCAAAAAGGAAATTTTGTGCGGGGTCGGGAATTTCGGAGCCCTTCCAAAGCCTCCGTACTCGGGATCAAATGAATTCAGCAGGTCGTTATAGGCTTCTTCGATTATCTCTTCTCCAAGCCCTTCACCTGTTGATTCTACAATCATGTTCTGGATGGTGGATGTAATCTTCTCAGCTGAATCAAGCACTTCTTCATGTTGCTGGTCCCAGATTTCTTTTATCCTGGGGATCAGTTCCGTCATTCCTGTCTGGTTGAAGCGTGATTTTTTCGGGATATAGGTGCCTGCAAAAAAAGGTTTCTTACCCGGAGTCATAATTATCGTTAGAGGCCAGCCCCCTCTACCAAGGATAATCTGGCAGACAGTCATGTAAATATTATCAATGTCGGGCCTTTCTTCCCTGTCCACTTTTATGGAAACAAAAGCTTCGTTCATGAGTCTTGCAATCTCTTCGTCCTCAAAAGACTCATGTGCCATCACATGGCACCAGTGGCAGGTAGAGTATCCTATTGAGAGAAAAATAGGCTTATTTTCTTTTCTGGCTTTTTCAAAAGCCTCTTCTCCCCAGGGATACCAGTCCACAGGATTATAGGCGTGTTGTAGAAGATAAGGACTCTTTTCGTTAATCAGGCGGTTAGGTTTTCTTTGTTCTTTTCCCAATACAATCCCTCCTGCTTTTTACATAAAATCCTAATTTAAAAAGCATCTTTTTCTCTTCCCCCGGCCCTGAAAAGATTTTTTTCATTCATTATATATTTGCAGCCTTTGAGAAGTTCCGGGCGGGAGCTGAACCTCTCCTGAGCAGCCTTATACGCCTGCAGTTTAAATCCTGAAATACATGCTCTGCAGGAGCAAGGATTTAACTTCCTGAAAGCACCCATTAAAACTCCCCGTATCTGAATCAGTAGCTACCAAATATTAAATCCTTTACCGGATAACCTTACCGGATAACCTTACCGGATAACCTTACCGGATAGCTTTAATCCCATTAAGAAATTTTCATTTTCCCGGGTGTGCGATAAGTTCACAGGGTATCTGATATCCCCGGGAACTGAAAAATTAGATATGGCCAAACTTTCCCCAATTTACATAGTCGTCACCGGAATATCAATATATCGGTACTTTAAGGAGTTTTTTCCGATGGCTGAGATCCAGGATGGCAATTTTTTAAAAAAAGGATTATTGAGTCCATGCAGTGCAAAAAAAGGAATTATTGAGTTCGTGCAGTGCAAAAAAAAGATTATTAAGTCTGTATCCACAGGTATTTAAGACTTCAGGCCACTCCCTGCTTTTTTAACGGCAGGAGCTGTCCTAGCTCTTCGCTTTTTTCCCCGTATTTTCCCACTCCGAGGAAATTTATAACTTTTGAGACCCGGTATGAGTTTTCCTGCTTTTTTTCGTCTTTTCGGGCCTGATATACTCTGATTGAGCGGAGAAGGTCTATTTTTCGGAATTCCGGCCAGAAAGGAGCACAGAAATAGGTCGCACACTCGCTGCCGTTAGCCTGCCACGGCAGGAAGTTGGAGACTCTTTCATCGCCCCCGGTGCGGACGATCAGGTCCACATTCGGGACAGACACTCCTGGAGCTGGGTAGAGGTGTTTTGAGATCAGGTTTTCATCAACATCTTCAAGCGAGAGTTTTCCACTTGAAACGCAGGCTGCAATATCCCGGACTGCCTGCATTATGTCCTGCCTGCCGCCATAAGCAATAGCCACATTCAGGTTAAACTTTCTATGGGTTTCGGTGGCTTTTTCAATCTTTTCAATGGACTTGTTCAGAAAAGCCGGCAGTTTTGTTCTATCCCCTATTACCCTGATCTGTGTCTCTTTTTCGTAGGTCCTTTTGTCATTGTAAAGTTTCAGAAACTTCTCATTGATCAGGTTGAAAAGTCCATCGACCTCTTCTTCCGAACGCTGGAAATTTTCCGTGGAAAAGGCATAGAGGGTAAGCTCTTTTACTCCGATCTCATAACACCACTCAATAACCTGTTCTGTAACTTCTGCCCCCATAGCGTGCCCGAAGCTTCGGGTTCTTCCCCGCTGTCCCGCATATCTGCGGTTTCCGTCCATGATTACAGCTATGTGGTCAGGGATTTCGGAACTTAAAATCTCTTTTTCAAGCAGCTGTTCATACTCTTGGTAGAACATGCTGAACGTCCTATTTTTCACAAAGCGAAGCCCTGCCCGGAAGGCTCCTTTATTCCACGGTACCATTTTTTGGCTAATAATCTTTTTTCCCCCTGGCAGTATTGATAGGTAACAGGAATATTAATATACATTTTTTGCGGTATGAATTCAATTTTTCAGATTAAAATATTATTCCTTTTTTCCTTAATTTTTTCTACTGTCCATATTTATTCCCAAACTTTTTAACTTTTATGCTGAGACTCTCTGAAATTCCCTAAATTGAGATGGTAGTGTTGTATTTTAGGCTAATATGTATGTGTGGATAGAAAAGCCATTTGATACTAAATATAACAATTAAGTATAATGCCTAACTATATTAACTTTTTTAAATGAATTGAGCTAGCCGCCCGGTTTTGATAAAACCAGAGAAAGGTCATTTCTTCTTGGAAAGGGAGCTCTAATTAACGACACTGATTTTTACGGAAAACTATTTTCTATACGCCCGTTTTTGTCCTCCTGAATGAGAAATCTTTATAGAGTTTTTAAACCTACAGTTCGCTAAGTTTTGTCTAGAGCATCAACAGAGCAGAACAGGAGATTTGAATATTTCTTGTCACATAAAAACAGGATTTACAACCAGAAAATGGCTCAGTAATTCTCAAGAACAGAACCGACAATGTTTTTATAACTCTCTTTCAGGGAATATACGTTATGATCCCCTGTGACATTTATGCTCAGGATTCCAAGCCTGGTATTCATGAGCCCGACCATGGCTGACACTCCCCGGTAGCTTACCTCGAAATTTCCTTTATCGAGGAAGTCATAAACTTCACCGGTGGTGAACTTGTCTCCGGTCAGGAAGAGATTGAGCACAACCTTGCGTATCCCGTTATCGTCCCTGCCGAGATACTTTATCAATCTCGCTCTTACCCTTTCTTCCGCAGTCTGCAGTTTCGGACACCTCAGTTTTTGATGATAATTTGAATTATACTTTTTTAATACCGATTTGAATCTGCTCTTTATACCGTATTTATCCCGTTATGTTTGTTATTTCCAAACAGGTGCGACCCTGACAGAGGGGCGCTAAGAATCGAATACCCTATATCCTTATCGTTTATATATTTTAGGATTACTTTTTTTTGAATAAATATATTGGAGTATACTATGGATATGCAGATATGTCATACAGCTCCCCCTAATTAATTCAGAAAAGCTGAAAATCTCATAGTTTTTATATGAAGAAGCGTAAAACCCCTGAGTCTTTAAGTTCAGGGGGATATAAGCGTCAACTTCAACCCTGATTACGTATGTAATATTCGGCAGCTTCTTTACTAAGTAACTGTCACAAAACAGATTAGGCAGATTTTTCATAAAGTTGATTTTCACTTAGGAATGGTGAAAATTTAATTTCAAACACTTATGCCCTGTATTGCCATTAATGATATTGGGAAGTGCAATTATAGGGCCATTATCAAAGTGAAAACTTGAAGTCAAATTTCAACCATTCCTTAGTACTATTGATCTTGAAAATCAAGGCACCCAATTGAAACCCGTGCATAGTTTGTTCTGTGATGATTCCTAACATTTCCGATAGTAGAAGCAAAATATCCATCACTCCATAATGTATTTTCACCCCAATAATACTTTTCCAGATATTCCTTTTGTGATTTCCATAACCTGTTAGTAGATTCTTGTTTCAATTTTCTGACTATTGATAAGACGCTAACTTTCGGTTCACTCTTGATTAAGAAATGTATATGATCTTTGTCGGCTTCCATTTCAAGAATTTCAAATAGACTCTTTTGAAATCTCAATCATAATCTGTTTGAGTTCTTCGCTAATCGGTTCAAGTATGACTTTTCGGTATTTGCAAACAAAGATAACATGATACATTAACAAAAATTTGCTATGATTTCTTGTTTCATATTTCTTGTTTATCAAAAGCTATATATTTTGTTAAATCATATGATACCTTTGAATGATGAAAACGTTCAAATTTAGACTTTATCCTACAACTGCACAATCTGTTCAATTGAATCAGCATATAGGTAGCTGCAGGTTTGTTTATAATTGGGCACTTGATCAGAAAATCAAAACTTACGAACAAACAGGGAAATCAATTTCCAGATTTGACTTAAACAAATTAATTCCTACTCTGAAGGCTTCTAATGAATGGTTAGGAGAAGTAAATTCACAATCATTGCAGGGAATGACTAAACAGGTTGAATCCGCTTTCACTCGATTTTTCAGAGAAAAGAACGGTTTTCCTAAGTTCAGGTCAAAAAAGAATCCTATACAATCGTTCCCTGTACCTCAACACTATTTTGTGAACTTTGAAAATAATACCGTAAAACTTCCCAAAATCGGGGAAATTAAAGCGGTTCTTCATAGGAAGTTTGAAGGCGAGCTTAAAACAGCTACCGTTTCAAGGACTTGTAAAGGACATTACTACATCAGTATTCTTGTTGAAGATGGTAGAGAGCTTCCAACAAAGCAATCTTTTTCAGAATCAACTACGGTAGGTATAGATGTAGGTATCAGAGATTTTGCAGTCCTTTCTACAGGTGAAAAAATAGAGAATCCTAAATACCTGAAAAACTCACTTCAAAGGCTTAAAGTACTTCAGAAAAGAGTATCAAGGAAACAGAATGGCTCTAAGAACAGGGCAAAAGCCAAAAAGAGGCTTGCTGTACTCTATGACAAAATAACGAATCAGAGTAATGATTTTCAGAACAAACTTTCTTTCAGACTTGTTAGCGAAAACCAAGCCGTAGCTCTGGAAACTCTGAATGTTAAAGGCATGGTTAAGAATCATCATTTAGCACAGGCTATTAGTGATTCGGCATGGAGTAGCTTCGGTACAAAGTTAGAATATAAGGCTGAATGGTTAGGGAAAACTGTCTTGAGAATAGGACAATTTGAACCATCTTCTAAACTCTGTAGTGTTTGCGGATATTACAATAAAGAGCTTCAATTAAAAGACAGAGAATGGACTTGCCCTGATTGTAAAACAAAACATGATAGAGATATTAATGCCGCTATCAATATCAAGAAATTTGCTCTTATAGATCAAAATCTAATTGGATTGTAACACCTACGGAACGTGGGGAAGAGCTTGAGGACTTGCCCTCAATGGAGGGAGGAATGAATCAGGAAGCCACTCAGTCTTTAGCTGAGTGGTAGTTCACATAACAGTCAATTGTAGTAACTATAGTAAATATGCCGTGAGTTGCATGTACACAGAGAATTCGATTATACTCTCCTCCGTTCCTCTGAAAAACCTCCCTAACTTATGGGCACAAAACGATGTTCTCATCTTTCTTATTGATCTGGGTGATTATGATACGCTGAGTATGGAATGTCTCAACAACAGTGAAAGAGAACATTTTGAAAAACTTAAAACAGCATATTTCAAAAAAAGATATGTTGTCTCCAGAACGGTTTTGAAACATATCCTATGCCAGCTCCTCAACAAAAATTCTGTCCTTCAGATCGCTACTTACAAAGATGAGTTTGGGGAAGTGCATATACTCAACCACAATGAGCTGCATATCTGTCTCTCTTATTCTGAAAATATCGCAACTCTTTCAGTTTCAAAGGTTAAGGTTGGTATTGATGTCGAAATTAAAAGACCGATGGCACTGAAAAATACTTTGAAATACCTACAACCTGCATCTCCGTTTTCTGGTAAATCGGAAAGTGACACCTACGTTCTGATTGAGTGGACTTTGAGAGAGGCTTATTGCAAGTTTTCCAATAAGCCTATGTTATCCGTTCTCAGTAAAGAGCCGGACTTCAATAATACTTTTTATTCAAGCTATTTACTGGACAATAAATACATCTTTTCCCTCATTACTGATTCGGACTCACATACTATTAAGATCAGCCGCCTCGGGAAAATCAGTTCTGATTGAAATAGGATGTTCAATACTTTTGTCTCCAGATGCTGTTTAACTCTTCTGAATTTCTTCTTTTCAGTGTTTTCTACGGCAACCAATTGTTTCAAATTATTTATATAGTTCTATCGCATAGTTATATGTGGGCTTTCAACTAATATGGGCAAGGTGTGTGTGTTACTTACATAATAATCTAATTTGAATAAGGGGTAAGATTGTATGGAACAAGTAAGGGATAATATACTTGATTATTTGAAGGAAAATTCTTTCATGGAACGAGAAGCTGTTCTTGGAGATAATGATTCGCTCACCCAGAATGGCATCATGGACTCTATCGGTTTACTTGAATTGATAGACTACATCTGTGAAACATACTCTATCGAAATTCCTGAAGAAATGCTGACTCCGGAGAATTTCGATTCTCTGGAGGGAATCACTACCCTGATAAACAGACTGGCGAAGTGAAGTGTATGAGAATTGATGCTTATATCGCTGAACATGCCAGAAATACTCCTCACCAGACCGCACTAGAAGAGGGGAAAAAGTCCATTTCTTACAGCTGCCTTGATGAGGATATAAGCACAATTGCCTCATTTCTGACCGACTTTGAGCACTGCGGATTTGCAATACTCGCGGAGTCCGGCATACAGTACATAAAAATGCTTATGGCAGTATACCGATCAGGTAACATTGCAATCCCTCTGCCAATCGAATTGCCAGGGTTAAGCCTTGAACGAATTCTTGACGCTGCACGCATCAATAACATAATTGCAACGAAAAAACAATACTTAAGGTTCGGAAACGGATTTTTTGAACGTTTTGGAACCGTGATCGTTGTTTCTGATGATACAGCAGTGGAGGTCCTCAGCAAAAGGGTGGTATGCGAGAGAAACAATCCCGAACTGAGGCTGGTTCTTTATACCTCGGGTACAACAGGCACTCCCAAGGGGGTTATGTTGAGCGACAAAAACCTGGTAGCAAACGCCAGGTCGATAATCGAGGTTCTGAACATAAGCTCAAAAGATAAAGGAGCACTGGTAATCTCTCCGCATCATGCCTTCGGGAACTCGATAATCAATTCCCACCTGATGGCCGGAGGGTCGGTCCGTACGGGAACGATGAATTTCATGGATCCGGTTTTTAATCTCATTGAATCCGGAGTATCCATCTTCTATGGAGTGCCCAGTACCTATCGTATTCTTCTCAGATACCCTGAAAGGTTCAAAAAAGCCTTTGCGAATGTCAGGACCGCTGCGTCGGCCGGCGGAGCCATGGACATGTCTATCGTACGGAGTATCAGGGAGTTAAGTCCGGGTATGCAGATTCTGCCAATGTACGGTCAGACGGAAGCTACAGCAAGGCTTGCCTACCTGCCGACAGAGGATGTGGACGAATTTTTCGATACGATAGGAAAGGCGATTCCAGGGGTTACCCTGGATGTCTTTGACTCTGAAAACAGGCCAGTAGAACCTGGTATCACAGGCGAGCTTGTTGCCCGGGGGGACAATATCCTGCTGGGTTACCTTAATGATGAGGAAGCAACTGAAATGAAGATCATCGACGGGTGGATGCATACGGGAGATCTGGCGCAGAAACTTCCTTGCGGATACCTCAGGCTGCTTGGTCGTAAGGACGACCTCATCAAAATAGGTGACCACCGGGTTAACCCGAGGGAAATCGAGAAAGAGATCGAGATGAACAATGAGGTTTCCAGCGTTTTTGTTGTGCCCGTATTCCACGAGCTTATGGGCAGTGCGATCAGCCTCATGGTCATATCAAATCAGGAAACTGACGTCGATACGATTCTTGCTTTTTGCAGGAAGAACCTGCCAGGCTACCTGTATCCCAGAGAGATCCTCTTCATTGACCATCTTCCGCTGAGCGAGAACGGGAAAATCTCCAACAGGTCCATTATAGAGGAGTATCAGCATGTCAAAGCTAGTATGTAAAAAATGTGTTCTGGACTCGGATATTCCAGGCATAGAAATCAACGAAGAAAACGGGCTCTGCCATTTCTGTGAGACCTATGTTCCTCTTTCTTCTCAGGAGAAGGAGCAGTATCTTAACAGGATTGAAGAACTCTTCAAAGAATATAGTGGCAGGGGCAATTATGATGTTATATTTGCACTTTCAGGTGGAAAAGACTCTTCATATACACTTTACAAACTCAAAAAAGACTATCCCTTCCTGAGAGTCCTTGCTGTCCAGTTTGATAACGGTTTTATCTCGGATTATGCCGTGGAAAACGCAAAGAAAATGTGCGAAATTACGGGATGCGATTATTTTAAGCTGACAATGGAAAAGGATGTCCTCTACGATCTCTTCCGAAAGGCAGCCGAATCCTGTGATGCGTTTCCGAAGTTTGCCAAGTACAGGGCAAGCGACATCTGTAATATCTGCATCGGTATCATCAAACAGAAACTGATTGAACAGGCCATAATCCAGAAAGCGCCTTTTATCGTTTTTGCTTTTACGGCAGGGCAGTCGCCAAATCCCATAATCAAACTGTCAGCTAATTTCATACAGTGGTCAAGGAACCTTTTTGAAAAGCAGCTTCAAAAAATAGGTGTTGAGGACAGGGATGAACAGTTCCTTGTTAAAAATGAGGTAATCAAAAATATAGGTGAGGTTGCCCCCTCTATTCTACACCCGCTCTGCCTATGGGATTATAGTGAAGATAGAGTACTTGAGACCGTAGTGAATCTCGGGTGGAAATCTCCTGCTCTCAATGACAGTAATTCAACCAACTGTACCTTGAATTCTTTTGCATGTTATAACCACCTGGAAAAGTACGGCTTCCATCCGTATGCATTTGATATAGCAGGGCTTGTCCGAAGCGGGGAAATGTCAAGGGAAGAAGGGTTGGATAAACTTCACAAGGAACTCTCACAGCCGCTTATAAAGGACGCAGCAGAGAAGCTGGATATGAAGCTCAATAATTTGCAAAAATAATGCTGAAAATTTGCTCAGGTAAAATTTGCTCAGATAAAATTTGCTCAGATAAAATTTGCTCAGATATTATCTCAGTGAAAGGTCATTTAGTAAGAAATCCGGTGATTTGATACATAGTTGCCGGCAGTTTGAACGAATACCTAATTATCAAACAAATAATCGATCAGGGGAATAATATTATGCAGATAACTGAAGGTAGTGTAACGCAAACTATGGAGAATAATGCAGGGCAGTTAACTAAAAATAACGCCGGAAAGTTAGTGGACACTGGCAACGTTCAAATTCTTGAGGAACTGAACAGAGATATTGATAAGCTTGCTGCAAGCCTCAGGGGCTTTATACGGGAGCAGGTCACGGCTTTTAAGAAAAAAGGAGTGGTTCTGGGGGTTTCCGGAGGTGTTGACTCCGCCGTAACCCTTACGCTTTGCGTACAGGAGTTCGGCAAGGAAAAAGTATACGGTCTTCTTCTCCCGGAAAAAGAATCGGCTCCTTCAAGCAAGACCCTTGGAGCAGAAATCTGTGAAAGCCTTGGGGTTTCGTACGAGGAGGTCCCGATTTCTCCAATCCTGGAAGCCCTTAATATTTATGAGAAGAAAGATCAGGTTTTAAAGAGAGCCTGTCCCGAATATGATCCCGAAATACACAAAACCTCACTGGTTTTGCCTGATTTCCTTGACCGGGAACTTTTGAATGTTCCTTATATCCGGCTGATAAAAGACGGGGAAACGGTTGCCAAACACAGGTTGAAGGCAGCCGATTATCTGGAACTTATCGGGCTGCAGGGGGTCAAACAGAGGTCAAGAATGTTAGTCCAGTATATGTATGCCGAAAAAATGAATTACGTTGTTTGCGGCACAACAAACAAGACCGAGGTTGTCCTGGGTCAATATGTCAAATATGGGGACGGCGGCGTAGACCTCGAACCGCTTGCAGACTGCTATAAGACCCAGGTCTATGCTCTGGCAAAGCACCTCGGAGTAAATGAGGCGATCATAAAACGCCCTCCAAGTGCCGACACCTGGAGCCATTATACAACTGACGAGGAGTTTTACTGGCGTATGCCCATGCACATTATAGACCAGCTCCTGTATTCTCGAGAACACAACATGTCTTTAGAGGTAACTGAAAAGAACACCGGGCTTCCCAGAGATACCATCGAAAAAGCCTGGAGGCATATCGACCGGGTAAAGGACACCACTGAGTATATACGGGCTGTACCCCCGGTCTTCTATCTGGACAGGTAAGCTGCATATACGGAGGTAGCTGCATATACGGAGGTAGCTGCATATACGGAGATAGCTGCATATACGGAGATAGCTGCATATACGGAGGTAGCTGCATATACGGAGGTAGCTGCATAAGGGCAGGTATAGAGTAAATTGTTAAATAAAAATAGGCCTCTATTCCTGTCAGAAATGCGTTGAGGTTTTTGTCTTAAGAGGCACTTTCTCTTAAGATGTTTTTCCTCTGAAAGGTAACAATCCCGGCATTCGAGTCAACATTAATCCTTCAATATTAATCTATCAGTAATTCCGGTTGATAAGCATGAACTCCAGAGTTTACATAGTACGCTGTTTCGACTATTCTGGTGTAAAAGTTGCGATTCAGGAGGCTCTTACTCTGATAGGCGGGCTTGAGAGTATTGATATCTCCGGGAAATAGCGTACTCCTTAAACCTAACGTGCTCGCTATCCGGGCTCCGGAAGCTGCTGTCACCCCTCATCCTGCAGTAGTGGCTGCCATGTGTGAGCTTGTCCGGGAGGCAGGGGGTATCCCTGTTATAGGAGACGGGTCCGGGATTGCGAAACCGGGGTCTACGACGACTTCGGAGGCTTTTCGTGCATCGGGAATTGAAGGGATTGCATCCGCCTGCGGTGCAGAACTTATCAATTTCGAGACCTCAGGTTACACCGAGGTCGCTGTTTCCAATGCCAGACAGTTTCCGAGCCTGTACATCGCAAAAGCAGTCCTTAAGGCTGATGTGGTAATTGGTAATCTCACTTCCGAACCTCAAGACCCATGAACTTACTCTCTACACCGGGGCTGTAAAAAACTTCTTTGGGGCTGTCCCTCAGAAAATCCGAAAGCAGGCCCATGCCCTTGAAGGCCGTGACCGCTTTGGGAGACCGTTGTCGATATATATTCGGTAGTCAAACCCTGTCTCGCAGTTATTGACGGAGTAGTCGGGATGGAGGGAAGCGGCCCTGCCAATGGGACACCCATTGCTTCAGGAGTGGTCCTGGCAAGTTACGATTGTGTAGCCTTTGACATTGTTGCTTCCGAACTGATAGGGATTGATCCGCTAAAAGTGCCCACAAACAAAGCCGCGCTTTCGAGAGGGTTCGGGACACAAAATCCTGAAATTGCAGGTGTGACTCTGCAGGAATTTAATCTAAGGTTTAAAATGCCCGAAGGCGGAGTCACCGCGATGGTGCCTCACTTCTGATGAGAGCCCTTCGGAAACAGCTCACAGTAAAACCCTTCATCAACACCTCAAAATGTGCATTTTGCAAAGCCGGTGTTATGGACTGTTCAACGCATGCGATTGAGAAAGTGGGCAGGGCCCTCAAAATCAACCAGTAAAAGTGTATTCGGTGCTACTGCTGTCGTGAACTGTGCCCGAATGATGCATAGAAATAAAAAAGTCTTTACTCATGAAAATTGTAACCCGAAACAGAACCTGATAAACCCATCACATGCCAGGAACCGTTCCGTGACCTATAATCGGTCCCTTGATGTAATCATTCACACAATAGATAATAATATTACCAGATAGATAACTATTGACATTACCGATAATAATTCACCTGATAGATTATCATAAAATTAAGTTTCTTTCGAAATTATATCTCGAAAATCTCCATTACTACGGTTCAAACTTCAATTAATTTCTCTTTCAAGTTTTATAGGAAATATATTTATCGGTGGGAGAGTAATGAAAAGTAGGTTTCAGGTGTTTTTCACCGCAAAATGGGGGGCATTACCATGACTGCTGTTGTATCTAACAGAGATAAAATAAATTTTCATGAAGTGGCTGATCATTATCATAGTAATAAAATCATCTTTGGAATTAAGTTCCTGAAAAACTGGGCTCTTGAACGCCTCGCTTCCTGCGCTCCTGTCCCTTCCTGGAGAGCTAAGCTGCATAAAATGAGGGGTGTAAACATCGGGGAGAATGTGTACATCGGCTATGATGTGATTTTTGACAGGATTCACCCCGAGATGATCACAGTGGGGGACTATGCTGAAATTGGGGACCGCTGTATCCTGTCCGCCCATTCGAGAGGCAGCCTTACCACAAGGCAGGCTTATCCGAGGAGTATAGCTCCCATAAAAATAGGGCGCGGGGTTTCCGTAAATCCCGGATGTATAATCACCCAGGGAGTCGAGATCGGAGATAACTCGATAATCGGCGTCGGATCAGTAGTTTCTCGTAATATTTCTCCGAACAGCCTTGCTCTGGGTTATCCGGCTAAAGTTATTAAAAAGCTCGATGGAGTAGGCGAGCTTCAAACCTGATTTACAGGTTTTTATTTGTTTTTTCCTTCTTCATTCTGTTGCATATTCCTTACTATTTCCATTTTTTTCTCATTGATGAGCGATTCTTTTTGTTCATTAGTTTTTACTTCTGGTGCTTCCTGACTATATCAGTTGGCCCACTTCGGAATTCCGGAGAGAACATCCTTCAGTGTTCTCTTCCTACGCCGCGCAGAACCTATGCCGGTCCGCAAGCAAGATAATTAACGATTTGAAAGTCAGTACCGAAATTAAGAGATACAATATACCGAAGAAATATCCTCAGGGCTGAGAAAGCTGCCCTTAAGTCCGGAAGCAGTTTTTCAATTATTGTATTTATTAACGCTCCCACCAGCTGCCTGGCAGTTCTTCCCAAAAAGCAGAACGGAAGTAAAAAGAAGCAGAAAATTATTGTTTTCCCTGGCAAATATTACATGTTAGTTTCTTGTGGTGTCATCATTCGTTTTTGTTTTTGGACTTTTTCTCATCTCTCTTCTTTTCAGTCTTTTTGGGAAAGACCGCTCTCCTGCGTCGAGCGGGACATGAACGACATGATGTAGTGAATAACGTTGAACGGTCAGAGGTATCTTCAATTTAATCCTCTTGAGCTCAGTTCATTGCTAAAACCGTCAAGTAGTCCTCGAGCGAAACGAAGTGGAGCGAAAAGGACAGTGGGCTGTTGCGATTACATCGCAACTTCCGGAAAATCTTTGATTTTCTTATGATCCCGATGTGAAATTCGGGTAGTGCAACTCTCCCGGGAAAGGAGCGACCTCGTACAGCGGATATGATTGTACGGGTCAGAAAACCTGGATTTTAATCTGCTTGAGGAAATTTTATTTTTCAGCCCCGTACCCGAGCCCAAACCCGAATTTGTTCAATGCGAACAGTGTCATTAATATCACAACAAAAACACAGAAAACGGATACAAAAGATACTATAAGGTACTTAAATAGGCCAGCCTCCGCAAACCCTGTATCCATCATTGAGAATATGCTGATGCGTGCGTTGTACAGAGGATAGAGATAAGCGAGCCGTCTTCTGAGATATCGTCTAACAGCAGGTGCGTTAGGAAAGCTGCCCCTGCAAAAATTGCCATGACAGTGCCTTATCGAGTTTCCTGTATGCCGCATATCCTACAAGCATTCCGAAGAGGATCGCAGTGAAACTGAACAGAAGTGAGTGTGTCGGGACCGGGCCAATCAAGCAGTGGTTCAGATTGCCGTTTACGAACAGATTATACACAGACGTTACATCCGGAAATAAAGTGACATAAACCCCCGACTAACATCAGCAACAGTAGCTTCTTTGAGTCTTTTAATGAAAGTTCTCTGCGAGATATCGCTTTTGCTATGGCATATACGGCTGCGGCGCTGATGCAAAACCAGAAAACAGAACATGTACAACAGGATATGGCATGAGGATCCTTTTTCCAATTTATCGTGTTTCCCCTACGTGTTTCTCCCACGTAAAACGGATTTGAGTATTCCGAGCTCCCATCTCTGATCAAATCCGGGAGGAGATTATTACCTCTTAAACTCTATTACCCTATCTCCTACAAAATTTTCTTTCTCATTGGTCCGCTGGAAAAACTCTCCCTGTTTCTTTAAAATGGAACGGACA
The DNA here is from genome assembly GCF_000007345.1 of Methanosarcina acetivorans C2A. NCBI lineage: Archaea > Methanobacteriati > Methanobacteriota > Methanomicrobia > Methanosarcinales > Methanosarcinaceae > Methanosarcina > Methanosarcina acetivorans. The sequence continues at coordinate 4,590,243 of NC_003552.1, read as the reverse complement.
AAAGTCCAGATCTCTTCAGGGCAAAATATTTAGAGAGGGATCAGTTCTACAAGCAGTCCGTCTTCAAAAGGATGCCTTTCGACTATGAAAATTCTTGTCCCGAGGGGTTCGAGCTCTTCTTTGAGTCCGTCCTTAAGGTCTTCAAGCACCCACCATGCGATCTCGATTTTTCCTTCCTTCACTTCGAAAAGTTCATCAGGAATTTCGATCTCCCTGAGAATCTCTTCTGCAAGTGCCTGGTTCCCGCCGTTGATGACCCCATAGATAAGGGTGCCGTCTTCCGTGATTTCATCAAATTCTCTTGCTGTATTTTTTGCAATCCTCTGAAACCTTTTGCGCAGCTGGACTGCATCCTTATAGGTCGAGGAACAGAAATGCACCCGTTTGCACACCTGAAAAGCCTTTTCAGAATGCGTATGTGAACCTGCAGCAGCACAGGAGGTGTCTGATTCCAGGGAAAATCCGTTTTCAAGAAGAGCATCCGAGTTATTATCGGAAAATTCCAGTTCGTTCAGGTTGAGAAAGATTCCCATTTCCTCTGCAAAAGCCGCAACTATTTCAGCCCCTTCAAGGGAAGGGATTTCGATTCCTGTTTCCATGCCCAGGGCTTTTGCATTTTTCAGGGAGTCCGCATAGGGGCTGTGCCTGAGCTCTCCCCATACAACCTGTGGAGGGTGAAAGCGAATTTCGTCAAGGCCCGCTTCTGCTAACTTTTCAAGGATTTCCCGGTCCGGGGCAAGCGAGGTATAAAGATGAATATGGTGTTCTTTTCCAAAAGAGGACTTTAACAGGCGGATGTAGTACAGGACTCTCTCTACTTTTATCAGGGGCTCTCCTCCGGTAATTCCTGTCCCCAGGGCGTCCATAAGCCCGGCTTCCTTCAGTAAATCCTCATCGCTTTTTACAGGCCTTTCGTTTGCAAAAACCAGGTCTTTTCCCCGCCTTTCGTCCGAAAGTGGGCAGTAAAAACAGCTTTTAGGGCAGAGCCCTGTTACAAAGAGCACCATTTTGGCGCCCTGCTGGCAGAACCTGCAGCCTTCGGAAAGGTAGCTGCAAAAAGAGCCTGTCTGATCCTCAGTGAACTTTTCCATGCCTGAGACTGCATATTCTTTTGTCCTATATAAGGCTTGTTTCCTGTGATTTCTTTTATGTCTATGAAGAAACGCAACGAAAAAGAATTTTTCCGGGTACGGACTGGAAATTCAGGGCTCAGAAACTAATATATCCATGTATGCCAAAGATTCACTGATGTCAGAGAAGGATGGATATGTTGTAGTCTTCGGCTGCAAAAGGTGCGGCAAGTGCAAGGACATATGTCCTGTGGGCGCTATTTACGAAGAAAACGAACTTGCAAAAATTGATCCTAAAAAGTGTAACCTTTGCATGAAATGTATAGATGAGTGTACTAACAGATCCATTATTTACATGGAATGAGCTGAGAATTGAGCTGAAGGCATCGGAAATAATCCGGAATGAAATGAGCCCGAAGTCGTAATGATATAAATATGAAGTCATGACATGGACTCAAAGTAGGAATCAAATAGGAACAAAGTCGTAATGAGACGAACTCGAAATCGGAATAAAATCAGCGCAAAATCAGAATGAGGTCATAACAATAACAAAATTAGAAAAGGTCGGAAGAGATGTTTTCCTCTGAAAAAATACCGGTTAAGGGAAAAATCATTGATGTTACAGTTCCTATTTCTCCTTTTACTTCCGTCTTTCCCGGAGACCCGGAGCCTTCAATCGAAAAGTTTCTCACTCTCGAAAAGGACGGCTGTGCAGTTTCCAGCTTGGGTTTCGGAAGCCATACGGGCACACACGTTGATGCTCCTTCTCACGTCCTGAAAGGTGGCCTTCCGGTTGACAGCCTGGACATTGGAAGCCTTATGGGTGAGGCAATTGTTCTGGATTTTTCCGGGATATTCGGGGCATTGACCGGCTCCATTCTTGATGAAGCTTATCCGGTAAAGGAAGTCATTGAAAGCAGTTCAAATATTCCTATTCTCCTCTTGAAAACAAAGGTTTCTTTCCGAAAAGAGGAAGATTCCGAAATTTCAGGCTCTCAGGCCGAAAAAAGCGATAAGAGAAGGGAACTTGAGGAGTCACCAGAGAATTCTGCTTACCTTGATGCAAGCGGTGCAGCCTGGATTGTCCGGAATGGGTTCAAAACAGTAGGAATCGATGGTTTTTCCGTGGACAGCCTCTCTTCCGAAAACCTGCCTGCCCACCACATGTTGCTTTCAAATAACGTGAACATTGTGGAATGCCTTGACCTAAAAACGGTTGAGGAAGGAATGTATTTTTTCCTGTGCCTTCCCCTGAGAATTGAGGGCTGCGATGGGGCGCCTGCAAGAGCATTATTGATTTCTTACCTTTAATTTTTCATGATCTTCCGAACCTGGTCATTGTTCAGAACCTGGCCATTGTATACCTTATCCCGTCCCGGGTAACCATTTCGAACAGGAACTCGCCTGAAACCGGGGATTCTATCACCACACCCGTACTTTCGAGCCTGTCGAGCCCTGAAACCGTCTGGTTTCCATCCTGGATTTCGGCAGGGACCCATATGCCTTCCGAATTCCGGGTGCCTTTTATAAAGCGGATGGGATTTCCTCCGATAAGTACTCTCTTTTTAATCCCGTTTTCGTACTGGTAGATAAGGGTGTTGTTTTCCGAAACCCATGCGGAGTCGGTCAGGTTGCTATTGCATTCCCGGTCGGGATCTACTCCGAAACTGATATACCTGACTGACTCCGGAAGCGAAAAGCTCAGGATGCACATGCTGCCTTCGGGGCTGTACCTGTCTGCAGGGTCCCGGGCATACCCGCCCTGAATTGAGAGTAGAGAAAGGGAAGCGATTTCGACCTGTTTTTTAACTTCCGCTTCCTGAAGGACAGGCGAAGCCGTATCCCAGGCATGGGCCAGGAGGAGCACCACTGCGGCCAAAAGTCCGAGATATACTACGAGTTTAAGAGGAATAGTATCCGCAGCTGCAGTGTCGGAAATAATTTTCTTCATATAGAGATAAATGCTCTTAACATAGTAAAAAATTTCACTTATAGGGAAATGGAATAAAATGAGTATTTTTTCGGTAGCAAAAACTAAAAGGAAAACTTGAAGATAAAGGACGGTTTAAGGGTAACAGGAGACGACTGCTAAAAGAAAGCTTGAATAAAATAATGTTCTTATAATAAAATTATAACGAAAACGAAAGGTAATTATCAGAAAACACAGGAGGGTTTGGGATAAACAAAGAATGCGATGAAAATCTGTTATGTATCCCTTTTACTGAGGAGCAGCTTGAGGAAATCAAAAAGTATGCAGCCCTTAATGAAATGGAAGTTGAGGAATTTGTAATAAACGTTTGCCTGACTCACTGTCTCCGGCAAATGGAATATTTCCAGGGGCAGATACCAGAAGCCCCGAAAGTTGGAGGCGTGGCTGCAAAATCGGAAAGCGAGTCAAAAGCCGAGCCAAAGAAAATTGAAATTAAAAGTAAAAAACCTACCTCAAAAGACCTTCTCGACGGGCCTCTGGTCCTGGATCAGCAGTGCATAATGGATTTATTTGCAATTAAACGAGAGTTTGGCCATACTTCAAATAACAAGATCATTACCGTTGCCCTGAAACTGGGTTTGAATCAGCTCAGCGTGGCTCTTGATATGCTCAAACACAAACTGGAAGAATAAAAGAAAAGCGGAAATAAGAAAAGTGGAAAAAAGAAAAGTGGAAAAAAGAAAAGTGGAAAAAAGAAAAGTGGAAAAAAGAAAAGTGGAAAAAAGAAAAGTGGAAAAAAGAAAAGTGGAAAAAAGAAAAGTGGAAAAAAAGTGAGGTTAGTTCAGGTAAGCGGGCCTCTGCAGGTAACTTTCCTGGGGATGCAGGGTTTTTAAGCCTTGCTGGTAAACCATTCCAGGAACTCATCAACAGCCCTGCGTCGGTGGGAAACCTTATTTTTCTCGGTATCCCCCAGTTCCCCGAAGGTCAGGCCCTGGTACTCGAAGATAGGATCATATCCAAAGCCGCCAGTGCCCCGCTCTTCGTATGCGATCTTCCCTTCCACTACTCCGGGGAAAACCAGGGGCTCTTTTCCGGGTTCGCAGTATCCGATTACGGTTTTGAAGTACGCGGTCCTGTCTTCTTCTCCTTCCATCATTTTGAGCACTTTCAGGTTTCCGAGTTTATCTTCCACAAAGCGGGAGTAGGGGCCCGGAAAGCCGTTTAAGGCATTTATGAAGATTCCGGAGTCGTCCACCATCACAGGCATGTTCAGTTTGTTTGCAACATACTGTGCCCCGTGAGCGGCAATCGGTTCGAGTTCATCTTCCTGGAGTTCCGGATACCCGTTTTTCTCCTGGATGACTTCGATTCCGAAAGTTTTGAGGATATCCCTGATTTCGGCAAACTTGCCCTTATTCCCTGTAACAAAGACGATTTTATGCATAGCGAGCCCTCTTTTTTATCTCTTCAACTCGCTTGAGTACATCCTTTGAATCTATAAAAGTACTTCCATACCCTTTTTCAAAGGCTTTGACAAGGGTTTCGTGGCCGCGGTGCGTACTTTCAAAGGTCTGGAAAAGTACATGGACGTCCACTCCTCTGGCTTCCAGGCTTTTGTCAAAGTAGGCAAGCCCGAAGTCGATGAGGTAAAGTCGTTCCCCTGCAAGCAGGAGGTTTGAGGTGGTAAGGTCGCCGTGGACTATCCCCGAACTGTGCAGCCTGCCTACAAGCTCTCCGACTTTTTCCGAAAGCTCGGGGGTTATGAGGTACTTTATGGGGACTCCTTCGATGAACTGCATTTTGAGCTTGAATTCCTCAATGTCATAGATGATCGGCGTGGGCACTCCTGCCCGCCTGGCTTCAGATATCAAACGGGCTTCTGTCCGGTTCCTTTCCCTCCTGATCCTTTCATCTATCTCTTTGTGTCTGTAAAGCTTCGGGACCCTTTCCTTAACAAGCACTTTTTTCCCTTCCGGCCCCTCGTCAAGGTAAATAACAGCTTCAGCTCCGTTGTCCAGCCTTTCTCCTGGGGGCGCCCTGAGGAAAGCCTCGGGAGAGATTTCCGGGACTTTTTTCATCTCTTCTTCTTTTATCCAGGTAACGTTCACGTCATCGGTCCTGAAATTCGGGTTCACCCGCGAATCCTCAAGGGTCAGGGTATTTCCTGACTTATACATCAGGAGCCCGGTGTATGCGATCATCGTCCCGTTGTCGCCCATGAAGCGTTTTTCGGGCACATAGAACTTTGCCCCTCTGGCTTCACACATCTCATTTAACATCTCGCGAAGCCTTGTGTTTGCTCCAACCCCGCCTGCCAGCAGCACTTCATTTTTTCCGGTGTGGGCAAGGGCGCGTTCCGCAACCTCCACAACCATTGCAAAAGCGGTTTCCTGATAGGAGTAGCAGACATCTTCAAGGGAGGCTTTTTTCAGGGCTTCGCTTGAAGCCGTGGAAAGCCCGGAAAAAGAGAGGTCCATCCCCTTAATCACATAAGGAAGAGGGATATATCGTTTTGCGTCTTTTGCGCAGGCTTCGATTTTAGGCCCCCCGGGGTGAGGCAGACCTGCTCTCCGCGCAAACTTGTCAAGGGCGTTCCCAAGCCCGATATCAAGGGTTTCGCCAAAGACCCTGTAGCGCCCTTCCATAAATGAGATGACCTGGGAATTTGCCCCGCTTACATAGAGAACTACAGGATCTCTTGCCGGGGTTCGCCAGATCCCTATTTCTATATGGGCGATGCAGTGGTTGACCCCTATAAGAGGAATGTCCAGGGACAGGGAAAGCATCCTGGCTGCGGTTGCAATGGTCCTCAGGCAGGGCCCGAGCCCGGGTCCCTGTGAAAAAGCTATGCCGTCAAGATCTGAAGGTTCCACTCCTTTTTCTTTTGCTTCTGCAAGGAGTCTTTTGATAACACTTGCTGCATACTTTGCATGGTGCTGGGCGGCTTCTCTGGGGTGGATTCCGCCTACTTCGGGTTTATAGGTCTCCGTGACCTCTGCAATGATCTCGGTCTCGGTCACGATTGCGGCACTCAGGTTCCAGGCAGTGCCTTCGATTCCAAGGATGAATGTGTTTTTCAAGACTTCCGGTCTCCTTCCATTCCTTCTCCTCTACTTGCTGTCACTGCCTTCGATAATATCGGAGGGGGTTATATACATTTGCTTTTCTGCCATCCAAGGTTTTTAATTTCTCCTTCTTTTATGGCTTCACATTCTTTCAGGTTTTTCCCTTCTTTTCCGGATTTCAAAACTTCCCTAGCTTTTTCACACTTTCTTTCATGGGTTCCGGAGAGAACAGGTTTTTTTCAAGTCTTTCCGTAAACTCTTCCAGAACGGATGCGGGGATGTCAAATTCAGGAGGTGGCGGGGTAAACGTTTCAAGCTCAAGTTCTTCTTTTTCCGGCCTGCCGAGCCTGAACGCCGGGAGGAACAGGAGGGTGAACAGAATCAGAATCGAGATCAGATACTCTTCCCCATAAAGTGCCCATAAGGCACTGTTTTCCCCGGCCGGGTAAAAAATCTGGCTTATAACGGATGCAGGCCAGGATATAAGGGGCAGGGTTGAGGCTGCGGGATGGGACAGCAGCAGGCTGAAGACCGATAGGAAAATTAGTCCGAAGCCTGCTTTTTTAAGAGTCTCGTGGGTTCCCGGAGCAAGCCACCACTCCCACCAGGCCGATCCCGGACGACCTGTCCGGATGTTTTTAAGGAGGAGGGATGCAGACTGTTGTACCTTCCGGGAATTTTCGAGCTTCAGGCATTCTTCGAGTCTTTCGGATGCTTTTCGGAAGTAATGGGCCTTGCAGTAAAAAAGGCCCAGGAAGTACAGGGCGTAAGCCTTCAGTTCGTTATCTGCGGGGGTCTGGCAGATGGTCGCCTTTTCGAGTTTTCCGGCAGCTGCAAGGAGCATGTGCCTGAAACGTGCATTGTTTCCCTCAAAAGAAGCCTCTGCATACATGTACCTGGCATATGTATCCCAGAGCAGGAGCCTCTGGTCTTCCGGATCCAGGGCAAGCGCCAGCCCGAAGGACTCAAGAGCGTCTTCATATGCCTGTTCTTCAAGTTCAACCCTGCCTTTCAGGTTCCTTGAAAACGCGTTTTCCGGGGCTTCTGCAATTGAAGCTTCAAGCTCTTTTAAGGCTCCCCTGCTGTTCCCTAGCCTGAAGTAAATTTCTGCAAGCCCGTTCCTGGCATGAATGTTTTTCGGGTTTGCTTCAATTGCTTTCCTGTAAGCCTTCAGGGCCCTATCAAAATCTCCCTGTCTGGCACAGGCAAAGCCCAGCAGGCAGGAGGAAAGATCAGGGCATTTATCCTCTGCTGTGACCCTCTCGAGGACCTCGATAGCCTTCCCAAACTCCTGAAATCTTATCAGGGCAAAGGCTTTCATTACCGCAGCAGGGGTATCTTTCGGATCGAAGATAAGGACCGTATCAAAAGCTTCCAGGGCTTTTTTCCATTCTTCGCAGTGTACAAAAACAAGACCTTTTCCGGAACAGGCGATTTTTCCGTTTCCCGAAAGCTTTCTGGCACTCTCAAATGCTTCTAGGGAGGCTTCATACCTCCCGAGTGCGTCAAGGGCAAAACCTTTCGCGGTCCTGAGCCTTTCCAGCACGGGCTTTTTCTCGGCAGCATCCAGAGTCCAGGACATTTCCGCTTCTCTTTCTTCCCCGGGCTCCCCGGTTTTTTCTGCGCCTACGCTTGCGTAAAAAAGTTCCTCTGCCTGCTCAAACACTTGAAGTGCTTCTTCATATTCCCCGAGACATATGAGGGTAATTCCCAGGCAGGCCAGGGGATAGACATCCCCTGAACTGTATCTCGCTGCCCTGTCAAAAGCTTGAAGTGCTTCTTTATATTCCCCTAGCTCGGCAAAAGCAAGCCCTCTGTATTTCCAGCCTTCAGCCCCTATTTTATCTTCCGGGAGCTTCCCGGACAGCTCAAGGTATTTCTTAAATGCCGCCTGTAGCTTGTTTTCAAGAGTTTTTTCTTCTTCCTTTTGCCGGGCTTTAAGCTTGGAGAGGGCAACTCCGCGGTTGTAGCGGGCAGGCAGGCTTTCGTAATCAAGTGTAAGGAGGCTCTCATAAGCTTCGAGGGCTTCCTGGTACTTCCCGAGCTTGCAGAGCACATTTCCTTTCCCGTTCCAGGCAAAGCCGTTTTCGATGTCAAGCCTCAGAGCTTGCTCAAATGCCTCCAGGGCTCTGGAATAATCTCCAAGCTGATAATAAATTTCCCCGATCCCGCTCATGATGCAGCTGTTTTCAGGTTCGATGGAGAGGGCTTTTTCGTAAGCTTTCATTGCTTCGTAATATTTTCCGAAGGCAAGGAAACAGCTGCCTGTCCCACCCCAGTTTTCGAAATTTTCCGGGTCCTCTTCAAGGTTTTTCCTGAATGAGTCAAGCGCCTGTTGAAAGTTTCCAAGAGCAAGCAGGGTTTTTCCCCGTTTGATCTTTGCCTCGCTAAGAGAACTGTCCATCCAGAGTGAACTTTCAAATGCTTCAAGAGCTTCCTCATACCTCCCCAGGCTTCCGAGTAACTTGCCTTTTTCCATCACGTTTCCTGCATTCATGGGCTCAAGCACAAGGCTTCTTTCAAAAGCTCCAAGTGCTTCTTCTTTTTTCCCGATGCTTTCCATAATTTTTCCCTGAGTTTCCCATGCCTCTGCAGAAGAAGGTTTAAGTTTCAAAGCCTTTTCACTTGCCTTCAAAGCTTCCCTCTTCCTCCCCAGGGAAAGGTATGCTTTTGCCTTACCTTCCCATGCCCCTGCATGCGAGGGTTCCAGCGCCAGGGTCTCTTCAAAGGCTTTAAGAGCTTCTGCACTCTTTCCCAGAATGTAGAGAGACTCCCCCCTGTAATACCAGGCCCCTGGATTTTCGGGATTTATTTCAAGGGCTCCCGAGAGGGCTGAAGCAGCTTCGGTATGCTTCCCGAGCTGGTTTAAGGCAAGCCCGCTGTAGTAAAGAGCTCCTGAATGTTCAGGATCTTTTTCAAGCACCCTCTCGAAAGCCTCAAGAGCTCTCTCGGGAAGGTTCAGGTACCCCAGAGTCAGCCCCTTAAAATAGCGGGCAGAAACATTATCCGGGTCAAAAGCAAGAGCCTTTTCAAAGGCCTCCAGAGCTTCCTCAGGCCGGTCCAGATAACGCAGTATGTTTCCTTTATATTGCCAGGCAATCGTGTCCTGAGGATTTATCTCAAGCAGGGCATCGAAAGCTTCAAGAGCCTTTTCAAAATTTTTCTCTGACTCTATTGGATTTTTCAGGTTCAAAAGGGCAAGGGCTTTACTATACCAGGCTCTGGCGTAAAGAGATTGCATATTCCCCCCGGAGTTCTCTTCTTAAATTATTTGTGTGAAATATATCTGCTCACGGCTATATATATGCCTACCGAAAAGAGTTACTTATTTACTATATTCAAAAATTCCTAGTGCTATGAACGCTATCCCTGTGTATACATTACTACCTTAACTCCACTGAGATACGAAGGAGCTGAAATACCACTCATTATTTTCCTGTGTTCTTTTCTACGTGCCTTGCAGGTTTATTTTCTGTTCTGGAAGGAGTAGTAAGAACGGCAATACGAAAAGTCATATTTATCGCGCCAGCATGCCAGAAACGTTATTTTTTGTGAAGCTAACTGCAACGTTTGGCCTAGCCGCCTGAAACCTTATAATGTTACATGCATCTTCGGTTAAGTAAAGAATCGTGACAAATTGCCTCCATTTCTACGGAACGTATTCTGGCCCTTGAAGGCCCTTGGTCAAAATCCAGTGGCCTGTCAACCGAAAACTGCGGTACTGAATTGTCAACAGCCAATGAAAATTCTCGTTTTTCTTCTGTATTCTCAGCCAGACTGAATCAAAAATAAGGGACTTATTTTGTTTTTCATTGTATTTAATACTTTTGTCAATTTTTGTAATACCATATGTTATTAATTCTTTATTTTATATTATTTAATATTAATATATACTAAAGCAATTTTATACCATCTGTCCTATATTTTTGAATAAAACCACAAATAGATGTCATACATTTACTCATCAATTATATTTGTCTTATTTATAAATAACTTCATATTCTTTAATCAACACTATTTGAATTTTTATAATGATCTTGTTCCTCTTATATTCCCATATATCGGTGCCAGGAACAGTATTTTTTATCAGTATGAGGTTGCTTATGTTAATAAAAAAACTGTCGACCGGTGCCGAACAAAGATCGATTATATTTAAAACTTCTTTTATATATCTATGTTATTTAACTGGATAAATTACTATTTTGTATGATATACTCAATCAAAACAACATATGAGCTATGAAATAACTTTAAATACGTAGCAAAAACAACATAATTATGTCAAAGGGAAGTGGAGTCCAAAAATGAGATAAGTTAAAAAGTCCTGAACCCAATCTGCAAAAATATCGACCGATCAGTCAGGTAAACCAGGATATTGAGAGTGATATTTGACGAGTAATCATCTGAAGCATAAAGAAAAGGTGATTGAATTATTGGACAGAAAGAGCCTGGAAAACGACGATAAAAACTGATTTCCAGACCCTTGCCTAATACCGCTCGACAGTTTCTACCAAAAACAGTCGAGGCTAACCTGGAAAAGGATATAAAATATCCGTTTCTGGGCTATTGTATTATTTCGTGTTCTCTATATATACTTGCTGGAAAGTATCGATCGCCAGCTTCTTAAAATCTTCAGGAAGGACGGAATGATACAATTGATATTTCACAAGATGTGGAAACATATCGCAATAGAAAATCATTATAGAATGGATTTTGAGGAGCATATAATCATGATAAGAAAACCTGATATAAGCTTGCGCATCGGGATGTTTATGCTTGTCCTGTGTGTGGCGCTGGTTTTGACAGTGTTGCCGGCGGCTGCTAGCTATTATGCAGATAACCCGCTGACCGAATATGCACATGGAACAATCACAGGAAACATTAACTATACTTACGGGGACAGTTATTATAGCCCTAAAATGTGGAGTAACGACAACTATGTTTACACAACCAGACTTCCACAAGCAGTAGCAGATGATTCAAATGTGAGCGTAGTTATTGGAAGACTGTATGTGTACTGGACATGGAGTTTTAATGACACTGATCCTAATTCTTCATATGACACGGGAGTTCTCCCTATTATGAATGTAACCTTCAATGATGTGCAACTAACATTAGAGAACAGATCCTATGACCGTAAGGGCTATGGTAATTGGGATTATCCTAGTGGAACCGATTGTTATAATGTCACTTCAGAAATCATCCCATCACTTCCAGAGAATATTGTGAACATAACCAACGCGTATGGTTCTGATAAGAACCAGTCATTCAATATTCAAGCGGTAGGGCTTTTAACACTCACCAATTTTACGAGTGACTGTGAAACTACATACTGGATTTTTGATGGATGTGATATGACATATCTCAATTCGACCGTAACTCCGGCACTAGCAACGAGTTATGTGAATATTTCAGGTGTGAACACTAGCGATATGAGTCATGCAAGTCTAATTACCGCGATCCCGGCTGGAAATACAGAAAACAATACGCTCTATTTTAATGATCAGCCTATAGCGACTGGATTATGGGATGGGAACCCAAGAGATGGCAATTTCTCCTATAATGTAAAAGATATCACCAGCTACATTGAGAATGGCGACAATTCTGTGGGGATACGAAATGGGCTACCCAATAATGACTACACTTACACCGACAAACAGATGCAAGCAGCAAATGTCATTCTTTACTTGCAGGAATGTCATAATAATGGATGCCACTGCTACAGCACAAATCCTTTTAAATTTTGCGTAAAAACTACTAATGGTTGCATCTGTGATTATGCTGATATAGTGTGGAATTGGACGAATCCATTTGCTTCCATTGTGTATTCATAATCCTTAATTGGCTTTACCCGCAGATGAGAAAAGAACGAGTGTGATGGGAGAAACAGCCCGAATAAGGCTGCTCATCTCTCATTTATTTTTAGGGTTATTTATTTAATTTGACGTATTATTCCCATATAAAGCATCATCATTAACCTCATGCCAAATAAGTAGTGAGATGGGTAACTGTAATTTGGAGTGACTGTCTTATTGACAAGGTCCAGTTAAAAAATCAATCGCATTAATAGTAGATGGCTAGCATGAAAAAATTAGTTCTATTAATGATCCTGCTTGCAGTTGTTTTTTTTACAGCTGGCTGCATCGATAATAATTGGGGAAATTCTACAAGCTCTGAGTTAAGTCAGGGAATAAGTACTCCCGTGAAGATAACCCAGCTGGAGCAGATAAATACATCTCTCGAAAAAGGCCCGATCTTTATGAGAATGGGATCTAAATGGTGTCCAGATTGCCGGTCTATGAAACCAATCCTTGAAAAACTTGCAGTAGAATACCAGGGGAATGCCACAATCGCATATATGGATGTGGACCAGAATCCAGAACTTGCAGAATATTTCGGAGCAAAAACCATTCCTGACTCCTTTGTGATCGTGGATATTGAAAATGGAACATACGTATATATGCAAAAGAATGGAAAAATCAGCACGGACAGAAACCAGGCAAGGATTATTGGGTTGAGTGGTGATTCTGAAGATGATGAAAATGTGTTTGAAAGAGTCTTGAATTTTGCCCTTCTTCAGCAGGGGAATAATATATCTCAATGAAAGGGAATATGTGAAAAAATCAGACAGCAGTGTGTGTTGACATGTAATAAAAAAGCTTACGGTATAACATCAGAATAACACATTGTGCTAATCCACATTAGAGAAGCATATCTGTTGAAGTATAGAGGTTGCTAAACACCCAAAGTTAGGTTTACTGAGACTTGTGAACTTTATGGAATATGTATTTTCGGTAGATTATCACTATAGTTAGTATTTTGAAGTCATGCATATAATTCATAAATAGATGGCAAAAGACACTTTAGAAATTAGATATAGATTAATGAAGAGGAGTAGTATGGTCTGTCCTGTGTGTGTGGTTGGAGGAGCTGGGTTAATTCTTAGTAAGATTTTTGGACTCCCTGATGTCGTTGTGGCTTTTGTGACAGGTATGATGTCGACTTCAATGGCATATTGGGGAAATCATATCATAAAGAAAAAATGGAAGAAAATTAGGGGTCAGCTCGTAGCAATCAATATTATAGTAGGAATTTTATGTTTATATTCTCTTAAATTTATCGGGTTTTGGTAAAGCAAAATGCAAGCAGGTAGCGTGCCGATTTTTCTGTAATATTACAAATTTTGAGAGGCTTTGAAGTCAAAAATTCGAGATCAGTAGATTAGTTTCACATACGGTATCTAAAAAATTGACATTACTTCCAACCTGAGATTTTTCATATTTTATACCTAATTTATAAGATTTCTTATCTTAGATTTCTCCCCCTCTTTTCAAAAATAAGGTGAATTTTTGGCTCTTCGCTGTTTTGTGTGGATTGAAAATAATCGCATAGTTATAACGTAGATAGGTCAAAAAGAGAACCATCAATTTTGAATTTGATTTTCGCCAATAAATGTTTCTAAATTTTAGAGATGCTACTCTAATTTTTAGGGAATAAATGTGAGTTATCCACTCGAAACAGCGAAGAACCACCTTGAATGGTCGAGACGAAAGTTAAAGGTTAGGACAATAGTGGAATATCTGAGGTTAAATGGGAATGAGTTGAAGGTAGAGGAGAAATTTTTAGTGAAGTATTGAATTTATACATTCATATCATATAATTATGTATAAATAAAGAGCCTATCCCAAAAACAATGTTATTTCCACATGCAATAAGAGTTTCATAACTACTTTTGTAATCAATAGCTCGATTGATTCTTCCAATATCGAGATTCAACGAAGCGATTTTTGAGTTTTGGGATCAGCTCGAAATTAACCTTGTTTTTTAAAAAGATCTCACTGGCTCTTTGTTGAGAAATTTTCTGCCTGAAATCTATCGATTTTGTACCCAAAGTCTGCCTTAAATTTTGGTCTTTTTACATGTCTATATCCTGTTCCATTCTACAACGCTAGAAATCTTTAGATACAATACAGGATCCAAACTCGAACTGAAAAAAATGAAACCTTTTTTGTAAATTTCCTTTTAAAAAGGAATCGGATTTTTAACGAAAGCAAGGATATGAAGAAAATGGATTATCGGCAGGTTTAGTATTACGAACAAAGATGTTTGTGTTAATAATCATATATATAAAGAATTGATATTCATAATTTTTAGATGAATTTAAGTACATAAGGTCTACTTTCTCTTATTTAATATATCAAAGTTTTGAGAAATGATTCTCTTTAAGAGCTCAGTCTCCAAATTTGGATCATCTCTCTATAGAGAAATGCAACGAAATAACCTGCGTATATTTTCCAATTGTGTATGGTAATTTTCAGGCTCATTGGAGCCAATCGGAATTTACTGAAAATGATAGCTACGGGTTATTTCGTTGCTGGCTCAAACAATGGAATAAATGTTCGGGATGTGATATGAATAAAAAAGAAATGGTAAAAGTTAGAATACTGTGAACTCTTCTTATGTGATTGCCGACCTTAAATAAATTTTATGCAGCAGATCTATCCTTTAATGGTCAAAGATTCCCTTTATCCGGATCAAGCTGTCATAGAATTCAATGGTCCTGTTTTTTCCCGGGATCCAAATTCTAATTTTCAATCCCTGGCTATTTTGACCAGCAGGATCGCCTTTACATCATCCATTCTCCTTTGCGAGGACAAGTTTGGCGGGTCGAAATTAAATGTACATTGGCAGGACTATTCTACTTAACATAATTGTTAGAATACAGAATTTGACTGGACAGAGTCACAGAATTTCGGTAAACGATTGAATAGGCACATAGGCAGCTCTGAGAGTTCACAATTACTATGTAAGCTTTGAAAGAGAGAAAACACAATTTTCAGGTAGAAACGACCTGATAGGGTCTTTCACCTCCTTTTCAAGACGAACAACCCAAAGGTGATTAACATTAGCAATAAATACGTCATCTACATACTTCCAATACTGTTAATCCTGATTTTTGCCAGCACTTCCTCGGCTTTACCCACAGTAGCACACGACACGATTCGAGGTGAGATGTATGTGTCATCCACGGCAAACTGGGATTCCAAATACTCTACAAACAACTTTGACGTACCTAATGGAACCGTTATTTTTGCACGGTACTATGTAGGAGTCTGGGCTTCATCAGATACCAGAGCATCAATATCCACCACATTCAATGGACATGCATTTGAAACTAATCCGTCCTATTATTCTACCGAAATGGGTGTGACCTGGATACCCTACGATGTCGTAGACTACGTACTCCCCGGAGAAACAAATACTGCAACAATAGACTCGGCTTCCTGGGGCGATGGCAGACAGTACGGCAGCACTCTCGTAGTCGTACTGAAGAACGAAAGTAAGCCAGAGATAGAATGCTGGGTTGCAGAAGGCTGTGACTGGCTTCATTACGGAGATTACGTAGGATATGAAGTGGATAATTCTACCACATATTTCAACGGGACCGTGGATCTATCTAATGTGCAGAGTGCAAGTCTTTATTCAACCCACCTTACGGGATATAATTATGAGGATTTTAACGGAAAATCCCTTTCAAGTCCTGCCAATTCGGTAAGTGGTGACTACTTCGATTATATCAGGTGGGACAATATAAAACCTTCTCTTGTAACCGAAAACCAGACAGTTTTAGTTTCAAGAGGAGAAGATTCCTACTGTTCTCCAGTATTCCATGCACTATCAATTGAGTATAAAGCTCCGGATCTCCTGCCAGTAAACCTAACTCCTTTTCTTGTGTCTGCAGACACCGAAAATATTATGACTGCAAACATTGAGAACATTGGCAACAAGAGTTCTCAATCCTTTAATGTATCACTTGTGGTAAATGGTAATGTTGTGGACACTCAACAGGTTTCCGAACTGGCAGCTGGAGATAGTATAACAGTTGAATTCCACTGGAAGCCTGACGGCAGCACCGATGCCTACTCGTTGACCGTGGTCGTGGATCCAGAGAATATAGTAATTGAGTCAGAAGAGAGCAACAACAAGTTTACATCACTGGTTGGAATCACTTCAGCTACCACCCCCGTAGCCAATTTCAGCGCGGACAAGACTTCAGGAGATGTCCCGCTAACGGTTAACTTCACCGACCTCTCAGCGAACTCACCTACCTCATGGGCCTGGGACTTCGAAAACGATGGAATAATTGACAGTACGGAACAGAATCCTTCCTACACATATTCAACCCCTGGTACTTACACGGTCAACCTCACTGCTACCAATGCCGGTGGATCCAATTCCACCGCGAAAGTGGGTTATATCACAGCTTCCACTATCATTCCGGTCGCAGACTTCACAGCCAACAATACCAGTGGTAATATGCCGTTCACTGTGCAATTCACTGACATGTCCACTAACGCACCGACTGAGTGGCTCTGGGACTTTGGAGACAGTGCAAGCAGCACCGAGCAGAACCCGGTACACACCTATACTGCTGCAGGAAAATACACCGTCAAACTCACAGCTGCCAATGTAGCCGGAAACGACAGCGAGGAAAAAACAGACTATATTACCGCCTATATTTCGCCTGTCGCAAACTTCACAGCAACGCCGACCAGTGGAAGTGCGCCACTCGCTGTTTCTTTCACTGACCAGTCAACCAATGCTCCAACTTCATGGGTCTGGGACTTTGGTGATGATACAAGCTCAACTAGCCAGAATCCCACACACACATACTCTGCGTCCGGAACCTACACCGTGATACTCACAGCAACAAACATTGCTGGAACCAACACAACTACAAAAATAGGATATATCACAGTTTCGGATTTCAGGCCCATATGGACATCCAAATCTGAATGGAGCATTAACATTGGAAACGGCGTAATACCATGTTTTGCTGACCTTGATGGAGATGGAGACTATGACCTGCTGAGAGGAGACAGAGCTGGTGTTACGTATGCCTACGAGAACACAGGGAATGCAAGCAATCCGGTATGGGCGGCAAAATCGGAATGGAATTTGCCTGATATAGGAGATTATGCAACTCCATGTTCTGTCGACCTTGATGGAGACGGAGACTACGACCTGATGATAGGAGCCAAATCTGGTGTTACCTATGCCTACGAGAACATAGGAAATGCAAGCAGCCCGGTGTGGTCAAGGAAAACTACATGGGATGTGTCTAATGTAGGAAAGTATACAGCTCCATGTTCTGCAGACCTTGATGGAGACGGAGACTACGACCTGATGATAGGTGAATATTATGGTACTTCGTATGCATATGAAAACACAGGGAATAAAAGCAGCCCAGAGTGGACAACGAAAACTACATGGAATACGCCTGATGTAGGATATACCTCTAGACAAGCTATTGCTGACCTTGACGGCGACGGAGACAATGACCTGCTAATAGGAAATGTTTACGGTTACACGTATGCCTACGAGAATACAGGGACTAAAAGTAGCCCAGTGTGGGCAAAGAAAACTACATGGGATGCGCCTGAGATAAAAAATAATGCGGCACCAGCCCTTGCCGACCTAGATGGAGATGGAGACTATGATCTGTTAATAGGTTGGGCATCTTCAGGCAATTCATATGCTTATGAAAACACCGCCCCTCTGGTAGGATCAAAGCCAGATATCATACCCACTGCCGTTACCCCACCATCTGGAATTGTTGCAAATACACCTTGCACAATAGTTGCCACCATCAACAACTCCGGTACAGGAAATACAGGTACATTTAACGCGACCCTTTCCGTAAACGGCACAGTTGTGGACACACAATCCATATCAGGCATTTCATCGGACAGTAGCGCCTTGGTAAACTTCACATGGACACCGGAAGCAGCAGGTAACTACAGCCTAATAATAACTGCAGACTCGGAAAATGGGATAGCTGAATCGGATGAAGCTAACAATGTACTTACAGTGCTTGTCACAGTGTCGGCAGTATCGGAGTCTCCAGTTGCCAATTTCACTGCTGATGTAACAAGCGGCACTGATCCTCTCACGGTTAACTTCACTGACCAGTCCACAGGCACACCGACCTCTTGGTTCTGGGACTTTGGAGATGGTGTAAACAGCACTGAGCAGAGCCCTGTCCACACCTACACTGCAGAAGGTAACTACAGCGTAAAGCTGACGGTAACCAATGCAGACGGAAGCGATGAGGGGCTTAAGACTGATTACATAACTGTATCGAAGTCCTCAATACCTGTGCCTGAACCCGTTGCTGCTTTCACTGCGGATGTAACGAATGGTAGTGCTCCTCTCACTGTGAATTTCACTGACCAGTCCACAAATTCCCCCACTTCGTGGCTCTGGGATTTTGGGGATGGAGCAAACTCTACGGAACAGAACCCGGTACACACCTATTCTACTGAAGGAACCTATTCTGTCAACCTCACAGTTACGAATGAAGATGGAAGCGATTCCGAGCTGAAGACAGATTACATAACCGTAACTCAAGCGGGTCAAGTGGCAACGAACGACCTTAGCATCTCAGGAATTGTCAACACCGTTCCGGCTTCTGCGGTCTTTGCCAGGGAAACAAATCCTGTGAAAGTTCTCAATGTCCAAAACACAGGAACTGCTACCCTTAGTAATATTTCGATAGCTGTGTATGCAAGCGACGTATCCAGTGGAACAGTTCCCGTAGATACGACAACGATTGCGTCCCTTGCTGGCGATGCAACGACTACTGTAACCCTGATCGACCCCACTATCCGTGACCTTGAAGGCGGCACCGTGACCTACACTGCCGTTGTCGACCCGGACAACCTTATCGCTGAAACGGATGAGACAAACAACAACAAGAGCAGTTCGGCTAAACCTCTCAGGTACAATGGGTATAAGGGCAAAGGCATCTACTGGGAAGGCGGAAGCAATATCACTACCATGCATACCTTTGATCTCCAGGGGAACCTTTTGTATTCCACGCAGCCTGATTCTGCTTACCAACCCGTAGGATGGGAGAGCAGGACCGAAACCTGGACTGCAAGTGACCTTCCGGTCCCGGACGGCTCCACCATAGAAAAGGCCTTCCTCTATGTTGCCTACAACTGGGACCAGACGCCCGGTGGATATCCGTGGTTGAATATTAACTTCAACGGAAACGCCCTTGATAACGGAAACATCTCAACAGGAAATGGAACCATCTACAGAGACTGGAGCAATTTTGGAGCATATGCTGATTATGAATACGGGCTCTGTGTCTACGATGTAACCGACAAGTTTAGCTCTGCAGGAAACAGCCTTGTCATGACACCTGTTGGTGAAAACAAAAACGCACTGTATCCGAGCACTCTTGTTGTGGTCTACGGAAACGATAATGAAACCCGAAAGCAGATCTTCATCAATGAGGAATGCGATGAACTGGCTTATTCCCTGACAGGTTACGGGACCACGCCTGAAGAGGCTACTGCGTACGCTCCTTTCACCGGCATGTTCATTGACGTGGAAAAGGTCCAGAATGCTACGCTTTACAGTTTCGCAGGAAGTGCGGGACCCGAGGAAGGAAACCTTCTTTTCAACGGAAACATAGTGGCAACCAATGCATGGCAGGGAAGTTCAAATTCAGGAAGCCCTCTGGTCTTTGACGTGAAGAGCTATCTCAATGAAGCTGGTAACGAGGCGGGTATACAGGGTACAGCGAGCGGAGGTATGGACGCTCTTCAGCAGATCCTTGTCGTTGAATATCCGGAAGAAACTGTAGCTGCACCAGTCGCTAACTTCAGCGCAAATGTAACTGAAGGTGAAGCTCCTCTGCCTGTCCAGTTCACGGACCAATCCACAGGTACACCGACCTCGTGGTTCTGGGACTTCGGAGATGGAGCAAACTCGACGGAACAGAATCCAGTGCACACCTATTCTGCAGCAGGTAACTATACCGTAAATCTGACTGTAGAGAATGCTGCCGGAACTGATTTTGAGGTGAAATCGGATTACATAGAAGTTACCGAAGCTTCTGGATCAACCGTTACTCTCTATTTCGATCCGGCAAGTTCCTCAGTTTCAGAAAACGAATCCACTGAGATAAATCTTGTTGCAAGCAACTTCCCTGCAGGCCTTTCAGGCTACAACCTGACCGTTTCTATCGACGATCCGGCCATTGCCGAAATAGTCGATATAGAGTACCCTTCCTGGGCTCTGATTACTCAGAACTCTACCCTGCCCGGGACTTCTATCTACATGAAGACTGTTGACCTGGAAGATTCCGTTAAGGAAGGGGCAGCAGATGTTGTGCTCGCTACTATCAAGGTTTCTGGAAAGGAGAAAGGATCTGCGAACCTTTCGATCGGGGTTAAACGTCTGGAGGAAGATTCCGGAGACCCTATCGAACCAGCTCTCCTAACAGGGACAATTGAAGTGACTCTCCTTAGTCCTCTGCCGGACCAGGAATATGCCCCTAAAGACCTTGACGGAGACGGACTCTATGAAGACCTTACCGGAAACGGAGAGTTCAGTTTCGTGGATATAGTGGCGTACTTCCACAACATGGACTGGATAGAGGAAAATATGCCGGTGGAGTACTTCGACTTCAACGGGAATGGGAGGATAGACTTTGATGATGTAGTGGATATGTTTGCAATGATATGATTAAGGAGAAAAAAATGAAAAAACATGGGAAAATTTGATAAAATGGAAGGGAATTGAGATAAATTTTTCTCAAATTTCCCACAACTTTTTCTTTCATTTATTTCCAAATATGGCTATACGGGTCAGAACCTGGGGAGTTTGAATCCAGGTTGTTTTTCTCAAAAAAAGCAGATGAAATTCTCCGAATTATACTTTTGGATACTATTCACAAATAGATACGGATTTTTTTCTCTACCTGAAACTCCTCACCTGCGTACATTTACAGGCGAGGAATTCTCAGAGTCGAATGCATCGCAGACATTTAGGAGGCGTGTCTGTTCTGTTGTCTTTCGGATGTTTTTGGCAAGAACTATGTATGTTGAGCAGATATTTAATACTTTTGATAATTTTCATAATATTTAATGTTATCATATTTAAAATTTGTATTACTTGGCCGCAAGAAATAATTGCCCATAAATGTGGAATTCAAATAATTTTTGAAACTATGATAAGTGTATACGAAAGTCAAGCGCTGGGCTCACATGTAAATAACAGAGAAAAGTTCAAAGAATAATAATTTGAATGAAAAATTAAACTCCCCCCTTGCCTGCACTTACAGGTCTCCCATTCTCGTCCTTTTTTGAAGTACAATGACAGGTTTAAATTCGGATTCGTTGGTCACTGGTTAAGAAATTTTTCTGCCTGAAAGCTATCTATTTTGTACCTAAAGCCTATCTTAAATTTTGGCCTTATTACATGAGGTCTATGTCCTGTTCCAGTCTACAACGCGATACTCTTCAGATTCAATGCAGGACCCAAACTCGAACTGAAAAAAATGAAATCTTCTTTGCAAATTTTCTTTTATAAAATGAATAGAATTTTTATCGAAAGTAATGACATGGATATAATACATTACCGGCAAGTTTAGTGTTACAAATAAGTATATTTTTGTTACACAACACATATATAAATTACCACTATTCTTATTTTTTAGATTAATTTATATACGTAGTAACCTTTTTTCATACTAAATTTCCCAATTTCTGAACACCGATCCTCTCCAGAAGATTCAGAATCCATATTCGGATCAACTCCATATCATTGAATAAAATGTTAGAAGGCTGAAGGGAGGCAATAATACTTGAAAAGTTTTGTTCTTGACTTCATAAGTGATAACTAAATTTTACAGAGTAACTTAAATTCAATGATCTGAAAAACATCCTCAAAATACAAGTTCAAATTGTTTAGTATACACCGCAAATTTTTTTGTTTTTCATTATTGGGAGATTTCCCCTCAGATTAGAAGAGCTACAAAATAATTGTGGTTCAATCCCGAACAACCCCTCAGATCCTGCTGAAAAAGGCCACAGTCACAGGATTTGTGAATGAAAATTTTAGAAATGTGGAGTGAGTGAAAGATGAAACGAATATTTCTGGTTTTATATATAGCTGCACTTATGTGCATGAGTGCGCCTTTCACCCAAACCGTGGAAGGTGCAGGAAAGCCCCCCCAGACAGGGTGGTCCCGATGAAGCGGATAAATTTGCTGAATAAAGCCACGTTCCTGAGCTCCTGGATCTTCTGGCTCGGCCTGCTCGTATGCTTGGTTCTGATCGTAACCCCAGTTGCGGCGGCCGGCCCTGAGTGGACTGCGAACTCTTCCTGGAACACTCCTGATGTAGGCGAGTATTCAGTACCGGCTTTGGCCGATCTTGACGATGATGGCGACTATGACCTTATGATCGGTGCAAAGGATGGAATTACATATGGTTATGAGAATACAGGGACTCCAGACAGCCCCGTATGGACTGCGAAATCGGAATGGAATGTCCCTGATGTAGGTTCTTGGTCATCACCAGCTTTGGCCGACCTTGACTGTGATGGCGACTATGACCTTATGATCGGTGAAATCGGTGGAGTTACATATGGTTATGAGAATACAGGGACTTCAGACAGCCCCGTATGGACTGCAAAATCCGAGTGGAATACTCCTGATGTGAGCCAGAATGCTGCCCCATCTCTGGCCGATCTCGACGGCGACGGCGACTATGACCTTATGATCGGTGAAGGCTATGGAGTTACATATGGTTATGAGAATATCGGGTCTTCGGGCAGCCCGGAGTGGGCTGCGAACTCTTCCTGGAACATTCCTTCTATAGGTTATTATTCATCACCAGCTTTGGCCGACCTTGACGGCGATTACGACTATGACCTTATGATGGGTGGATATGATGGAGTTATATATGGTTATGAGAATACCGGGTCTTCGGACAGCCCGGAGTGGGCTGCGAACTCTTCCTGGAACATTCCTTCTGTAGGTTCTCGTTCATTACCAGCTTTGGCCGACCTTGACTGTGATGGCGACTATGACCTTATGATCGGTGAATCTACAGGAATTACATATGGTTATGAGAATACCGCTCCTATCATAGTTCCTCTCGCCGGGTTCTCGGCATCGCCGACCACCGGCAACGTTCCCCTGACCGTCCGGTTCACCGATGAATCTGCCAACAACCCGGCTTCGTGGTTATGGGAGTTCGGAGACGATACCAATGCAACAATGCGGAACCCGGTACACACCTACAATGCAGCCGGAACCTACAACGTGACCCTCACAGCGACGAACATTGCAGGCAACAGCACGGAGTCGAAGACCGGCTACATCACGGTTTTAGAGGCTGTTATTCCCGTTGCGAACTTCAGTGCAGAGCCGACTACCGGCGACGTTCCTCTGACCGTGCAGTTCACCGATGAATCTGCCAACAACCCGACTTCGTGGTTATGGGACTTCGGTGACGGAGGCGATACCAATGCAACGATGCGGAACCCGGTACACACTTACAATGCAGCCGGAACCTACAACGTGACCCTCACAGCGACGAACATTGCGGGCAACAGCTCGGAGTCGAAGACCGGCTACATCACGACGGTTTTAACGGCTGTTATTCCCGTTGCGAACTTCAGTGCAGAGCCGACTACCGGCGACGTTCCTCTGACCGTGCAGTTCACCGATGAATCTGCCAACGACCCGACATCGTGGTTATGGGAGTTCGGAGACGATACCAATGCAACGATGCAGAGCCCGGTACACACCTACAATGCAGCCGGAACCTACAACGTGACCCTCACAGCGACGAACATTGCGGGCAACAGCTCGGAGTCGAAGACCGGCTACATCACCGTAACAGGAGAGCCAATAAAACTGGCGGACTCGGCGTGGCCGAAGTTCGGGTATGATCTCAACAACACCGGACAGTCCCCCTATGCCGGGCCGCAGAGCAACAATATCGTGTGGACCTACACGGCCGGGGAATACTTTACGAATGGTGGTCCATCGATAGGCCCGGACGGTACGATCTACATAAATAACGTAGATAAAAAATTGTATGCGTTCTACCCGAACGGTACCCTTAGGTGGACCAACACCACAGGGGCGCGCAGCTATAGCACCCCCGCAATCGATTCGGACGGAACCCTTTATGGAGGAGACTACAACGGAAAGTTGTATGCCGTAAATCCTGACGGAACCTTTAAATGGGAATATACCACAGGCGATAAGTTTATGGGGTCACCGGCAATCGGATCTGACGGGATTATCTACGCAGCAGGCTACAATGGTAATCTGTTTGCATTCTACTCGGACGGTACCCTTAGGTGGAGCTACTCAACACCTGGTTTTGACTATAGCACCCCGGCGATCGCAACAGACGGTACTATCTACATCGGGACCTATAATTCATATTTATATGCAATAAACCCCGATGGGACTCTTAAATGGACCTATCAAGTCGGTGGTGAAATCTATAACTCACCGGCGATCGCAGCAGACGGCACCATCTATGTTGGGTGCGAGGATAATAACCTATATGCAATAAACGCGAATGGAACACTAAAATGGACATACACTACCGGTGCACAAATTTATGGTGCACCGGCGATCGGGGCGGACGGGACCATCTACGTAGGAGATTATAGCGGTATTCTTTCTGCAATAAATCCCGATGGAGCGCTCAAGTGGACCTACGAGGCCAATTACAGATTCTATTCTACACCTGTCATCGGATCGGATGGTACCGTCTACATTGGAGATTATAGCGGGACAATGAACGATAATAGTGGTAATATATATGCAATCAACCGCGACGGGACACTGAAATGGGAATATGCCACTGGTCGGATTCATAGTTCAGCATCGATCGGATCGGACGGAACCCTGTACCTTGGAAGTTATGATAATAACCTATATGCATTCAGGGATGTCGCAGATTTCAATGCAGGCCCGAAAATGGGCGGTGCCCCCCTGACCGTGCAGTTCACCGACGAGTCGACGGGTTCCCCGACATCGTGGTTATGGGACTTTGGCGACGGTGACGACACCAATTCGACGGTTCAGAACCCCGTCCACGTCTACACGGCGCCCGGGATCTATAACGTGACCCTTACGGGCGCTGATGCCTATCACAGTTATTCGACGGAAAAGATCGGCTACATCAACGTTACAAACGATAGTTCGGGCGTGACCGCACCTATCCCGAGCTTTACGACCGATGCCTCTTCAGGCCGGGTACCCTTCACCGTGCAGTTCACCGACACCACGACCGGCAACGTGAGCACCTGGTCCTGGGACTTCGGCGACGGCGAAACCTCTGACGAGCAGAACCCTGTTCACACCTATGTCACCGAAGGGACCCACACCGTCACCCTGACGGCCACCGGACCGGGCGGGACCGATACTGCGACTTCCACGATGGAGGTGGCCGCACCGCTCAACACGGGTAGTTATGACGGAGGATCACCGCTGCTCACCGTGCAGGAGGGCACAGTTTCAGGCGGGCTGTGGCACGGTTCATGGCCGGGATTCTCGGGATATGGTGAACAAACATTCACACTACCTCCCCACACGGAGATCAAATGGGCGAGGCTGTATGCCGACGTCTACTGCGGGCTCATGACGGACATAAAGTCCTTTTCGATGACTATAGACATCGACGGCGACGGTGACGGGATCTATGAACTGCAAAAACACGATGCTGCAAGCATCGACTACACTAACACTCCGGCATGGGTGAATGACCACGTGGTCAGGGTGACGAGCGACTACTTCATGTGGTACGACCTGACCGACAACATAACAGGAAATGAAGTGAATATCAAGGCTACAGGTGGAGGTTCTGACGGCAGGATCAAACATGTAACCCTTGTCGTTGCATACGATGACGGGGATGACGACGAGATCCATTACTGGGTGAACCAGGGTCACGACACTGCCAACACCGGCAGTTATACGGGTTCAACTGTATTCGGCACGTCCGCACTCTCCGATCCCGATGCTGTGAACCTATCCTCTATATACTGTGCAAGCGTCAACGGCGCATATACGTACAACGGAGAGTCGCTCTCATCTGGAGGACCGCAGGGCGAATACTTCGGATACAACGATTGGAATGTAACTGAGTACTTCAATTCAGGAGAGGACAGCACAGTTACGTACGCTCCTACCGGTTCTTATTACAAAATCCAGCTTGCACTTCTGACCGCATCCGGTGCAGGTTCATCCGGTGGTGACGGCCCTGTTGCAGACTTCACCGCGAACGTTACCTCCGGTGGCATCCCCCTTACGGTCTCGTTCACCGATGAGTCAACCGGTTCACCAGCTTCCTGGCTCTGGGATTTCGGGGACGGCAACAACTCTACGGAACAGAACCCGGTACATACATATTCCACTGAAGGAACCTATTCTGTCAACCTCACAGTTACGAATGAAGATGGAAGCGATTCCGAACTGAAGACAGATTACATAACCGTAACTCAAGCGGGTCAAGTGGCAACTAACGACCTTAGCATCTCAGGGCTTGTCAATACCGTTCCGGCTTCTGCGGTCTTTGCCAGGGAAACAAATCCTGTGAAAGTTCTCAATGTCCAAAACACAGGAACTGCTACCCTTAGCAACATTTCGATAGCTGTGTATGCAAGCGACGTTTCCAGTGGAACAGTTCCCGTAGACACGACAACGATTGCGTCCCTTGCTGGCGATGCAAAGACCACAGTAACCCTGATCGACCCCACTATCCGTGACCTTGAAGGCGGCACCGTGACCTACACTGCCGTTGTCGACCCGGACAACCTTATCGCTGAAACGGATGAGACAAACAACAACAAGAGCAGTTCGGCTAAACCTCTCAGGTACAATGGGTATAAGGGCAAAGGCATCTACTGGGAAGGCGGAAGCAATATCACTACCAGGCATACCTTTGATCTCCAGGGAAACCTTTTGTATTCCACTCAGCCTGATTCTGCTTACCAACCCGTAGGATGGGAGAGCAGGACCGAAACCTGGACTGCAAGTGACCTTCCGGTCCCGGACGGCTCCACCATAGAAAAGGCTTTCCTTTATGTCGCCTACAACTGGGACCAGACGCCCGGCGGATATCCGTGGTTGAATATTAACTTCAATGGAAACGCCCTTGATAACGGAAACATCTCAACAGGAAACGGCACCCTCTACAGGGACTGGAGCAATTTTGGAGCGTATGCTGACTATGAATACGGGCTCTGTGTCTACAATGTAACAGACAAGTTTAGCTCTGCAGGAAACAGCCTTGTCATGACACCTGTTGGTGAAAACAAAAACGCACTGTATCCGAGCACTCTTGTTGTGGTCTACGGAAACGATAATGAAACCCGAAAGCAGATCTTCATCAATGAGGAATGCGATGAACTGGCTTATTCCCTGACAGGTTACGGGACCACGCCTGAAGAGGCTACTGCGTACGCTCCTTTCACCGGCATGTTCATTGACGTGGAAAAGGTCCAGAATGCTATGCTCTACAGCTTCGCAGGAAGTGCGGGGCCCGATGAAGGAAACCTGCTTTTCAACGGCAACATAGTGGCAACCAATGCATGGCAGGGAAGTTCAAATTCAGGAAGCCCCTTAGTCTTTGACGCTACAAACTACATTAATGCAACCGGAAACGAGGCGGGTATACAGGGTACGACAAGCGGAGGTATGGATGCACTCCAGCAGATCCTGGTCGTGGAATACACGTCATCCGGAACCGTCCCGTCCACAGACTTCTCAGCCGACCCGACGAGCGGCACTGCACCGCTTAACGTGACGTTCACCGACGAGTCGGCGGGCGCCCCGATCTCATGGTCATGGGACTTTGGCGATGGCAACACATCGGCCCAGCAGAATCCAAGCCATATCTATACTGCACCGGGCACCTACACGGTGAACCTTACCGTGACCAACAACACAGGAAGCAGCAGTGTGACAAAGACCGATTATATCTCTGTCGCAGGTGGCAGCACTTACACTGTCGGTGAAGATACGGTAGTAATATGGAATTATGGCAGTACGACATGGACGGCTCCACCGGGGATATCAGAGGTTGAATACCTTGTGGTTGCCGGTGGCGGCGGCGGCGCCGGGCATTATTCGAATGGTGGCGGCGGTGCAGGAGGTTTCCTGAACGGTACACTGGCCGTAACCCCCGGTATGGGTTATGCTATTATGGTTGGCGCCGGCGGACCCGGCGGAGACGCCGGCGGCTCGATAGGAATGAACGGATCAGATTCGCAGTTTTCTACGGTCATCGCGACAGGCGGCGGCGCCGGCGGTAATTTAGGATCTGCAGGTCTTAGCGGAGGTTCCGGAGGTGGCGCCGGCTCATCAACCAGTGCTACTTTGCCTGGAGGTGATGGCGTTTCCGGTCAGGGCCACGCTGGCGGGTCTAACTACCCAACTGGCGGCGGCGGCGAACTGGCTGGCGGCGGCGGTGGAGGTGCCAGTGGAACTGGCGGAGACGGCGCATATCGTCTCGGTGGAGACGGCGGTGATGGTATAACCTCCTCAATTACCGGCACGGAGGTAGTCTATGCCTGTGGCGGCGGCGGCGGTGCAAACCTTGGGCCTGGTGGAACAGGTGGTTCATCAGCGGTCAATGGTGGAACAGGCGGCGGGCCTCAGAGTGGAAATGTCAACGGTGAAGCGGGTCTCGACAGCACTGGAACCGGCGGTGGCGGCGCTGGCTGGTATGGAACCGGTGGAGACGGCGGTGATGGTATCGTTATTATCAGGTATCATACCTCGGTACCGGTAGCGCCCGTCGCGGGATTCTTAGCTGACCCGACAAGCGGGACGGCGCCACTGACTGTCCAGTTCACCGATAACTCCACCGGCTCTCCGACAGAATGGTCGTGGGACTTCGGCGACGGTGCAACCTCCAATGAATCGAGCCCCATGCATACTTATTCTGCAGCAGGTAACTATACCGTAAATCTGACTGTAGAAAATGCCGCTGGTTCTGATTTTGAGTTAAAATCGGATTACATAAAAGTTTCCGAAGCTTCCGGGTCAACTGTTACTCTCTATTTCGATCCGACAAGTTCCTCAGTTTCAGAAAACGAATCTATTGAAATAAATCTCGTTGCCAGTAATTTCCCTGCAGGCCTTTCAGGCTACAACCTGACCGTTGCTCTCGACGGCCCGGCTGTTGCTGAGATAGTTGATATAGAGTACCCCTCCTGGGCTCTGATTACTCAGAACTCTACCCTTCCAGGTTCTTCTATCTACATGAAGACTGTTGACCTGGAAGATTCCATTAAGGAAGGGGCAGCAGATGTTGTACTTGCTACTCTTACTGTTTCTGGAAAGGAAAAAGGATCTGCGAACCTCTCTATAGGGGTTAAACGTCTGGAGGAAGATTCAGGAGACTCCATCGAACCAGCTCTCCTAACAGGGACAATTGAAGTAACCCTTCTGTCCCCACTGCCGGATCAGGAATATACCCCCAGGGACCTTGACGGAGACGGACTCTATGAAGACCTCACCGGAAACGGGGAGTTCAGTTTCGTGGATATAGTGGCTTACTTCCACAACATGGACTGGATAGAGGAAAACATGCCGGTGGAGTACTTCGACTTCAACGGGAACGGAAGGATAGACTTTGATGATGTTGTGGACATGTTTGCAATGATATAAGAAAAGGAAAAAAGGAAAAAATATGGGTAAAAATGATTAAATGAAAGGGAATTGAGATAATTTTTCTCAAATTTCCCACAACTTTTTCTTTCATTTATTTCCAAATATGGCTTATGGGTCAGAACCTGGGAAGTTTGAATCCAGGTTGTTTTTCTCAAAAAAAGCAGATGAAATTCTCCGAATTATACTTTTGGATACTATTCACAAATAGATAAGGATTTTTTCTCTACCTGAAACTCCTCACCTGCATACATTTACAGGCGAGGAATTCTCAGAGTCGAATGCATCGCAGACATTTAGGAGGCGTGTCTGTTTCGGTGTCTTTCGGATATTTTTGGCCAGAACTATGTATGTTGAGCAGATATTTAATACTTTTGATAATTTTCATAATATTTAATGTTATCTTATTTAAAATTTGTATTACTTAGCCGCAAGAAATAATTGCCCATAAATGTGGAATTCAAATAATTTTTGAAACTATGATAAGTGTATACGAAAGTCAAGCGCTGGGCTCACATGTAAATAACAGAGAAAAGTTCAAAGAATAATAATTTGAATGAAAAATTAAACTCCCCCCTGCCTGCACTTACAGGTCTCCCATTCTCGTCCTTTTTTGAAGTACAATGACAGGTTAAAATTCGGATTCGTTGGTCATTGGTTAAAGAATTTTTCTGCCTGAAAGCTATCTATTTTGTACCCAAAGTCTATCTTAAATTTTGGCCTTATTATATGAGGTCTATGTCCTGTTCCAGTCTACAACGCGATACTCTTCAGATTCAATGCAGGACCCAAACTCGAACTGAAAAAAATGAAACCTTCTTTGCAAATTTTCTTTTATAAAATGAATAGAATTTTTATCGAAAGTAAGGATATGGCTAAAATGCATTACCGGCAAACATATTGTTACAAATTAGTTTATTTTTGTTACTTAATGCATATATAAGTGATTACTATTCTTATTTTTTAGATTAATTTATATACGTGGTAACCTTTTTTCATACTAAATTTCCCAATTTCTGAACACCGATCCTCTCCAGAAGATTCAGAATCCAAATTCGGATCAACTCCATTACATTGAATCAAATGTTGGGGGACTGGAAGAAGGCAACAATACTTGAAAAGTTTCGTTCTTGACTTCAGAAGTGATAACTAAATTTTACAGAGTAATTTACATTCAATAATTTGGGTTGATCTGAAAAACACTATATAAAGCAGATTCAAGTTTTTAATTTACACAGTAAATATTTTTATTTTTTATTATTGGGAGATTCCCTCCTCGGATTAGAAGAGCTACAAAATAATTGTGATTCAATCCCGAACACCCCCCTCCGGTCCTGCTGAAAAAGGCCACAGTCACAGGATTCTTGGGTAAAATT
The DNA here is from genome assembly GCF_000007345.1 of Methanosarcina acetivorans C2A. Classification (NCBI taxonomy): domain Archaea; kingdom Methanobacteriati; phylum Methanobacteriota; class Methanomicrobia; order Methanosarcinales; family Methanosarcinaceae; genus Methanosarcina; species Methanosarcina acetivorans. The sequence goes on along the minus strand of NC_003552.1, from coordinate 4,559,300 downwards.
TTAGAAATGTGGAGTGAGTGAAAGATGAAACGAATATTTTTGATTCTCTGTATAGCTGCACTGATGTGCATGACCGGACTGGCGTCTGCTGCAGAGGAAACAGTTGGAACAGTCGCAAACTTTACTACTAATACCACCAGCGGCTCTGCGCCCCTAACTGTACAATTCACCGACATATCTACCAACGCAACCAGTTGGGCGTGGGACTTCGAGAATGACGGCACCATTGACAGTACCGACCAGAACCCGGTGCATACCTACTCAACTGAAGGAATTTACACGGTTAACTTTACTGTTAGCAATGCAGGTGGAAACGCTTCAGAAGTGAAGACAGGGTATATATCTGTAAGTGAACCACTGCCTTCAGCCCCTGTTGCCAACTTCTCTGCAGACATTACTTCAGGCAATGCTCCGTTGACAGTCAACTTCACTGACCAATCAACAGGTACTGTTTCGTCCTATTCGTGGGACTTTGAGAACGATGGAGTAGTTGACAGTACTGAGCAGACCCCCTCTTATATCTACACCTCAGCCGGTACATACACTGTCAACCTCACTGTCACAAACGCCGCTGGTAGCGACTCCGAAGTGAAGATAAACTATATCACCGTTGAAGGAACAGGAACAGAAGGACTTGCAGACACAGCATGGCCAAAGTACCATTACGATCTCAACAACACAGGACGTTCCCCCTATATCGGCCCGCAGACCGGGAATGTCGTGTGGACATTCAACGCCGGAGGTTCATTACAATACAATTCACCTGCAATAGGAGCAGACGGGACCATTTATACCGGAAGTTGCGGTACCCATGAATTCTACGCCATAAATCCGAACGGGACTCTAAAATGGACGTTCAGAGTAGGATATACCTGGCAGAGATTTTATGGCTCACCAGCTATCGGAACGGATGGGACCATCTACACCGGTAACCGTGATGGTAATCTTTATGCACTTAATCCAGACGGCACTCTCAAATGGAGTTACGCTACCGCTAACGACATTTTCAAATCGCCAACGATCGGACCTGACGGGACGATCTATATCGCCAGCTGTGACGGTTATCTGCATGCAGTCAACCCTGACAGCACATTCAAATGGAAGGTCCGGTGGCAGAATGGGAACCATGAGGACGTCAATCTCATAGGTTCCCCCGCGATCGGACCTGACGGGACTATTTATATTGGAAGCAGCTCAGAGGCTGTCTTCCATGCGTTCAATCCTGACGGTACTGAAAAATGGAACTACACTTACACTACCGGAAGCACAGATTATATCTCATTTTATGGTTCCCCTGCTATCGGATCTGACGGTACGGTCTATATCGGAAATCGGGACAGCAAATTATTTGCTCTAAATCCAGACGGCACCCTCAAATGGGATTTCAGCATAGCCCAATACGACCAGATTCTCTGCGCACCTGCTATCGGAACTGACGGCACCCTGTACGCGAGGTCCCTGAATGGCAACTTCTATGCGATATACCCCAACGGCACTCTCAAGTGGAGCTGCTCTGTTGGCTATTCCGGTCATGGTTCCCCGGTGATCGGGGCGGACGGGGCCGTCTACGTCATAAACAGTGCGGGCAGAATCTGTGCGTTAAACCCCGACGGCACCCTCAAATGGGATTCCAATATCGGGGGCAGTTATTGTTCGCCTGCGATCGGATCGGATTCTACCCTCTACGTCTGCGCGGGCAATGCGCTCTATGCGTTCAGAACAGAGGCGCCCGTTGCGAACTTCAGTGCAGAGCCAACCACCGGCGACATTCCCCTGACTGTTCAGTTCACCGATGAATCCGTCAAAGACCCGATATCGTGGTTATGGGACTTCGGCGACGGAGACGATACCAATGCAACGATGCAGAACCCGATGCACACCTACAATGCAGTCGGGACCTACAACGTAACCCTCACGGCGACGAACATCGCAGGCAACGGCACGGAGTCAAAGACCGGCTACATCACGGTTTTAGAGGCCGTCATACCCGTTGCGAACTTCAGTGCCGAACCGACTACCGGCGACGTTCCCCTGACCGTCCGGTTCACCGATGAATCCGCCAAAAACCCGACATCGTGGTTATGGGACTTCGGTGACGGAGACGATACCAATGCAACGATGCAGAACCCGGTACACACCTACAATGCAGCCGGTACCTACACCGTGACCCTCAAAGCGACAAACTTTGCAGGCAGCAACGCAGAGTTGAAGACCGGCTACATCACGGTTCTGGAGGCCGTTACACCCGTTGCGAACTTCAGTGCAGATATGACCTCCGGCGATGTTCCCCTTACCGTCCAGTTCACCGACGAGTCTGCCAACAACCCGACATCGTGGACATGGGACTTCGGCGACGGCTCGACTTCAGACCAGCAGAACCCGAGCCACAGGTATGTCTTCGCCGGGAATTATACCGTCACGCTGACGGCAACGAATGCCGGCGGCTCTGGCACCGGGACGAAGACGGATTACATCACCGTAAATGCAGTAGAGAGAATAAAGCTCGCGGACTCGGCGTGGCCGAAGTTCGGGTATGATTTAAACAACACCGGGCAGTCCCCCTATGCCGGGCCGCAGAGCAATAATGTCGTGTGGACCTACACGGCAGGGGACAATTTCTATATTGGTGGTTCGACGATAGGGCCTGACGGCACGATTTACATATGCAACGCAGACCAGAATCTGTACGCGTTCAATCCGAACGGGACCTTAAAGTGGAGCTACAATACAGAGGGGTACTGCTACTACTGCACCCCGGCAATCGATTCGGACGGAGTAATATATGTTGGAAATCGTAATGAGAAGTTGGATGCCATAAATCCCAACGGCACCCTCAAATGGACATCTCCGACCGGGGATTATGTTTATGGATCACCTGCGATCGGATCTGACGGGATTATCTACGTGGGATGCCGGGACGGCAACCTGTACGCACTGTTCCCGGACGGGACCTTAATGTGGACCTGCGCCGTCGGAGGCAGATTCAATTACGTTTCTCCGGCGATCGCAGCAGACGGGACCATTTATGCAGGAAATTATGAAGACAACAAATTATACGCCATAAATAGCAACGGGATCATTAAGTGGTCATATGAAACCGGAGGTAGAATATATAACTCACCGGCGATTGCAGCGGACGGCACCGTCTACGTCGGGAGTTATGACAGTAACCTATATGCGATAAACCCCGATGGAACCCTTAAATGGAACTACACGACCGGCGCACAAATTTATGGTGCACCGTCGATCGCGGCAGACGGCACCGTCTACATCGGAAGCTATGACCATAACCTGTATGCGATAAACCCCGATGGAACCCTTAAATGGAACTACTATGCCGATGGCGAATTCCGTTATTCCCAGCCAGTCATCGGAGTGGATGGCACTGTCTATATCGGGGATTCCAGCGGAAAATTCTATGGAATTAGCCCAGGAGGGACACTTAAATGGGATTATACCACTGGCGGACGGGTTTACGGTCCGGCATCAATAGGATCGGACGGAACCCTGTACATTGGAAGCTATGATAAAAAACTATATGCATTCAGGGATGCCGAAACGCCTGTCGCAGATTTCAGCGCAGTCCCGATATCTGGGGGAGTTCCCCTGACCGTGCGGTTCACCGATGAATCAGCTGGTTATCCTACCTCGTGGTCATGGGACTTTGGTGACGGAGAAAACTCGACTGCTCAGAACCCTGCCCACATCTATACTGCGAGCGGCACCTACAACGTGACCCTCACCATTACAAACGATGCTGGCAGCGATACCGTGGAGAAGATCGACTATATCACTGTTACAAGTGGTGGAAGTTCGGGAGAAAGTGCACCTATAGCTGACTTCAATGTAGCACTTTACACCGACGATTGCATGCCGCATGGTACGGCTCCCATCACCGTGTCGTTCACCGACAACTCCACAGGAAATGTCAGTGTCTATATCTGGGAGTACAGAAACCTGTACACAGGTTCCGAGTGGACCGAATTTGGTTCGGGAGCGCAGAACCCGACAGATATAGAATTTTCAGATGTCGGGACATATGATATCCGCCTGACAGTCTCCAACTCCGGAGGAAGCAGCAACAGGACGATAGAGCATGCGCTTACGGCGGGGATGTCTCATGACTACCTTACAACAATCCAGAACGGTACAGTCTCAGGTGACCTCTACATAGACTCACGGTCTCCATGGACTACGACAGCAAATTATTCGTATACTCTTCCGGCATCTGGCGACGATATCGTATGGGCAAGGGTCTTTGTAAACGACTACTCGGGTTCAGGGTCCGGCAACGGCGCCCTCCAATTGAAGACAGAACTAGATTCTGATGGCGACGGTACCTTTGAAACAGTGTTAGGAGTCGAGGAGTGCAATATTCAGTCAGATACAGATCAGGTCGTCTACCCTCTCAATGACCATGTTAGTAAGGTCTATTCCGACTATGAGGCCTGGTATGATGTAGCCGACCTCCTAAACTCGACCACCCCAAATATCCGGGTGACTGCATCGGATATAGGCGTCACAGTGGGCTCGGATAGGGGCTTTGACGGTCGGATAAAAGGCGTCACGCTTGTAGTCGCCTACAATGACGGAGATTCTGACGAGGTCAATTACATCGTCAACCACGGAAACGACTGGATGACGGGAAGCAGTTCAACCACCTTTGACGCAAGTACATTTGCCAGTGGGTGGACAGAAGCAGAGATAAAGTCAGTATCTTTTTCCAGCACTGACGCCTCCTATACCCTTGACGGAAACAGTATTGCAGCCTCATCTCTTGGAAGTGGTGGTTACTACGAATTCAATTCCTTTAATGTAACCAGTGCGCTTACACCGGCAGCATCGAACACCTTCGGGTACACTAACCAGGGCGTCTCTTTCAAGATCTGCCTTGCGGCTCTGACCGTCGGATACGGGAATGAATCTGCAGGGGCTCCGGTCGCTGACTTCACCGGAACACCGACATCAGGTGATGCCCCGCTGACCGTCCAGTTTACCGACAACTCCTCTGGAGCTACAGAATGGTCTTGGGACTTCGGCGACGGAGACGATACGAATGCAACCGAACAGAACCCTGTCCACACCTACGCTGCAGAAGGTAACTACAGCGTAAAGCTGACGGTAACCAATGCAGGCGGAAGCGATGACGAGCTTAAGACCGATTATATCACTGTATTGGAGCCCTCAACACCTGAACCCGTTGCTATGTTCACTGCTGATGCAACTAGCGGAACTGTTCCTCTCACTGTGAATTTCACTGACCAATCCACAGGTTCCCCCACTTCTTGGTTCTGGGACTTTGGGGATGGAGCTAACTCAACTGAGCAGAACCCTGTGCATACTTATTCTGCAGAAGGTAACTACACTGTGAATCTGACTGTGGAAAATGCTGCCGGGACAGACTTTGAGTTAAAAACAGATTACATAGAAGTTACCGAAGCTTCCGGATCAACCGTTACTCTCTATTTCGATCCGACAAGTTCCTCAGTTGCAGAAAACGAATCCACTGAAATAAGTGTCGTTGCCAGTAATTTCCCTGCAGGCCTTTCAGGCTACAACCTGACCGTTGCCATCGACGACCCGACCATTGCCGAGATAATCGACATCGAGTACCCTTCCTGGGCTCTGATTACTCAGAACTCTACCCTGCCAGCAACTTCTATCTACATGAAGACTGTTGATCTGGAAGATGCCGTTAAGGAAGGGGCAGCAGATGTTGTGCTTGCTACTCTCACGGTTTCTGGAAAGGAAAAAGGGTCTGCGAACCTTTCGATAGGGGTTAAACGTCTGGAAGAAGATTCCGGAGACTCCATCGAACCAGCTCTCCTAACAGGGACAATTGAAGTAACCCTTCTGTCCCCACTGCCGGATCAGGAATATACCCCCAGGGACCTTGACGGAGACGGACTCTATGAAGACCTCACCGGAAACGGGGAGTTCAGTTTCGTGGATATAGTGGCTTACTTCCACAACATGGACTGGATAGAGGAAAACATGCCGGTGGAGTACTTCGACTTCAACGGAAACGGAAGGATAGACTTTGATGATGTTGTGGACATGTTTGCAATGATATAAGAAAAGGAAAAAAGGAAAAAATATGGGTAAAAATGATTAAATGAAAGGGAATTGAGATAAATTTTCTCAAATTTCCCTCCATTTTTTCCTTCCGTTTATTTAAAATATATTTCTAATGAGGGGGTTCTTTGCAAAAAAAAGGCCGGAATTTTAATTTCAATAACTTTAGCTTTTGCGATCCTTCTTTCTCCTGGTCTGCCCTGGGCCTGCAGTAGCTTCTCCTTCTTTTATAATAGGGTCCTCGGAGAAAATTTACTGGAGGTAGGGAAAACTGTGAGTTATCCTGGATGTGGATAACCTGTCTGATGGACTTTCAGGTTATATTCTGACCGCAAATGCTTTCATTTGCTCTTCAATTTCTTCAGAATATTTTTTGCATATCATAAAGAAACTTTTTCGGCTCTTCGCTATTTCGAGTGGATAACTTACATTCATCTATAAAATGTCGAAGTAGCACATATAAAATTTAGAAACACTTATGTTTGAAAATCACATTCTAGCTTGATGTTTCTCTTTTTGGCATAGCTACTTTTTAACTGAGCAATTATTTTCAATCCACATAGAACAGCGAGGAGCCACTTTTTTTCTGTTTTTTTTGCAGGAATGCCAAGCTTTCCCCTTCCCCTACTCTTTCTTTTCCGGTGGGAGTTTGAAGATAAGCCTGAAATTTCTTATGGTCAGGTTCTTTATGAGAAAGGGTTTTGGCCCCAGACCTTTTATTTTAAAGTTTTTTATGTCCGAGTCCTTTATTGTGATGCTTTTCTTTCTTGTGTTTTTCTCTGACATGTTACCCCCTTTGCTTTCCTGACGTCCTTTAAATTCAGGTTCTTTATAATAAGAGGTTTTGGTCTCAGGCCCTTTACTTTCAGGTTTTTTATGTGAATATTCTTTACTCTGACGATTTTTGTTTTCGCACTTTCCTCAGGCATATTTTATCCTCCTCCTTGCAAAATAGCGCCTGTCCGCTATCTGATGTCAGTCATTCCGTAGATGTCCCGTAGATATTCTCAAAAATGATATATATCTGAGATGTTACTTATTAATAGAAATTAGCATACAAAATAGATAAATTATTGCATGGTTATAACCTCAAAATATGACTTAATAATCTTTTGTGCAATAAATAATTAGGGTCTGAAAATATATAAATATTGAAAGGAGCCCTGCGGTAGCTCCGTGAAAAAGCTGTTGAATTGTTGAAAATCGAAAAGAAAGGGCTCGAATATTTAATGGTGGTATCTGAGCGTGTGAGGAAAAGTTTGATAGACTTCAAAGAATAGCTTGATCGATTTTAAAGAAAAGTTTGATCGATTTTAAAGAAAAGTTTGATCGATTTTAAAGAAAAGTTTGATAGACTTTCCTCCGGAGGAGGACGTGAATGAAAGAAGCCGCAGGAAAACTCCTGCGGTTCGAGTTGAAAAATGAGTTATGATTTCCCTTGCGGGTTATTTCTTGAATTCGGTGTAGCCGCACTTTCCGCAGGCAAGGCGGTTTTTGTGGTCGGCAAGGAATACACCGGGTCCGCATCTGGGACAGAACTGTTTGAGTCTGGTTACGGAGTCGCCCTGGACTTTATAGTAATCTTTTACTGCCATGTTTATACACCTCAGTAAGGCTTAAGCCTCTTCTTCCTCAGCTTCTGCTCCCGGGGCAGGGTTTCTCTTCAGGATATATTCCTGTTCTACCTGCTTCATGCGGGCTTCGTCTGCGTAGACCTTTGCATAGCCTTTGCTTTCCTGCATTCCGTATTCGGTCTTGATCCTCTGGATGATCAGCAGTTCAAGGGGAGCGTTCAACATTGCAGCAAGTTTGTTCCTGACATCACTTCTGGAAGGAGTCGAACCTTCATATTTCACAACGAAATCCAGTTCCCTTCTGTTTAAAAGTGAATTATTCTTGTCTTTAAGGATCTTTATGTCCATCTAGAATTCTCCGTATTTTATCCAATTCAGTATTCTGATTTTTGCTGATGAGCTTTTCAAAAAGTACTCTTATTTCTTCTTTCTTTTCCTCAGTGACCCTCACAAAGACCACACCCTCATCGGGTTGCCCGTAAAGGACCACAGACCCCAGCGGAGCCATAAGGATTACCGGAAGGGTTGCCAGATCCTCTTCTCCCCTTACAAAAATGCGGAGAAGTTTTTCTGAATCGAACGCTTCGCAAAGGGTTTTTATCAGCTCATCGGTGATAATCCCTGCAGGGTTGTCAACCGAAACTTCTTCATAGACTTTATCTCTGTTCCGGTCCGACACATCTCTGGATACCGGTTTCCTTTTGGTACGATTATCCACAATACAGATGTCCGGAATAATCCCGGCTTCGAGCAGGTGGAAGGTAGTAACATCCCCTACGGATATAAGTTTTGTGGGGCTTGCAAGCTCTCCTACAAACTTTTCTACGGTATCCCTGCCCTTCCCCCTGTATAAAGTGCCCAGGGGTCTTTTCATAAGTGGGCGAAGTTCTGTCGGAAGCTCGATATGAACACTCAACTCAGCGCACCTTCAAGGCAAATCTATCCGGGATGTCAACCCCGAGTCTTTTTGCGATTTCCGAGCGTTCCGTGTCAAGGATAATAACAAGTCCACTCCATTCTTCCGCAAGGTCCGAAGTTCCACAAACAGGACAGGTTTGCCCCTCCAGGACCCTCAAGCAGTGTCGACAGACTTTTTCTGACATTGCAAATCCTCTTTTTTGCCTTCTTTTTTATTCAGGCAGCCTCTTTGCCTGGGGCTTCCTGAGGCTGCTTCTTCCTGCGGGCTTCTTCGAGCCACTGCAGTTTCCCTAGAGCAGTCTGGCGCATGGTAAGCCCTATCTTGCTTTCCTTTGGTTCCCTTTCATTGATACTGACTGCAACAATTCTGGCTCTGACATGGTCCCCTTCGGCAATTGATTTGCCTCCGTTTTTAGTGACCAGCCTTGCATTTTTGGCATCATAAGAAATAAAGTCGTCAGTAATCTGGCTGACGTGGAGCAGCCCGTCCATCGGACCCATTCCAACGAAAACTCCAAAGCCAACAGCTTCCACGACCTCTCCTTCAATAATCTCCTGGAGCTCCGGAATGAACATTATGGCTTCGAATGTCACATCATAGTACACAGCCCCGTCTCCTACGAGAATATGTCCTTCTCCGACCTCGTCGATATTGTAAACAGCGACAAGGGAGCCAAGCTTTTTGTCAACCTGTCCTTCAAGTTTTTCCCGTAACGCGTTTTTAATGGTAGGCATTATTTCTTCCCCGAGAAGGGTGGGAGGAATGCGAACAGTATCAATGAGCTTCATTAATTTATACATCTGCTAATCACCCTAAATTTAATCAATGGAACTGCTGCCCGGAAATGTCCGGTGGGTTTCAGACAATATCAAGTCTGTTTTTCTGGCGCAGAGACACGGTTTGGATCCCGTTTTCGGCAAGTCTGCGCTTCAACCCTATATCATTTGTCAGAACAGCCGCTTCCATCTCGCCCGCGAGCCTGAGAATCACATCATCCGCAGGTCCCGTTCCGGCTATTCGTTCGCACCTGTCCATCATGGACCTGGCAACCTTTGCGGCCGTTCTGTTTGAACCTTTTTCCCGCTTTATGAGTTTTTCGATTTCAAATACAACAGCTTCAGGCACATAGAACTCATTAAAACCCAGCCTTTTCAGTTCTTCGAAAATATCCACTCCGAACTGGACAGGGATCATGAACCCGTTAGTATCGATTATGATTTTCAACTCTTTATTACCCCTACTCCAATGAGCCGCCAGCGGGAATCGATTCTCCTGCTAATAGCAACCATAGCTCCGACGGCTGCGCTTATCGGGCGCTTGAGTGCCACCTGAGCTTCATTTTTCCTGGCACTTGTAACGATCCCTACGGTCGTTGCAGTCCCTATATTGAGCATAAGGGGTTCACTGGTCTTGATTTCATTTATCTTTTCTTCCCTTGTAACTCCCACAACCCTGTCGAGCAGGTGAAGTTCCATGACAAACTGGTGCCTGGTCTCAGGCAGGGTGCCTGGGACGCCTGCGATCTGTCCGGTTAAAGAGTCGCCTTTCGTCAGGGTGGGGTCAAGGTAAGTTCCGACAGCCAGAAGCCCACCCGGAGTTGCTTCCTCTACCTTTGTCGGACCTGCATAAATGGATGAAATCGTTGTCACGATAGGAATCCATTTGGTGCTGCCTTCTGTTGTGACTTTTATTCCGGGTCTTATCTCGAGCTCGTCCCCGGGGTGAAGTACGCCTTCCGTAAGGGTGCCTCCGATAACTCCTCCGCGGATTTCATCGATTGAGGCTCCGGGCTTGTTAATGTCAAAAGATCGGGCGATCAACATGCTGGCAGGCTTATCCACTTTGTGTACAGGGGTCGGGATCTGGGTTTCCAGGGCATCGATCAGGACATCAATGTTAATATTCTGCTGGGCAGAAATAGGGATTATAGGCGCGTTTTCGGCAACCGTGCCCTTAACAAATTCCTTTATCTGGTGGTAGTTCTCGACAAGCTTTTCCCTTGATACGAGGTCAATTTTATTCTGGACTATAACAATGTTTTTAATTCCTATGATGTCCAGAGCCATCAGGTGTTCTTTTGTCTGGGGCTGCGGACATTCTTCATTTGCAGCAATTACAAGCACTGCTCCATCCATAATCGCAGCACCGGAAAGCATTGTTGCCATAAGTGTTTCGTGCCCCGGGGCATCTACAAAGGACACTATCCTGTGTTCTTCCGTTTTTTCTCCACAGTTGGGGCAGGTCTTCTCCACAGTATAACATTGAGGAGCAGGGCATTTCGGGCATTTCATGAATGGGGAATCGGCATATCCCAATCTTATCGAAATCCCTCTTTTTACTTCTTCACTATGCGTATCCGTCCACACACCGGATAAAGCTTTGACAAGTGTGGTTTTTCCATGGTCGACATGGCCTACCATGCCGATATTAACACAGGGCTGACTCAAGTTGTAGTTTCCTCCAGTAGAGTGAAGATAATCTGATATAAGGCAGGTATTTTTTCCGAAATCTGTGCCTCCAGGGATTTTAACTCCGGGGTCTGCAGATTTCAATTCTAAATCCAGTCTAATTCTTAATTTTCATTATGTGATCCTTGGTTCTATATAAGCTGTAGATTAAGCGGGATTTTACAGGAACGGGTTTTACATGAGCCCGAATCCCTTCGGGCAAATCCTGAATTTACAGGCTGAAAGCCCGGAAAAGTTTTTTCATTAAATTTCTGGTTATACGTGAATTTCGCAGATTAGGATTATACTTTTAAAGTTTACGGTATCCTGCACAACTCATACTACTAATGCCGGAAAGCCTTAATAAATTTATGTGACGATCATATCAAGTTTCTCAAGCTCCAGAGCGCGCCTGATCTCAAAGGCAAGCCTTCTGCCCGTACTCATCGGCCTTCTCCAGAGGGAGTTGCCGTAGGAATGCCCGACTGACATGTGCACGTTGGTCCCGCCGCCGACTCTCGGGGCCACATCATAAATATAGAAATTCAGGTCCTTGTCCACACAGGTCTGCAGGCAGAAAGGTCCTATAATTCCGGGGGCGTAATGCTCTTGAGTGGCTTTCACATACTTTTCTCCCATTTCGAATACCTTTTCAAGGAGAGACTCACGAAGAGTTGCCGAGTTGTGCCCGCAGACCGTGTATTCCGGAGTGAGCTGGTGCGGGGCAAGAGCCATCTGCTGGGGAGCAGGGAGCCTTACATGCCCGTCAAGGCTGGTCTCAAAGCGCCAGTCAATGCCAAGGAGTTCCAGTTTGCTCATTTTTGGCTCTATAGGGGAGTAGAACATATCAAGGTTGAACACAGGGCCTATAATATACCGCTCGATCCTGGCATTTTCAAGAGCTTCGCGCGTAATAACCCCCTGCTTTATAAGGGCTTCGGATTTTTCCTGGTACTCTTTATAACTTGATGCCGTGAAAAAGCCTCTTTCGAGTTTCTTTACGGCATGGGGAAGCTTTACCATTACGAGCTCGTTAATGTCTTTGGGAGACTCGATTTTTTCCGGAAACGGAAGCCCGGCTTTTTCAAGTATCCAGTAGTAACTCTGCTGTTCGCTTCTCTCCTCGCTCCTGAGGAGGTTCCTGCTCCCTACCATGGGCACTCTGAAATTATCTTCAATCTCATCGATGCTGCAGTAGGAGGTAAAAGAGCGGTTAGGGATAAAAAGCACTTTTTCGTCAACCAGTTTCTGCTGGTTCTGGGGCAGGAGGATTTCGTTATACTTCTTATAGACAACTGTCTCGTCGACAATTCCCCTCTTTATCTTCCCGTAGGGGTCTCTCTGAGCCCTGAAGTATTCGGTGTAAGTCTTCTCCCTGCCTGCCTGGCAGACTGCAAGGGTCCTGAAATCTTCTTCAACTGCTCCATCGCAGATGTCGAGTCCCGAGTGAGAGGCAATTGTCCCCACTTTAATCTTATCAGCATGTGCGTAATAACCTTCAACGATTTCCTTAATTTCTTTCCTATCAATCATATATGATGTCCCTAGGTTTTTTCGAGGTATTGATACTCCAGTGAGATAGGGACCAGATGTGATCCCGTGTGATTCTCTCCATGATCTTCGATGAGACGCCTGAAATACAGTTCATGCCTTAAATACAGGCCCCTGCGGTAGTTTTCCAGGTATTATGAAATAAGAGCTCTGATTGGATTTTTCCCCATTAACAGCTTTACCTATTAAAACCCTTTCTAATAGAAGTAATCGTTTATATAATAGAGGGTAAGCTGGAGGGCTGGTGTGCCCTCTCACGGCAGCTTCGTTTTATCCGATTTTTTAGAGGAAATTCAGGATCAAAGGTGTAATAAAGGTCTCAACTACAGCTGCCACGAAGAGGAGAGGCACAATCCAGCGGAAATAAAATCTCATCCCTCCTTTAAATTCTTTTTTAATTTCAGTGTGCCTGCCTATAAGGGCAGCGAAAACCTGGTGTCCTAACCTGAGCCCTATTCCGGCTGCCAGGAAGACCATGGGCAGTTCCAGTATCCCGTGCGGGAGCAGAGCAAGTACGATAAAAAGCAGGCCTCTTTCCTGGGCTACGAGGTGCGAGATTACTCCTACAATATATCCATTGAAGGCGACAAACAAAACCGGAAGAACCCCGAAGGCTAGCCCCAGTATAAGAAAGAGCAGGCTCACAAAGGCATTATTAAGAAAGATTCCAAACATAATTACTAGCGGATGCATAGCCAGGAGGGGCTCGAAGCGGTTGCTGAAATCTTTCATGAGTTCATCAGCCATATGCGGAAAATTTGCCGATGAGTTATAGCCTGCAAGCAGAGCCACGAAAAATACCCCGGCCATTATAAGGAAATAAGGCCAGATAAAATTCAGATAGCTGGTAAACTCGGATATTTTTGAGTTAGTTCTTTCCCCTGGCCTGGATTTTGTTTCTCCGCTTTCAGTTAAATGGAAATTTTCCACGGGGGCATATATTTTTTCTTCCCTTTCCCCTTCGGAAGTTTCTGCTTGTTCTTCTCCGTTTCTCTCCCTCAAATAATATTCTTCCTCTTTTTCCATGTTCATCCCCCAAGGATTTAACCCCTTAAATTCGGGTTCAGCAAGCAACGGTTTTCCATTCCTTTCAGATCTCCGAGTGCCGGCTGCAGACCCCTATTTTTCATTTCTTTCAGATTCCCAGCATCATTCGAATTGTGTTTCGAGTTGCCGGAGAAAGCCCGAGGATCAAAATAACCATCTTGATAAGCATCTTCAGGTTTTCGGACTCCTCATCTTTCTCAAACTGGGTATCAAGTGCATAAATAACCCCTACGAAGATAATTAGCTTCAACGGATACATAACCAATGCGGTACCCGTAAGTTCAATGAGATAAGATGGAAGCACGTGTTTTTCAAAGTATCCCAGTTTCTCTATTCCTATGTATGTCGAAGAAGCATCCATCATATGGGCGAGCAGGATTGAGAGGTTCAGGGGGTTGGTAAAGATCGCGGACTTAAAGTGACGGGCAACCAGGTAAAAGACAAGGGTCAGTCCTGTTCCCACTCCGATAACAAAGACCGGAACGTACGCGGCGACGACATTTTCATAATGTAGAAGAACGCCAAGGTTTAAGAAAAACCATACCAGCCCGAAGCCTGCGAACACGGGATGATAATCTTCCACAAACCCTGCTTTCTGCAGCCTGATTGAGAGCCAGAGGCAGATTACGGTTACCCCGAAAACCAGGAAATAAATATTCGGGGTTATAAGCAAATAGGAGAACGGGGGGTGAAAGATGCCGGCAGGGGAATCTTCAAGCACGCGCAGAGAAGAGCCTGCAAGTACGAATGGCAGGATTGAGAGAATAAACTCGGGGGTTATTTTTACTTCCAGCTTTTTGAGGAGCTTGAAAATCCCGAAAATACAGATGCCCAGTACGATTGCCCAGGTAAAGGTATTTACAAGATTATACCCTTCATCGCCCTTAATGGGATCCAGGTAGTAGGTATTGATAAATTGTGAAATCTTATCCGTTAAAATATTCATCTTATCACTCATTCAAAATGGCAATAACCTAATACAATTAATACTTACTGTACATAACTGAGTTTGCGTACTGGCTTATTTATCTGAAACAAACTTCTTTCCGAACTATGAATGTGGGAATCTCAACTGGTGAACGGTGTTCGGTTTAATCACAGATATTTCTTTGCCTTCTCGAAGCTTTGTTTCAGGAAAAGCAGATATCTTATAGGAATGTTATATCGAATAAATTTTATATTACTTCATTTTTATAATTAATATATGTAATTGTATCTGTTAACGGGTAAGGGTCAATAGACCTATCAACAGAGATGAAATTGATTGAAGGAAAGTCGGGAAAGAAGGATGTGAAGTAAACCGAGCTGAAGCATTTTCTTCTTAATCCCTCTGAGAATTAAGTTAATGAATTAAGTTTACCTATTAAACAGGTATTTGATATATTGTCCAAATTCTCTGCAGGTTTTACTATCTGTCGATATAATCCCTGATGCTTATCTGCTGGTGTTAAATACCCGGATGATTAGAGATATCTGCAGAGACAGTTGAGATGTAAATCTTCAGTAAGTAAGCCTCAATTCCGGCTGGCTTAAACCTGCCTTATTAATCAGGTCTATATTAGCTCTTTATCACAACTAAATATCACAACTAAATATCACAACTAAATATCACAAAAATATCACAACTAAATATCACAAAAATATCACAACTAAATATCACAAAAATATCACAACTAAAAATTCATGCGGGTATGAAATTGACCATCAATAAAAACAGCGCAAAATGGATGCAGCTTCCACGGGACGTGCTTGTCGGGCATGGCGTACTTGAGGAAATCGGAGATGTTTGCAGGGACCTGAAACTGAAAGGGAATGCGCTGATAGTTACCGGAAACACTACCCGGGACGTCGCGGGTAAAAGAGTGAGCACACTCCTGGAAAACGCAGGGAGCAGCACAGAAATGGTGCTTACCTGCAGGGCAACCATGGAGGAAGTCGATAAAATAATGCAAAAAGCCTCCGAGACCGGGGCTACTTTTCTTCTCGGGATCGGAAGCGGCAGATCCATTGACCTTGCAAAACTCGCTTCCACAAGGCTCGAAATCCCCTTTATCAGTGTGCCGACAGCAGCTTCTCATGACGGTATCGCGTCTTCCCGCGCCTCAATAATTGACAACGGAAAAAATGCTTCCGTACAGGCCCAGGCCCCTATTGCCGTAGTTGCAGACACCGAAATCATCTCGGCGGCTCCGTTCCGGTTTCTTGTAGCCGGCTGTGGAGACATTATTTCCAATTACACGGCAGTTCTGGACTGGGAGCTTGCAAGCAGGCTCCGAAACGAGTATTTCGGGGAATATGCTGCCGCTCTCTCCCGTATGGCAGCAAGGGTGGTAATAGAAAATGCCGATTCGATAAAACCGGAACATGAGACGTCTGCCAGGCTTGTGGTAAAAGCTCTGGTTTCGAATGGGGTTGCAATGAGCATTGCAGGCTCTTCAAGGCCGGCTTCGGGGTCGGAACATATGTTCAGCCACGCCCTTGACAGGATTGCCCCAAAGCCTGCGCTGCACGGTGAACAATGTGGAGTTGGTACGATCATGATGATGTACCTGCACGGGGGAAACTGGCAGGAGATCCGGGACGCCTTAAAAAAGATCGGGGCTCCCACGAATGCAGAAGAACTGGGCATAGAAGATAGATATATAGTTGAAGCCCTTTTACATGCACACAGTATCCGTCCGGACCGATACACAATTCTCGGAAACGGGCTTACTCCCTCGGCAGCCGAGAAGGTTGCAAGAATCACAAAGGTCATAAGTTGAAAAGTTGTTTTAACTCAGGCTGAAGCAAAAAATCAACAACTGTTTAAAATATCATAAAGATAAACAATGATATCTCAGAATCTTTCAGGCCGGGGTTCAGATCTAATTTCAGATCTAATAAGTATTAACGGCCCATTTGAGTTTAAATGAATTCGATTTATTCAGGATAATCCGTCTTAAGTGCCTGACTTCAGGTCTAATCTCAATACTAATTAGAAATATTTTGGGATCAGCTCCCGGAATCCCGAAAAACCAACGAATACCAGAATATATTTAAACGGAAGAACTATTATGACAGAAAGTGATACAAAAATAACACTCATCGGATCACGGCTGGCAAGGGAAGGACTGGAATTCATATTCAAAGGTGAAATGCCTGAATGTAAGAAATGCCGGTTGAAGAATACATGCCTTAACCTTGAACCCGGACGCAGGTATAGGGTCGAGAGAATCAGAAGCAAGGACATACATGAATGTTTCCTGCACGACAGCGGGGTACTTGCTGTGGACGTCAGCAGGGCTCCTATCCTGACAACTCTGGAATCGAGAAAGGCCGTTGAAGGAGCAAAAATTATGTATGAGCCAGCCAAATGTGGAAAGAGAGAGTGCAGCGTGTATGAGGTCTGCCACCCGGAAGGGCTTTTAAAAGGGGACAAATGCAAAATCGTAGAGGTCCTTGAAAGCCTTGACTCAAAATGTGAAGCCGGCAATTCCTTGAAAAAAGTGAAACTTGCCTGGTGAACATAAACAAACACCTTTTAGTAATAGTAAGATTGATTATTAATTAATAAAAAAGGTATATAAGCGGTGTTATAAGTGCCTGAACATGAAATGAACCAGGTCCCCCCCTATGAATTTTATACCCAAAAGCGCTGGGAAAACTGGCTCGGACGGGCAAGGGAAAGCGGTTTTCAAATAAAAGAAACAGAAGAAGAAGTCGGGAAGGAAAGTGCCGTATTTGTCAATATGGTTGACGACGTGATCCTTGCCTGCCTGAAAGTAACCGCTCGTTTTGAAAAAGCTATGCTCTCCAAGGAAAAAGCTCTGCAAATTCTTGAGGAGATAAGGGATATCGTGCTTTCCGAGGTCGATCCCATTTCTGAAGATATCGACCTTATGATCGATTCAGTACAGACCTCTCTTATGGGGGCGCTTGTCGCCTTTGAATGTTATGTTATGGGTGATTATGAGGGCGAAGCAAGTATCGATGAACTTATAAAAGCAGCAGTCGATGCCGAAGCCTCGGATAACCTTGACCTTGCTCTTGATTACACTGCCCAGTGCGGCGCAATCGTGCTTAAAGGACAGAGCCTGCCTGAAGAGGCAATGGCTGAACTCCCGTACGGCATTGTTGCAGAGTGGCTCGACGGGATTGATTCTATCTCGGCAGCAATGGTCGGAAGTGACAGTTACAAAGAATTTGATGAAGACGATGAGGAAGACGCCGTATAACATCTTCCTTTTAAACTTTTCTTTAAATTTTATATATATTTGAGGTTTTTAAGTATCTGAATTTCAGATACGATTTTTAAATATACAATTTGGCATGAAAGTGCCTTCAAGTACTTTCATTTTTTGGGCCCGTTATTCGAAGAGTTTCATGTTCGTTTTTTTAATTCAATACATTGTTAACGGTGGAATGATCAAAAATATAAAAGCCTGCCGGAAATTCTCATTTCTCTTTATCAAACCTAGTTGCGATCTCCTTCATGATTTCAGATATTGGCAGATGTTGCGGGCAACTCTTTTCACACTTGCAGCATTCTATGCAGTCGCTTGCTTTACCGTGACCAAAGACTGCATGTTGGTAATGCACAGTGGGGTAGTTGATATCTCCATACTTCATTGCATCATTATAAATTGAGAATAAAACGGGTATCTGGATATCCTGCGGACACCCCTCGACGCAGTACCGGCATGCAGTACAGGGGACCGCGGTACTCTTGCTAATGATCTCCTTGACTTCTTCGAGGACAGTATTTTCTTCAGGGGAAATCGGTGTCAGATTATCGAAGGTCTTGATATTATCCTTCACCTGTTCAATGGTGTTCATACCGCTCAGGACTATGAAAACTCCCTCAAATCCCGCAGCAAACCGAAGTGCCCACGAAGCAGGGGAATCCTCCGGATGGATCTTATGCATAAGTTTTTCCGCCTTTTCAGGGACCGAGGCAAGCGCCCCGCCTTTAACTGGCTCCATGACGATGATCGGTTTGTTATGTTTCCTCGCAACTTCGTAGCATCTGCGTGACTGGATGCTGATGTTTTCCCAAT